>NZ_JANRHP010000001.1:0-420791 GCF_024733725.1 Parasutterella secunda
CCGTTCACGGCGAGGAGGATGTCAAAGTGAAAAAATTGAAGGACTGGGGTTGGGGCTGTCCATTTGTCGAGTGATTGCCGAACGGCATACCACTCGTCTTCAATTCGAAGCGTTTAATCCTCACGGTTTAATGGTTAAACTTAGCTTTGATAACTGCAATAGAAAAAACAATGAAAGCTCTTGTGAATCCTGATCTTTATCGTCCCATTGTCCGAATCATCGATGATGAGGAAACGGTTCGAAATTCTGAAGCCTTTACGTTGAGAGTCGTGGGATTGGAGACGGCTTGCTATGCGACGGCCGAAGAGTTTTTGGAAAAAGATGATCTTCGATATCCCGGCTGCATTATTTTGGATGTGCGAATGCCGGGGATGAGTGGGCCTGAGCTGCAGCAGGAAATTAACAAGCGGGAAATAGATCTTCCGATTATTTTTCTATCGGCGCATGGCAACATTGGTCTGGCGGTTGACACCTTGAAGCGGGGAGCGAAAGACTTTTACGAAAAACCCGTTGAACCGGAAAAATTGCGCGAAACCGCTGCACGATTAGTTGAGGAAAATCTTCAGGCCAGACGAAAACAGTACGAGACGCAGATGCTGCATGCGCAATATGAGGCGCTGACAAATCGTGAACGTATGATTTTGAAACTGGTGGCTCAGAATTTATCCAATAAAGTCATCGCCGATCAACTGCAAATTCAAGAACATACGGTCAAAATCCATCGCGGCAACGCCTGCCATAAACTCAATATTCGCACGGCATTGGAAGTTCATCAATTTTTGACCCGGATAGGGGAATTAGACTAAAAATTTCTACTCTCTACCTGATTTAAGTCCATCAAGAACTTTAATTGACTTTTATTGATTGTGTATTACAATTTCAATAAAAGATAAGGAACGGTTATGTTAAAAAAGCAGCGTGGCGGTAAAAGAGTTAACGCCGGTCGTAAACCGGAAGGGGATGCAGCCTTAAAGGCAACCATTATTGCTCGTGTGACTGCGGATCAGAAAAGGGTGTTTCAGGAAAAAGGGGGCGGAAAGTGGCTTCGACAGACTTTGACAACCTCTGACAGCATTACAAAGAATTCATCTGTCGGTATAAAGGCCGTTCATCCGCGCTCAAAAATTTCAGTGCCTTTCTTTGAATATTCTGTGCAGGCAGGCTTTCCGTCGCCGGCGGAAAGTTACAAGGAAACGATTGACTTTAATGAACTGTTAGTTGATAACGATGCGGCCACCTTTGTTTTAAGAGTCTCCGGTCAATCGATGATTGATGCGGGGCTTTCGGAAGATGATTTAATTGTTGTAGATCGCTCCCGCAGTCCTAAGAATGGAGACATCGTTGTCATGCAGATTGATAACGACTATACCGTCAAGCGATTTGTGCGCACACCTGAGGGCTTTTATTTAAAAGCGGAGAATTCAAGCGGTCAATACCCGGATATTTATCCGCAGGAAGGTCAGGAGTGGCAGTTATTCGGGGTTGTCAATTTCGTGATCAAATCTGTTTCCAGGAAAGTCGCCGCTTAGCTGAGGGTACCTATGTACGCTCTGATTGATGGAAATTCTTTTTATGCCTCGTGTGAACGCGTTTTCAGACCCGATTTACGTCACCGTCCGGTGGTTGTTTTAAGTAACAACGATGGCTGTATTGTCACGCTGACGGCAGAAGCTAAAGCACTGGGACTAAAAAGAGGCATACCGTTTTATCAGGTTAAAGATATTATTCGCCGCCATCAGGTTGCGGTCTTTTCAAGCAACTACGAGCTCTACGGCGATATGTCTTCCCGTATGATGAATATCATTGCCGGTTTGGTGCCTGCCATTGAGGTTTACTCCATTGATGAGTGCTTTGCGGATCTCTCAGGATTAGATGACTTAACAACATTAGGGTTTTCCATTCGGAAACGTATTGGACAATGGATTGGCATTCCGGCTTGTGTCGGCATTGCTCCCACCAAAACACTAGCCAAATACTGCAATCATTTAGCTAAGAAAATCCCGGCTCTTCATGGTGTTTTAAATTGGAATGACCTTTCTTTCTCAAGACAAGAAAAAGCATTGGCTTATCAAGGAGTTGAGGAAATTTGGGGAATCGGCTCCCAATTGGCTATGCGTTTAAAGAAACTCGGGATTCAAACGCCTCTGGATTTAGCCCAAGCTTCTGAAAGTTTATTAAAGCAGTGTTTCCCTATTAATGTGATTCAAACAGCCCGAGAACTCCGGGGGATTGAGTCAATTGAGTTTGAACCTACGCCTCCAACGAGAAAAAGAATTCTTCGCAGCCGAAGCTTTTCCAAGGATGTGTTCGATCGAAACGACCTTTTAAGCGCAATTACCATGCATGCTGAAGAGGCCGCGCGAGTCTTACGGCAAGAGCATCTGATGACCTCCCGAGTCGGTATTTTTCTTTATTCAAACCGCTTTAAAACGGAAAAGCCTGTGTACGCCACCATGGATGCTGTTGATTTGGCAATGTACGTAAACGACACACCAACCATATTAAAGAGCGCCGTAACACTTCTGGAAAAACACTACGTGAAAGGAATTGCCTATAAAAAAGCCGGCGTTATTTTGGAAAATATTCGGCGTAAAGGGGAAACGACTGAAGATTTGTTTGGCCTTGTAAGGGAAAAACAGGAACGTTTATCGGAAACATTGGACCAAATAAACAATAAATACGGAAACGGCACGATTTGCTTTTCGGCTGTTAAACGCGATTCGGAAGATTGGAAAATGAAGCGCGAAATGAAAAGTCCTTCCTATACCACTCGGTTTTCTGATGTTCTTCGTGTTGGTTAAAAGCTTCTTCTAAGAAAAAATACTTGTTGATAAGCCATATAGAAAAGTATATAACCAATGGAAGGTACCTCTTTAATTGCTTTTTTGATCATGGACTTTTTATTCTTTTTGGTGGTTGGTGTTTGTGTCGGTACATTTGGGACACTTATCGGACTTGGTGGCGGCCTGATTCTTGTGCCGCTTTTCATGTATACGATGTACGCTCCCGATGGTTCCATGACGTTCAGCACAGTTCAGCAAATTATCGGTACCAGTCTTTTTGCTGTAGCTTGTAACGCAGTCTCCGGAGCTTATGCCTATATGAAACAAAAGCGCATTATGTTCCGAGCGGCGATACCGTTTGCGCTTAGTACCATTCCCGGTGCTTTTTGTGGCAGTTTCGTCTCCAAATATTTCACTGGCGCGAGTTTTTCCATCGCTTTTGGTTGCCTGCTTGTCGTTTTAGGTTGCTTCATGTATTGGAAATCCAATTCCAAACGAGCCACTGCGCGTCCTGAAGACTTCGATCCGGCAACGGCCCCGTTTAACCTTTGGCTTGGTGTAGTTCTGACCTTTGGTGTTGGGTTTATCTCGACTATTTTTGGCATTGGCGGCGGTATTATCGATGTCCCAATGATGGTTTTTATTTTGGGTTTCCCGGCTCAAATCGCCACCGCGTCTTCAACCTTCATTTTGATGGTCAGCTCTCTGGTGGGCACAATTAGCCATGCTTCCTTGAATCACATTATTTGGGTTCCGGCCATTTGTATTGGTTGCGGCTGTGTGATCGGTGCTCAGATCGGCGCCCGTATTGCAAAGAAGAGCAAACCAAGACTCCTTGTGATCATTCTCTCGGTTACGATGGTTCTTATGGGAATTAACCTTGTCGTACGGGGGCTGTGAGCAAATTAAGTCCAGTTCGTAACGAAAATCTGGCAATACTAAAAAGTTTATCAACCGAATCAGTCATAGTTTTAAAAACTGTCAACTATTTTCAGGCAAGGTCACATAGTGTCAATTGTCTAAAAAATATTTTATACTTTAGCAAAAATTTCGAAAGTATAAAATTTAATTTTGACGATCTTATGATTCCTCGTCCTTATTACATTGAGCAGTTAAAACGGTTAAAAGATAAACCGATCATCAAAATACTTACCGGCACGAGGCGCAGTGGTAAGTCGACGATTTTGCAATTATGGAAAAACGAGCTGTTAGCCAGCGGAATTAACGAAAATCACATTATTGAATTAAATTTGGCAGATTTATCTAATGAGTCGTTAAGGAATAAAAAATCCCTATACGATTTCATTGCTTCAAAAATAGCCAAAGATTCAATTTATTACGTATTCATTGATGAGATACAAGAATGTCCGGGGTTTGAGAAGGTCGCCGAAAGCCTAATGTTGTTCGGAAACATTGACCTTTATATGACCGGTTCGAATGCCTATGTTCTATCAGGAGAATTGACAACATATTTGACGGGTCGTTACTTGGAAATCAAGGTTTATCCGTTTTCATTCAAAGAATTTTTAACAACAAGAGAACATGATGAACCTTCCAGAGAAAATTTAGCGGTTTACCTTACGGAAGGCAGTTTCCCGGGGGCGCTTTTATTTAGAGGAATGCCTAGAGAGCGCAAAGACTATTATCAAATGCTGTTTGATTCTATGATTTTGAAAGATGTGGGTAATCGAAAAGGAATCAAAGATGTCACGTTGTTAATCAAGTTGTCTCAAATTCTGGCTTCAAGCTTGGGATCCTCGTTATCAGTTAGAAAAATTGCCAATACGGCTAAGTCCTTCGGAGTATCGTTTTCTGAACCAACAATTTCAGCTTACTTAAAAGCACTGGAGGACGCCTATTTTTGCTTTAAAGTTCCGCGATTCAACCTTAAGGGTCGTCAGTTATTAAAACAGGATGAGAAATATTATTTGGTTGATCCGACCTTTCGGCAGTTCTTAATAAGCAGTATAAGCCCGGATTTGGGTCATGTAATTGAAAATATTGTTTATTTAGAACTTAAGAGACGATATCAGTCTGTTTATGTTGGCACAGATAGGGCGGGGGAAGTTGATTTTGTAGCGGCTAATGGAAATGATTATGTTTATTACCAAGTAGCGGCTTACCTTTCTGATGAGCAAACTCTTGAGAGAGAATTAAACTCATTAAAGAATATTGCCGATCATTATCCTAAATGTATTTTGACATTGGATCCTTTGTTTATCGGTCAACAATATTCTGGGATACGGTGTCTGAGTCTTTTGAACTGGTTAGTGTCAGAAAATTAATTTTTTCGTTCAAAGTCGGACAAGTTGGCCTTTATACTGCTGTGCCAGACGAAGAATCAGTTAACTAGCATTTCACAGTCTGCAAAAATTTAGGTCAGTGGAAAAGCAATGAAAATACCAAGGCAAACCTCTTGGATGATGGATTGCCTTGGGTTCGGATGTACTGAGTTAGTGAGTTTTTTTGCCTAACCACTTTTCGTAAATTTTGTCATACTCGCCACTTGCTTTAATAGCTGCCAGACCTTTGTTGAGTTTTTCGACGAGCGCCTGATTATTTTTGGAGACCGCAAAACCAACCTGTTTCGGATTGTAGAGGTGAGGAACGATCAACAGATCCTTGTCATGGTGCTGACTTTGATAATGGCGAGCTGTCGTATCACCTAAAAGCGCAGCCTCACAGCCGCCCATTTTCAGTTCCATCAATGCTTCGGCTACTTGGTCAAAATTCATCACCTTAGCCCCTTTAACCGATTGTGCCAAAAGAGAGCCGGTGGAACCTATCTGAGCACAAATAGCTTTACCTTCGATGTCTTTGAGCTCTGAGTACTTGTCTTTGTTTGCCGCCTTAATGACCATTGCCAGGCCAACATCGTAGTAAGGGTCAGAGAAAAGTACCTGTTTTTTGCGTTCATCTGTAATCGTGATTGCGGCCACGGCTACGTCAATCATATTGGTTTGAAGAGCGGGGATGATGCCTGCAAACTGCATATTTTGAATTTTTGCTTCATCACCGACAGCTTTGGCAACCGCTTTAATGATGTCCATGTCAAAACCGACGATTTCTTCGCTTTTTTGGTCTTTGAATTCAAAAGGGGCTAAGCCCGCATCGGTGCCAACGAGGATGGTAGCGGCCTGCGCAGCAGTGCTGCCGGCAACAATGGTTGCAAAAATGAGGCTTGCAAGTGTTTTTTTCATTTTAAAAATCCTTTCATGGGATATTGTTCAAACACAATGCGAAGCAGTTTACAAAAAAGTTTTTCCAACAAAAAATAACTAACCAATTGAAAATAGACGAGTTTTTTTAATATATATTTGAATAAAAGGCTTGATTGGCCGACAAAATAAGCTGAAAATTTTGAACAGATCAACTTTTATTAAATAAAAATCTTATTTCGCAGTTCACCGAATACATAACAGTGATTATCGGTATAAGGGCTTTGCAGTAGAAGGCCAAAGTAGAAAAGTAATGATTTTTTATGAAAGGCTTTATCCTGTCGACAAATTGAAGATTTGACTGCGATCAAAATTTGCAGAATTTTGAGCTTTATTTTTTCAGCAGAAGCATCCAGTTGCAGGATTTCGGATTGGCTAGTGTTAGAAATTAATTTTTTCCTCGGTCTTTCAAATAAGTGATTATTTATATGAGATATCAGTTGGTTAGAAGAGGAACTTTGAATAACTAAACACTCGTGATAATTCAACATAACTATTATTATGTTGCGAGATATTAAGAGGAATCAAGGCGGAATTTTTAAAGTTAGGACGATTGCCTTACGCACTCTACTGTAAACGAATTTTCCTTTTGTTATTTAGTTAGGCGTAGTATAAGTCGAACCAGTTAAAAATTTTGAGGTGTCAGATGGATTTGATTTTGAATCCGATTATTCTTTCAGTGTTGGTGCTTTGCGTATTGTGTTTGGTTAAAGTCAATGTACTTTTAGCTTTGATATTCGCAGCTATTACAGCCGGTATCTCCGGTCACCTTGAAATCGGTCAAACGATGACTTTGTTGGCTGACGGTTTTTCCGCTAACGCCACAACAGCCTTATCCTATATATTATTAGGCACATTCGCCGTTGCTATCGCTGATACCGGACTGATGCAGATGTTGGTTGCGTGGCTATCTAAACATTTAAGATCACGCAGGATGGTTTTCTGTTTGGTTCTCGCATTTATTGCCTGTTTGTCCCAAAACGTGGTACCTGTTCATATCGCTTTCATTCCGCTTCTTATTCCGCCTCTTTTGACTTTGATGAACAAAATGCAGTTGGATCGACGTGCCGCTGCTTGCGCATTAAGTTTTGGTCTGGAAGCTCCTTATATTACCTTACCGATTGGTTTCGGTCTTATTTTCCAAGGCATTGTTGCCGACAGCATGACGCGAAGCGGTATGACAACCACGGTTTCAGATGTGGCTTCTGTCAATTGGATTCTTGGCCTATCAATGTTTATTGGTCTTTTGGTCATGATTTTCGGCTTTTATCGAAAGCCAAGGAAATATAAAGACTCTGAAGCTGCACTTGAGGTAAAGACTGAGGTTGTTGCGAAGCTTGAACAAAAGCACTGGGCAGCACTTATCGCTATTGTTTTGGCGGTGGCAGTTCAGCTTATTTGGCAATCTTTACCTTTAGCCGCCTTATTTGGACTGATTGTCATGATTTTGGGCAGGGCTTTTAGTTTTTCGGAATTGGATCAGCATATTGCCCACGGTATTTCCATGATGGGATTTATTGCCTTTGTCATGCTGATTGCCGGCGGGTATGCGGCGATTCTCAAAGAAACCGGTGCTGTCGGACAATTAATTGAAAGTGTCGTCCCTTATTTGCACACCAATAAGGTTATGGCTGCCACGATCATCGTTTTGATCGGTTTAATTGTCACCATGGGGATCGGAACTTCCTTCGGCACTGTTCCTATTTTGGCTGTAATTTACGTGCCTTTGTGTGAGGCTGTTGGTTTTTCACTGCCCGCGACCATTCTTCTAATGTCAGCGGCTGGAGCCTTGGGCGATGCCGGGTCTCCGGCTTCGGATACGACGCTTGGACCAACGAGCGGGTTAAACGCAGATGGCCAGCATGATCATATTTGGGATACTTGTGTTCCGACCTTTATTGCCTACAACATTCCGCTTATGCTGGCAGGCATAATCGGAGCTCAGTTCCTCTGAGTTATTCCGAAGGAGTCATTGCTTTCAAAACGATTTCTGCGTTTTGTCTGCACGTATCATTATTGTTTTGTGCGCAAGCTTGTTGAACTAATTTCCAGATGTCTCTTTTGTACGGATGCAATATCAGAGCCTGAAGAGCTGAGGACTGTGCTGTCGCATAGTCCTTTGTTTCCAGACTGCTTGCAGCCAGATTGCACCATATTGATGTTTCTGCAGGATTGGCCTTTGCGGCGCGTTGAAAGAGTTTAACGGCAAGACTGTAGTCTTTCTGGTTAAAGGCATTGATTCCGTAGGCATTGAGCTGTTCGGCCATCTGCGCCTGTCCGATTCCAGGTCTTGGAAAAGATTGAATCAGCGCCAAAAGCTCCTTGAGTTCAGAAGGCTTATACAGTCTTTGATTCAAAATTTCTAAAACCGATGTAATTGGCGTTACCGATGACGCTTCTTGAATTCTTTCATGCTGTTCTTCAGGCATATCTTTTGTAATCGGCTGAGCTTGAAGCGAACTCGAGAACAATATTAATAGACTAACTGACACTAAAAGCGATTGGGATAACTTGTTATTCAACATAATTTTCAATGCCAGATCTTTTAAACTTGAAATAAAAAAAACATCTATCCATTCTATATTTTGTATTGTATCATAATTCGATCTTGAAAAGCAAATAAAAATTAAGGATTGTATTAAAATTATTTCAAAAATAAATTAAATAACCTATTTTCCCAACGATCAATCTGTTATGCTAATCCCCGTCACCGGTTCATCGCAGTGGGCTTTGCCGTGCAGAAATTTTTCGTTTATTTACTCTCTCTTGGTCATTTATGTGTGGATTTGGCACCAGGTGCCCTCCCCGCTATTCTCCCCTTCTTAGTTTTATACAACGGGTTAAGCTACACAGAAGTGGCAGGCCTTATGTTTGCTTCATCCTGCTTGTCTTCTATTGTTCAGCCGGTATTTGGTTATTGGGCGGACAAGAGTTCAAAACAATGGTTTATGGCGTTGGGTATCGCAATGAGCGGTATCGGTTTGGGGATTTCCGGCCTTTTTTCTAATTATTGGTTTGTTTTTATCGCCATTACACTGATGGGAGTGGGAAGCTCGATCTTTCACCCTGTCGCGGCGCGGACTGTTAATCGTATTTCTTCAGGTAATAAAGCCACCGGAATCGGTATTTTCTCGGTTGGCGGCAACCTCGGTTTTGGCGTTGCTCCAATGATTGCGGCTGCAGCTCTGAGCGTATGGGGCACTTCAGGGACTGTATTGTTTTTGGTTTTCGGACTTTTGATGTCTTCGTTAATGATTTGGGCTGTCCCAAAAATGGTTGCTTCTGTACGGGCTGAGAACCAAAAAATCCCGGCAAATAAAAAGAAAGTATCGACCGGCAGCACGAACGATTGGCATGGATTTATGCGCTTGAGCTTTGTCATTTTATTTAGAAGTATCGCGCAGACAAGCGTTTTGGCCTTCCTTCCCCTTTACTGTATCTACCGCTTTGGTATATCAGAAGCTTTATCGGGGACTTTATTGTCCTTCCTTTGTTTAAGCGGTGCGGTTATGACCGTGTTGGGCGGTTGGTTAACCGATAAAGTGGGATTGATTCGTGCTTGCAAGTTGGGTTATTTATTGATGGCCCCCGCCTTTGCACTAGTGTTGGTAGTTCCCTCAGTATGGTGGATATACCCGATTCTTATTCTGATCAGCTTCACGTTGAATGGAACCTATGCGGCTTTTGTGGTTTTGGGACAATCTTATTTAGCCAAAAACGTTGGATTGGCTTCGGGCGTAACCATGGGATTGTCAGCAAGTTTAGGTGGGATTTTTACACCGATTTTAGGAATGGTGGCTGACGCATACGGCATTACCACCGTTATGGTGATGCTCGTTGTAATCGGTGCGCTTTGCGCCATCTCTTCGTTCCTGTTGCCTGAACCAAAAAGTGAATAGCGCAAAGCTAACGAATTATTTAATTTCGGTGAACCGGTAGTGCGTGTAACCGACGCTGTTATTTTCGGCAATGGCCGTCAACATGGTGGAGTGTCGTTTTTCCCAGATTTGTCTGACCGTCTCATTCGGTGCGGCACCAAAAGTTAAATCGATGGAGGCCTGATCAACGGCAACAGGATCAAGGCTCGCCAAAATGCCGATATTGCCAAGATTGGTAGCATGCTCGCAACCATCGGTCGGTTCAAAAGCATCCAGAACGTTAACGAATGCCCATCTCCCCTGCTTAGCTTGCATGGCGGCTTTAACAGCATCTGCCATCGCTTCGCAGGTCGTTTGATCATCGCGCGATGAAAAATGATCCATCACTTCACCGGCTGAGTGGATAAGGCATTTTCCTTCCACACCTGTTCCCATGCAAATGGACAAATTTTTGAGGGTGCCACCATAGAAATCTAAAAAATGGGCTTTAAAGCGAACCATTGATATCAGCGTATCGTAATTGGCAAAATGACTGCCGGTTCTGGCAAATTTCAAGTGGTAGCCTTTTGATACCGGAAGATCCATGTATCCGTCAGCATCCAAAATATCAATGGGGGCGATGGTTTCGTCAAAACCGTTGCCACGAGCAACTTCCAGATGTTTGCTCGCTGTGTCTCTTGGCGGATAGCAATTATTGTCAATTAAAGTGGCTTTTGTGTGATCGGCTAAAGCCTTTACTAATTGCGGATCTAAATGCGGTCCACCAGGAGTCTCAAAAGTCATTTTGATGCCAACGCGTCCTTTAAGTGCTTGTTTTAATGCACTATAGACACGAATTAACGCCTCTGAATTGACTTGCGGTACAAAGAAAACTTCCGGAGCGCTGGCATCGTTGAGGCGGTGAGTCAAGCGCGAGGTTAGGTCGTTGTCGGCAGCGAGAGTCAGTCCGGGAGCGGCCAATGCCCCGACTGTCAGAGCCGATGATTTAAGAAAGTCTCGTCTTTTCATACTAACTCTCCACTATTTTTTAATTGCTCTGAATGTAACAGGCTGATTTCCGCTTTGTTTAAGAGCTTCGGTGGCTTCGGATGACATTTTCCCCATCGGGACTAAATCTTCTGAATGTCTGAAATCTTTGACGAAAACACAAATGTTTCCCCAAGGAATGTAATAGGCTAGATCTCCGAGTTTCGGATCAGTAGCTGTCGGTGCTGAACCGATCGTTAAAGGTTGTTTTAAATAAGCGATGCGTTCGGTTGAACCAAAATTTTCAAATGTTAGCGTCATTGGCAGCCTGTCAGCAAAGGACCGAGCCGCCTCATGCTCGATAAGTTCAACGGTAAAAGCGCGTTCCCCGATCACCATTTCAATGGTTTGGGCCATAACAGTTTCTCCCATCAATAAAGTGCTTAAAACAAAAGGCAGCAGGATTTTTTTCATTTTTTTCTCCCTTTTGAACAAATTTTCTTTGTTTTATTTTTGCAAAAGCTCTTTGAGAATGATTGCCTGAATGTCGCTCATCTTTGAGGAATTCTCTACGATTGATATTTTTGGTTCTTTTTAACAGCGACAAAAAAGCCGAGCAGTTTTTGCCCGGCTTTTTCCCCTATTAATACGGATTAGTTGAAAACACTTTGATGCCGTTTAATCATCACCAGTCCCATCGTAAGCAGCGCACAGATAAATAAGAAAGCACCCTGTAATGAAACGGCCGATGAAATCGCTCCAATCAATGCCGGTCCGGCTAATAAGCCACCATAGCCCACTGTGGTAACAGCGGTAATGGCTTTGACACTATCCATTGAGTTGGTTCTGGAGGCAGCAGAAATCAGAATCGGCGCCAAGTTGGCAATACCCAAACCCATCACAAAGAGTGAGGCAAACGCAGCGATCGGATGAGGTATAAAAACAAGTGCCAAAAGCGTTACTAAAATCAAAAGCGTGCCAATCGTTAAAACGGCTTGAGGGCCCAACTTTGTCGTTAATCGGTCACCGGTCAAGCGAGAAATAGCCATTGCGATGACAAAGAGCGTGTACCCGAAAGCACTGGCTTCTTGGGGTACTCCGGCATTGTCTCGAAGATAAATCGCACTCCAGTCGAGCATTGCGCCTTCGGCCAGAAAGATGACGCCACAAATGACAGCCAAAACACCGATGGGGCCTAGCAGGCTAAAACGGATTTTGCCGGTCTTTTCTTTCTTGGGTGCTTCGAGTTTGGTGTTTTCAATTTTTCGCAAAATAGCGATTAACACTAAAGCCAAAACAATCATCAAGAATCCGACGGCGGTTATCGGGGCAAAACCTGAGACGAATAAAGCAGTCAGAGCCGCGGCTGATGCGACCTCACCGATGGAGTAGGCGGCGTGCAGCCCGCTCATGAGACGGCTTTTTTGACGGTTTTCAAGATAGGTGCCGTAAATGTTGACGCTGACTTCAAGGCAACCTAGGGCAACGCCGTAGGCTAGTAATGCAAGGCACTCAAAGTAAAATCCTGGCATCAGCGCCAAAAGCACTAAAAGCAGGCAAGAGGCAAGACCTGATAAGGCAATGGCGTTTCTTGCGCCCAGTCTCTGAGTTAGGGTACCCGCAAGAGGCATACCGACAAAGGATCCCACCCCTAATCCCAAAAGAAGGAATCCCAAAACATAAGGCTCAAGCGCAAGCTTGGATTGCACAAAGGGAATCAAAGGCGCCCATGATGCAACGGTGAAACCTCCGGTGAAAAAGCCGATACGGGCAGCCCAAAGTTCAAACTTTGAGACGGCTTTTGTACGGTTTGCCGCATTGGTTTTCTCACTGAAAGGTAAGTCAGACTGGGTATGAAGTACTGATAAGTCATGTTCAGAAGTGCTGACTGCACTGTCTGGTTTGTGTTTTAGAGAATGTAAAGCCATAAATAACTAATTGATTAACCTAGATACTTGCTATTATTTCATCAAAAAGCCGAAATAACGAGTTAGAATCTATCAACATTCTGATAGAGGTGCCGTAATGGGTCTTAAAATTGATGAAATTCGCTCTTTTGTAGCGGTGGCGGAAACGGGTTCCTTTTCGGCGGCCGCGAGAAACCTCAAGCGAGCGCAGTCGGTAGTGTCCATGCACATTGCCGGTTTTGAAGCCGAACTTGGTTATAAACTTTTCGATCGAACCCCTAAACCGGTGCTAACTGCTCAAGGTCGAGAGCTTTTGGTCGGAGCCAAACGTGTTTTAGTGGAAGCCGATCGTCTGCAAAACCGCGCGCTTACACTTAGCGAGACTCAAACTCCCTCCATTTATATGGGTATTGATTTGGTGCTTGAAGCACCGGTCATGATTGATTTATTAAGACTTTTTGCTAAATCATTCCCCTCGGTTCGTCTGCAGATTGAAAATATTTCGGGTTCGGAAGCCAAGTGGTTTTTCACGAAAACAGCCATGAATTTGGCTTTGGTTTTCTCATCAGATCCGTCGCTAGAAAGTGATGAATATATTTTGGGCCACTCCCCGTTATCGATTGTCGTGGCAAAGAATCATCCGCTTGCGGCCATTGACAGACCAACAGTGGATGATTTGAGACGTTATCGTCAGATAGTCGTTCATGCGCGTGATCCGCAATCCCCCAGTCCTGCTGTGGTTAACACGGATTATTGGGAAATCGATAGTGGTTTATGGGCTTTGGGGTTAGCAGCCCGTGGGGTGGGTTGGGCCATTTTGCCGAACTTCCTTTTAATCGGTCAGTCCGCTTTTCGCAGTTCAGTGGTGACGATTAACTCTCCGTTCAGACTTGAAGCTCAGCGTCTCGTTCTCAGAAGTAAAAAGGGAGAAGTCAGCGCAGAGATAATTGATTGGTGGGCTAAGACCATTGATAAAAATAAAACAAAGTTAGGACTTCAGGTTCAATAGTACAAGACAGAATCGGTTAAATTTTCGCTCTATTTGACACGAAGTGAAGGAATAACTGAAGGATAATAAAGCAAAGAAAGCAGAGGGGTCTTGAAAATTGCCGTCAGTTCCGCAAACCTCAACCATTTGTTGGTCAATTGCCCAGGCTCTGGCTCATGGAGCATGATCGTTTTTTACGGAACTTAATTAATGACTAACTTTCTAGGCAATGGTGCTTGATCTTATTACAATAAATCGTGCCTATTTTATTTCTGTGCCACCATGAACTTTATTGTTAAGCATTTTTCTGAACTGTCCACTGAAGAGCTCTTTAAAATTTATCGGTTACGAGTAGCCGTTTTTGTCGTCGAGCAGCAATGCGCCTATCAGGAAGTCGATGAGGCAGATAAAGTTTCCTACCATCTTTGGCTTCAAGAAGGCGAAACAATTTTGGCCTATTTAAGAGTCATTCCTGCCGGTGTCCTCAGACATGAAGTCTCATTGGGCCGAGTGATTGCTGTTAAGCGTCATCAGGGACTCGGGACAAAAATCGTCGAACACGCAATTGCGTTTGCAAAAGAACAATTAGGAGCTGGAGAAATTGTCATTGAGGCACAGACTTACGTACGAGGTTTGTATGAAAAATTAGGTTTTAGGGCAGAGTCTGAAGAATTTTTAGAAGACGGAATTCCCCATGTTCGTATGAGACTTCTTCTTAAAAAAACTTAAGAAGGTACAGACAAATTGCTTTCAACCTGATAAAATTCACGCCCTAACGTTCGTTAGGTACCTTTAGGGGCATAGCACAATGGTTAGTGTACTCGGCTCTGAACCGAGGTATCTTGGTTCGATTCCAAGTGCCCCCGCCACTCTCTCCCTCGTTTAATTCAATTCGTTGACTTCACAAGACATTCAAAGATTTTTGTCAACACTCTTTATCTTATCCGCACTTTCCTTCTTTTCCGACAAAACCATCATGTTGAAAACGACTATCCGATTGTCTTTCACGGGTTCTTGCCCCTACAGTTTTTCGGTGTGTTCGTAGCGATCGGTTTGTATCTGGTGCTGCTGTATTTTTGTGGCTATTACGTTTCGACCGCTTTGTATTTGATTGGATCGCTTTTGTTTTTGAAGGTACCGATGAAATACAACCTGATGACTGTTGTCGTGATGATCATGATGGTGGCGGTTGTGTTCTCGTATTTTCAGTTCCCCTTCCCACGGGGCTTTTATTCGGCTAAAAGGAGTCCGACATGTTAGAGACATTATCTTCAATGGGCGCGGGCTTCATCAATGCCTTTTCACCGATAAACCTTCTTGCAATGGTGGCCTCCACCGCTTTGGGGATCACGATCGGATGTCTTCCGGGGGATTGACTTTAAGGACGATAAACAATTGGGCGAACTGATCAAGGCCCAGGACGTTTTTGCCCTCGAAGTGATTTCGAAGCTCTATTAATTTCAGATTTAATTCAGATCTGACTGTTCGTTTGTGAATGAGGCCGCGAAGGGATTACACTTTCGGGGTCTTTTTTTGATTTTTAACCAATGACAGGGATAAAAAATACGGCTTATCCGCCAATCATTGTTTTTCTAGCCTTGCTGATGACGATTCTGGTCATGCGCGGACCCATCACCTGTGTGGGCGCTGTTGCAGAGGAAATCATTAAAACCCTTCATATCGGCTACCCCGCTTACGGATTTCTCACCGCACTACCCATCGCTTGTTTCGGACTCTTTTGCGCGGCGGCGCCAGCAATGAGCAAACGTTTCGGGCTTCTCGTTACCGTATTGATTTGTTTAGCACTGATTCTTATCGGCACGGCAGGTCGTCTAATCCCTTCTTATTCAGTCATGCTTATGGCAACAGCTCTCATCGGAATCGGCATTGCCGTTCTCAATGTGTTGATGCCTGTTTTGCTTAGAGATTATTTTCCGAATAACATCGCCCTGGTTATGGGAGTGTTCACAGGATTTATCGGTTTTTCCGGATCAATAGGCGCTTATTTTTCAGTGCCGCTTTTAGATGCGTTTGGTTCTCTTGAGGCCCCTTTAGGGCTTTGGGTGCTGATGTCGGCTTTGGCGCTTGTGGCGTGGTTTTTGGCGCCCCGCGCTAAACGAATCACTGTGGCGGGCGGCGCTTTTCAGTGGGCGCTATTGAAAAAGCCCCTGACATGGGCCGTGATTTTTGTGATGGGAATGCAGTCGCTCACTATTTATACAACGGTGGCGTGGCTTCCCACCATTTTGAGCACTTTAGGTTTTTCTGCTTCCGAGGCCGGATTGGGCTCCGCTGTTTTCTTGCTCGTGAGCGCGCCAGCGAGTATTTTGACGGCGGCTTTCATCAAAGCGGTCGGCGGTGAGCGCCCGGCCTCCCTGATTATGACGGCAAGTTTTGCTATCGGCATCGTCCTTTGGTTATTGGGCGGAACCTGGTCCTTTGTGGGATGTGTTTTAGCCGGTATTCCCCAAGGCATCACTTTCAGTATGGCGATGATTTTAATGGCAAAAAAGACCAACAGTCTTTCTCAGCTTTTGGTCATTTCCAGTCTTGCGCAGGGAATCGGTTACGTTTTGGCCGGTTTTGGCCCCTTTATCTGCGGTCTGCTTTACCAAGGGGATGGTCAGTGGCTGTCTGTGGTTGGTTTCATGTTGTGCGCGGTGGCACTTTGGGGACTGAGCGCCTGGTATGCATTCGGTGACCGAAAGCTTTTTGATTAGGCGCTCATTACCATTGGTGCTTTAATTTTTAACTTTGACGTCGGGGAAATCTTCAAGAAGCCCTTCTGTCACGTTGGTAGCCAATTTCTCATAAGGCGGCTTGATCTTGTGATAGGCTGAAGCAACAAGGTCTGTCGCCAAAGCGATGTGCCAATCGTCAAGCTGCGAATTCGGTAGTGAATCCGATGAGTAAGTCTTTTTGTAAATCAGCTCGCCTTGAGCGTCGTGCAATTCGTAGTGGACTCGAAGCTTTGTGTAGGTACCCAATACCGCGTAGTTATTTTGAACACCTTCAATTCTCGCAACGAGTTTGGCATCGGCGCTGTCTGATTTAGAAGTTTCGTGAAGAACCTTATAGCCCTTCTCTTCTAATCCTTTTTGGGTCTTTTTAAGTAGAACTTGATAAATGTCGGACTCGACGTTGTTTTTAGGCATCCCCGTGTAAACGTAGATGCTGTCGATTCCTTCAGTATTGATTTCCGGTTGATGTGTAAAAGTTGAGCAACCGGTTAAAAGTACCGCACAGGCGGAGAGGGTCAAAAGCTTTGTACGCATTGGCGAACTCCGTCAAAAATGAAATTAGAGTTCGCCATTTTAACTAAAAAGCTTTCTGACATTTTTGAAAAATCGTAAAAAAATATGAATTCTCAATAAGTTATAGCTTCTGGCAATTACTTTAAGTAACACTTGAGTTTTTCGATAAGGGAGAGATCCGCCGGTAACCAGTTCACTGTGTCTAAAGTATCGATTGTTAACCATTTGGCGTCTTCATGCTCCTTGAGAACAAGATCGCCGTGCTTAATGGAACAGATGAAGCAGTGCATCTTCAAGTGAAACTTCGGGTAGTCATACTCCACGGTATCAATGAGGTCTCCTACCTCGATATCTGTTTCAAGTTCTTCTTTAATTTCGCGAACTAGCGCTTTTTGAGGTGTCTCCCCTGCTTCCATCTTGCCGCCGGGAAACTCCCAACCGCCTTCAAATTCACCGTACCCGCGTTGAGTGGCGAAAATTTGATCATCGTGTTTAATGATTGCAGCGACGACTTCAATCGTTTTCATTCATTTACCCTGCAGTAATATATTCAAAAATGTCTGCACGAACTGGCGTTTCAAGTTTGTATTGAATCTCAAAAGCCGTATCGTTGGACTCCGGCATTCTAACCTCTGTCGGATTTCCATGTGCGTTTATTTCTCCGAAGAAATAAAATTCTTTAGTTTCTTTGTCGTCTTTATTTTTTCTCACAAAAAGATAAATTTTGTTGTTCCGATCGGCTTCGGTACGCTTAAACATATGGTCAGCGTCTGTCGAACTCGCTTTTCTCGGGTGCTTAGATAATGCAATGAGTTCATCCGGAGAAATGAATCGGTCTTCATATGCAATAGCGTTCTCTTCTTTAACGTAGTTAATAAAGACAGGAAGTGTCTTAGTTTCTGCGTCTTAGAAGTATCCGCCAATATTTTGAGCATTTAAATTGCGAGTCCACCCTAAAAGACGTTGAACCTCATCATAGGTGTATTTTTGATATAAAACAAAATCTGTTTCTTTATAGCGATTTGCGTATTGTATTTGATTTTGTTTTAAACCAAACTCAATGGTCTCAGTCAATAGATTTCTAAATGCGAGATTTGATTGAATAGATTGAACTAGGTACGGATCAATCGAATAGCTACCATTAGCATTTTGATGGATAAAAGCAAGATTTTTTAATTTTTGAGAATTAAATGTGCCTGATAGTTGTTTGGTTAAATTGATTATCTTGTATTCAGAGCTAGTAAATATTCCCATTGTTTTTCGTCATTCATTGACATGAACTAACGGCACAAAGCGACATTAACAAAGTGTTTAATGGCTGATTGGATATACTCAAAGCTCGTTTTAACGCATCTTTCAGAAAGGATACAGCAATGCGCAAAACACTCGTTGCACTATCTCTTGGACTTGCGCTTAGCGGCACGGCTTTGGCTGCCGATGATTTCCGCTTAGTCATTCACGGCGGCGCCGGCAATATCGTCGAAGGCCGTTTTTCACCTGAAGAAGAAAAGGCCTATCACGAAGGTCTGCAGGCGGCTTTGAAAGCAGGCTATGAAGTGCTCAATCGCGGTGGCACTTCCGTCGAAGCGGTAAAGGCTGCTATCAACCAAATGGAACTCAATCCCATTTTCAACGCCGGTCGCGGTGCCGTTTTCACCAATGAAGGGAAAAACGAGTTGGATGCCTCCATCATGGACGGCAAGACGTTGACAGCAGGCGCTGTTGCCGGCGTGACCAACGTCAAGCATCCGGTGAATTGCGCTGACTTGGTTCGCACCAAATCGCCCCATGTCATGATGGCTTCAAAAGGCGCAGAAAAATTCTGTGCGGCCAATGGTGCCGAAATCGTCGATCCCAAGTGGTTCTTCACCCAACATCGCTATGATCAGTTGAAAAAAGCTCAAGAAAAAGAACAAATCCTGTTGGATCACGACGGCGCCAAGAAAACTTCCAATGCCGAGCTCTACATCGATCCTTTGATGTACGACTACAAATTCGGAACGGTCGGCGCAGTTGCGCTGGATAAACACGGCAACCTCGCTGCTGCCACCTCCACAGGCGGCATGACCAACAAGCGTTTCGGTCGTATCGGCGATAGCCCCATCATCGGTGCCGGCACCTATGCCAACAACGACACGGTGGCTGTTTCCGCAACCGGTTCTGGTGAAATGTTTATCCGTACTTCTGCCGCTTACAACGTTTCCGTACACTACAAGTACGAGGGTCCTGATGTGCAAAAAGCCGGCGAAGCGGCCATTAAGGATGTCGGCGCCATCGGCGGCACCGGTGGCTTGATTATCTTGGATCGCAAGGGTCAGTACGCCTTCCCGATGAATTCCGCCGGTATGCACCGCGGCACCATCGGTCCGGATGGGAAAGCCATGACCGCGATGTACGGCACGGAAAAATTGCGTGAGTACAAAGCAAAATAAGGCGCTCTAGACTCCTTTGAACCGCTCGAAACCCGAGCGGTTTTTTCTTGATGTTAAAACACTCAAACGGGATTATCTACCGTTTATAGAGCTTGAAAGTGCTGAAACGGCATTAAGTAGCTTGCCAGATGTTGTGAAGCTTTATAACGAAGAGCATCCGCATTCTGCTTTAGGCTACCTATCACCGGTGGAATTTAGAGAAAAGAAAGGCTTAATAGAGCCCCAAACTAAACTAGATGACCCAATTTGTTTAATTACAGGCTTCATGCTTAGCAACTCGGAAGAACGCTTGGAAAATGTTTGCTAAACTGGAGGGCCATTCCTAAGTCACAGAGGCTGTCCTGCCTCCCGGGTTCCAATCCAGTTGTAGGACCAATGTCAATAGAAAGAAAGGCAGTCAGTACAGTAACTCTAAATCGCATTTACAGCCTCATTTGAGACGCTTTTGAATGAAACAGAAGACACAAACCGCACGTACTGCCAATGGGTTCATCTATAAATTTAACGGTATCTACTGTATGCAGTGTATATCGGACAATCTCTTTTAGAGAATAAAAATTTAATTACACTGACTATTGAAGCTATAGAAAAGAACTAAAAAGACGGATAGTTACACTTTTAAAAAACACTAATGCTAATTGCCTAACTTATTGATCACATTCAGTTTTCAAAAATAATACTTTTTTAGCAACCAATATCTTGTGTCAATATGAATTTTACATCCAAAAGATAGTAGTTTTTACTATTTGAAATTCAATTGATAGTGATTAAAATGACTCCCTCGTTCCCTATTAAAAAATAAGAGTTGACGTCATTTGACCGTCAGAGGATGTGCCATGAAAGTTGTAAAAAAAGATCAGTCACTTGAAGACTTCAACCCGCAAAAGATCTCTATCGCGGTCAATAAGGCCGCCATGCGTTGCGATAAAACCGTTGACGAGCCTTCTTGTCACAAAATCGTTGAAGCCATCCTCCGTCGTATCAAAGACCGCGACCAGGTGACCGTCGCTGAACTTCATGAGCTTGTCATTGCCGTGTTGTCGGTGACCGGTTTTGAAGACGTCGCCAAGTCATACGCCGAGTACCGCTATTACAAAACCAATTACGCCAAGACTTTTGAAAAGTTGCGTCAAGACGCCGACGATGTCCTTCGTTTGGGCGATCGCGAAAATGCTAACTTTGACAGCTCCTTGGTGTCCACCAAGGGTTCTTTGATCAAGGGTTATTTGACAAAGAGCCTTTATAAACAGTTCTATCTGTCTGCCAAAGAAAAAGAATTGATCGAACGCGGTGACATTTACATCCATGACCTGCGCGACATGATCTTGGGCTGTGTGAACTGCTGTTTGTTTGATATTAAGACGGTCCTTCAGGGCGGCTTTGAGATGTCTAACGTTCAATACACGGAACCGAAGACGGTGCTTTCTGCCCTGCAGGTGATCGGCGACATTACGCTTGTGGCCACAGCTCAACAATTCGGCGGCTTTACGTTAGCTGAATTGGATAAGGTTCTTCTGCCCTACGCTCACAAGACCTGGAATAAGGCTTTTGGGGATGCGCAAAATGAATTGGGTTTGAACGAAGACGTTGCCCGTCAATACGCCGATAAGATTTTGCTTCGCGAGTTGGAGCAAGGCTTCCAGTCTCTCGAATTGAAGTTAAACACGGTGCCTTGTAGCCGAGGCGACTTTGCTTTCACCACGATTTCTTTCGGTCAATGGGATGTCTCTTTGCCCGAGGATGACAAGCGCCTCTTGTGTCTCATCAATTCCGTTATGCTGCGTGTGCGCAGAAACGGCCACGGTCCCGACCACAAGCCCGTGGTCTTTCCGAAGTTGGTTTATCTTTACGATAAGAAGCAAGTGCACGGTGATTTGCACAGCGCGCAGCTTTTCGACGAAGCCGTTAAGACTTCCTCAACCTGCATGTATCCGGACTACCTTAGCATTTCAAGTGAGTACGGCACGGTCTCCCGTCTTTTCAAAGAAGAAGGCGTCATCACGAGCCCCATGGGTTGCCGCGCTTACCTCTCTCCGTGGAAGGATCCGGAAACCGGCAAATATGTCACAATCGGCCGCTGCAATATCGGTGCTGTGAGCTTGAACATCCCCTTGATGATCAAGGTGGCCATGACCGAGCATCCCTTGGATTGGCGTGAAAAGTTCTGGGATTTGCTCGACGATCGCCTGCAGGTGATTCGTGACTTCTTAAAGAAGCGCTACGATGTGATTCGCAACCAACGTTGCTCTTCCAACCCCTTGGCCTTTACGCAAGGCGGCTTCTACAAGGGTACGAAGGATCCCGATGACCGTGTCGGTGACTTGGTCGATTACATGACGGCCAGTTTCGGTATCACCGCATTGGATGATGCAACTTATCTCTGGACGGGCAAGCGAATGATTGAAGACAATTCTGCGTTTGCTGTTCAAGTGTTGCGTTACTTGCAACAAAAACTGAATGAATTCAAGGCAGAAGATCATTACCTCTATGCTATTTACGGTACGCCCGCTGAGAGCCTTTGTGCTACGCAGGCTCGTCAGTACGACGACTACTGCAAGGAAATGGGCTTGGTCAATGAATTTGCAACGGCTGAACACTACAGTACCGAATACTTCACGAATTCGTTCCACTTGAATGTTACGGAAGATATTTCTCCGTTTGAAAAACAAGACCATGAATTCAAGTGCTTCCACTTGTGTGAAGGCGGCCATATTCAATATGTACGCTTAACGAACCCTGAAAACTTCGAAGCTGACAAGGCGATCATTGAACGCGGCATGGACATGGGCTTCTATCAAGGCGTTAATTTTGACGCGGCCTACTGCAACAACTGCGGCAAGCACTCAACGAACGTCATGTTCAAGTGCCCGCACTGCGGCAGCGATAACCTGTCTGTCATCAGTCGTGTCTGCGGCTACTTGGGCTACAGCAATGTGAACGGTCAATCGCGCATGAACGACGGCAAGATGGCCGAAATCAAGCGCCGTGTGTCGATGTAGTGAGGCTTGTTAATGAAGTACGCTCAATTACGCGAATTTGATACGACCAACGGTCCCGGCGTGCGAGTTTCGCTTTTTGTCTCGGGCTGCACCCTGCACTGCAAGGGCTGTTTTAATCCGGAGTCTTGGGACTTTGACGCCGGAGACGATTTCAACGAAAAAACCATTGAGCGCATCATTGAGTTACTTAAGCGCCCTTACATGTCAGGTTTGAGCGTTTTGGGCGGAGACCCGTTTGAAGAGCAAAATATCGGTCCTGTCACAGAATTGTGCAAACGAGTTCACCAAGCCTGCCCGGATAAGACTATTTGGGTTTGGACAGGACGCAAATATGAGCACTTTAAAGACCGTGAAATCATGGACTACATTGACACATTGGTTGATGGTCCTTACGTTGAAAAACTTAAAGTGAAAGAACAAGGACAATATTTCGGGAGCACAAACCAAAGAGTGATTCCGATTCATCCGGCTCAATAAAATCACGGTCCGCTGTTGCGGGCCTAATTATTTCTTATTAGTGAAATACAGGAATAACGTACAGTAATACTGCAAGAAACTGTAGAACAGTGCCGGCAAAAACAAAAACGTGCCATATTGCGTGACTATAGGGAATCGATTTCCAGATGTAAAAGATCACGCCAAGACTATATGACAAGCCACCAGCGGTCAACAACCACAATCCCCCGTTTGCAAGATTTTCTATCAATGGCTCAATGACCAGAATAACTAACCAGCCCATCGCCAGGTACAAAAGCGAATTAAGCCATTTACTCTTTTTGATTAAAACACCTTGTAATGCGATACCGGCGAGCGCAATAGCCCAAACCGCAATACAAAGAGCAATACCTGTTACGCCTTCAAGCGTTACTAAACAAAACGGTGTGTAGCTGCCGGCAATCAGGACATAAATCATTGAATGGTCAAGCCGTTGCAGGATTCGTTTGGCTTTAGGATTGGGAATGGCGTGATAAAGCGTCGAGGCAACGTATAGAAAGATCATGCTTGCGCCAAATACGCTGACTGCGGTAATGACCGTTGGTGAGCCCGAGTAGGCAACAGCAAAGCCGACTAAAATTGCTAAACCGGCGATGCTCATTAAAGCCGCAATACCATGCGTAACAGCATTGGCAATCTCTTCGCCTGTTGTATAACGCCTGGTATGATCGGTCGCATGTACGGAAATAACCATGACATACCTCCCCTCTTTTTTACCGATTTTAGGTCAGACCTTTTAGATTAAAACATGTCTAAAATCACGACTTTGTTTCAACTCATTTCAATTCAATCATGAAAAAACTTTTAATTTCAATTTGTTGCTGTCTGACGGCCGGCTCTAGCATGGCGGCTCTTCAAGTGGGGTCGACTCAATTTGAGGATAAATTAACAAAGGAAGGTACAGAACTCGTTCTCAATGGCGCAGGCTTGCGCGAGATCTTTTTCGTAGATGTTTATTCTGCCGGCCTTTATTTAACACAGAAGTCCAATGATGCAAATACGGTTATTAAGATGAGTGGACCGAAGAGCGTCCGCTTGGTGCTGGAACGCGATGTTGATGCAGTGGATTTCGTTGACGCGCTCAAAGATGGGATCGCGGATAATACGACCGAAATAGAAAGAGAAGAACTCAAAACGGAATTGCAATCTTTAATTGCTGTGATGAATTTAATCGGCGATGTTAAAAAAGGCGATCAAGTGGATTTTGATTTCTCTGATAAGCATGCGACAAGCGTCAGTGTCAACGGAAAGTTGATTGGTGAAAAAATCGGCGGTCTTAAACTTTATCAAGCTGTTTTAAAAATCTGGCTTGGCGCCAAGCCCATTGATACCAAGTTAAAAGCCGATCTTTTGAAGTAATAATTTAATTTAAAAAAGCTCCGAAATTTTGTCAACTTCGGAGCTTTTGACGGAATAGTCAGAGACTATTCAAGCCGTTCATTAATACTTCACTAGTAAGTCTCTAGTATTTTGTGAACATTTCTTGAATCTTCTTCGGATCATCCGTCTTCGTCAAAGCCAATTGCAAGAGCAAACGAGCCTTTTGCGGATTCAAGGAGTAGCCGTTTAAGAAACCAGCCTTGGTGTACTTGTCATCGGGACCCGTGGGGGTGACGATGCCACTGCCAGTACGGCTGGAGCGCACAACCACAACACCCTTCTTCACAGCGTTAGCCAAGCCCACTTCCGTGTCCTTATGGATGGAGCCGTTACCGGAACCGGCGGAGATGATGCCCTTGGCACCGGCCTTAACAGCGGCGTCCACTAAGACGGAGTCATCATTGGCGTGAGAGTAAACAATGTCAACACGCGGAAGCTTATCGAGCTTGCTTACATCGAATTCTGTTTCGTGCGTGTGCTTCATCGTTGTGTCACGCAAGAAATAGTTTTGACCGCCGGCAACGTAACCTAAAAGACCCAAGGTCGGAGCCTGGAAGGTATCCACGTTAGTTGTATTGGTCTTCGTGCCTTCACGTGCAGCATTAATTTGGTCGTTTAAGGCAATCAAAACACCGCGGTCTTGTGCATTCGGGTCAGCAGCGAGCTTCACGGCATTTAAAAGATTCATCGGGCCGTCAGCAGAGATGGCCGTAGCGGGACGCATGGAGCCCACGAGCACCACAGGTTTCTTGCTCTTAACCGTGAGGTTCAAGAAGTAGGCGGTTTCTTCAAGCGTATCGGTGCCGTGCGTAATCACAATACCGGCAATCTTCGGATCAGCCAACAATTCGTTGCAACGCTTGGCGAGCTTCAAGAGCACGTCATCGGTCATGTTATTGGAGCTGATCTTGACGATTTGTTCGCCGGAGACATTGGCAAAGTCTTTGATGGCGGGAACGGCATCAATCAAGGTTTGAATGGCAAGGTCACCGGCCTTGTATCCAGTCACCTGGGTGCTGGAACCAGCGGTACCGGCAATCGTGCCGCCTGTAGCCAAAATGGCAACGTTAGGTAATTGAGCGGCAAGGGCGCTGCCTGCGAGAGATAAGGCCAGGGCGGCCGCAAGCAAGGTCTTTTTCATTTTAAAACTCCTCAATTTTCGAAATGACGTGCAGAGTAAACTCTGGTCGGTAGATATTGTGTAAGAAGTTTTACTTAGATACAAGGTGGGAAAACACCTACATCAAGCACGAGTATTTAGAAAAAACAGGAGAAATCTCAAGATTGTGATGTAAGGTTTGAATATAAACACAATACTGAAAACGTGAACGTGGGTCGTCGCATAGCGGTCGTTGGTTATGAATTCAGGTGCTAGCTGATATAAAAGCTTGGCTAAAAGACCGTGAAATGATCTGAGTAGATCAATGTTTCGCAAGCTCAAATACATGAGTCATTGCTGTCAGAAAAATAACGAGCTGAGGCTCTTGGACAACTTGATCGACTATATCTTGGGTTGCATGGAGGTGCATAGAACGTTTTAAGTCGCCCGCGTACGGCGATTGCCTAGAATATAGAGACCTACCGCACAGAGAATACAGCCTAGAGCAACGAACTCAGCCGTTGTCACCTGTTCTTTGAAGACAAAGAGCCCGAGCAGGAACGTTAAGACCGGACTTAAAAACTGAATGATGCCTAAAACAGTCATGGGCAGTCTTTGGGCGGCAAAGGAAAAGAAAATCATAGGGACCGAGGTGACAATCCCCGTGCCCATCAGTGCCCAGCTGAGATGCCCGTTAAACCCCTCTGCAAAATGCGTTAGGTAATAGCCTTGAGAACTTAAAAGGTAAGCCAAAGCAGGACCGACCATCAGAATGTGTTCAATCGCGACACTTTTAAGCGGCTCAATCACAATCTTTTTCTTTAAAGCTCCGTAGGTCGCCCAAGTAGAAGACACCAAGATAGCAATCCAGGGAAAGCGATCAAGACCGGTAATTAAAACCGCAACGCCGATTGCGGCAAGAGCAATGGCGGCCATTCTGAGTTTTGAAATCTTTTCGGAAAACACCACAACACCGATTGCCATGGTCGCCAATGGGGTAAGAAAGGTGCCTAAGCTTAATTCCACTACCCGTTCGGCCGTGACGCCGACAATATTGACCAACCAATTGGCGGAAGCAAAAACGGTGGCCAACACCAAAAGCAATGTGTGATTTTCTTTAGGGGCGGTGAATAGATTTTTTAATAAACGAAGCGTTGATCCCAACTGATGTTTTACGATCAGAAGACCGATCACAAATACTAAAGACCAAACAATACGGTGGGCAAGAATTTCTACATCATCGGCCTCAGTCAGTAACTTCCAATAAAGCGCAATCATCCCCCAAATGCAATAGGCACCGAGGGCGCTCAAAATCCCAAGTGTCAATCCTTTATTTTGTGAGTCGTTGGAAGTCATTAATCGAGCCAAAGTTGTTAAAAAACGCTTGCAGTCTACTCCACTTTTATCAAGCGTGAATTTTCCTTTTAACCCGACCAGATTTTTCTGATTTAAGTCCTACATTTGTCGATTAATAGAAACCAGTCATTACTCGCTTTCTCTTAACTTATTCATTTTTATAAGCTTTTTGTTTTACCGCCAAAATCATCAAAAATGTCGACAAAAAGTTGTCTTTTGTTTTCATTTTTTCGTCTAAGTAAGAGTGCTTAACTTTTTGATCTCTTTGAAAAAATTCTTCTTGTCTGTGAAAGGAAAATCACCATAATTTAACGAAAAAGGAAAAGCAATTTTCCCAATGAATAAAACACTAGATACCGGAGTTCAACATGTCCTTTAAACACTTAATCGTTTCTGCTTCGATTGCTCTTGCTTGCGCTGGTTTTTCTTGCGGAGCGATGGCTGACCAAACCACTTCCGCCAAAGAAGTGCCGACTTACACGGTCGGTACCGGTGCGACGTACCGTCCGTTTGAATTCCAAACCCCCAACAAAGAAATCGTGGGTTTTGATATTGACTTGATGAAAGAAATCGCCAAGGCCCAAGGCTTTAAGGTGGAATTCATTAACACGCTCTTTGGCGTGATTTTCGAATCCGTCAAAAACGGTGACCGTGACATGATCATGAGCGGCATCACGATTACGCCGCAACGTCAGGAAGCGGTTGATTTCTCACTGCCCTATTTCGCCGCCCACCAATTGATTCTGACGCAAAAGAATTTGAAGATCAATTCGATCAACGATTTGAAGGGCAAGAACGTGTCCGTGGTGGCTAATTCCGCAGGCGACATTGCAGCCACCAAGGTTTTCGGTAAAGCCAGCAAGAACATTAAGCGCTTTGACAATACGCCGTTGGCTTTGGAAGAACTCTCCGCCGGTGGTGTTGACGCCGCGATCGGTGACGTCGGTGTCTTTGCTTACTACGCTGCTCAAAACCCGGATAAGCAATTCAATATGACTCGTGATCCGAGCTTTGAAGATCAATACTTCGGTATTGCCGTCCGTAAGGGCAACAAAGAATTGCTCGATCAAATCAACGCCGGTTTGAAGAAGACGATTGAATCGGGTGCCTATGCCAAGGTTTACAAGAAGTGGTTCGGTGAAAACACCCCCGTTCCTCAATTGCCGATTAAGTAATTCATAAAAACGTTAAAGAAAAGTTCCCGACAGCGTTTATAAAAGCGTTGTCGGGTTTTTCGGATAAAAGAGGTAAGAATAAATGGGTGGTTTTCGTTTAGACGTATTGGCTGAGTACTGGCCGCTGTTCGTTGAAGGCGCAGAGATCACAATTGAACTCACCATCGGATGTGTGTTTTTCGGCATTATTCTCGGGATGATTCTCGGCATGGCCCGTATGGCCAGTGCCCGGCATGATCCCTGGAAGACAATTCTTTATTACGGCGTTCGTTGGCCTGTGACCATTTGGGTGAGCTTTTTCCGCGGCACTCCCCTTTTCGTTCAGATTTTCTTGATGTATTTCGCCGTTTTACCGATCTTTATTCATCCGGTCGACGGCCTCATCATTGACGGAGCACTTGCTCGTGAGCTTCGCAGTGACTACGGTGCTTTTATCGCAGGCTTTTTTGCGATTACCTTAAATGCCGGCGCCTACATGAGTGAGGTTTTCCGTGCCGGTATTCAGTCGCTCGACAAAGGTCAAACGGAAGCCGCGCGATCCATCGGTATGACCTGGTGGCAAACAATGCGTCACATCATCATGCCGCAGGCCTTCCGTCGCATGCTGCCCGCTTTAGGTAATAACGCCATTGCCATTTTGAAGGACTCATCGCTCGTTTCTGCCATCGGTTTGACAGAATTGGCCTACGCAGCCCGTACCGTTGCCGGTGCTTCGGCACGTTACTGGGAACCGTATCTCACCATTTCTTTGATGTACTGGGTGATGACATTGGGCTTGGCCTATCTCATCCGTGAAATGGAAAAGCGTTTGGGTAAAGGAGATGACAAATGAGTGATGAAGTGGTTGTTGAGATTCGCGATTTACATAAAAATTACGGACCGCTCGAAGTACTCAAAGGCATCGATCTTACGGTTCGTCGTGGGGAAAAAGTGGTTGTGTTGGGACCGTCAGGCTCCGGCAAGTCCACGATGCTTCGCTGCATTAACGCCCTAGAAGATGCGGATTCGGGATCCATTAAAGTGGCTGGTCAAGAGATTACCGACCGCAAAATCAATATCAATAAGGTCCGTGAACATTTAGGGATGGTCTTTCAGCGCTTTAACCTCTGGCCGCACAAGACCGTCATTGAAAATGTGATGTTGGGCCAAATGGTGGTGAGCGGCAAATCGAAAGAAGCCGCTCAAAAACGCGCGCTTGAAACATTGGAGCGTGTGGGTTTGGCAGATAAAGCCGATCAATACCCGGTTCGCTTGTCAGGCGGTCAGCAACAGCGCGTGGCCATTGCCCGAACGCTTGCGATGGACCCGAAGGTGATTTTATTTGACGAACCGACTTCGGCCCTTGATCCGGAATTGGTGGGTGAAGTGTTGGCTGTCATGAAAAGCCTTGCCGATGACGGCATGACGATGATCGTTGTCACTCACGAAATCACTTTTGCCCGTGAAGTGGCCGATCGCGTCATTTTCATGGACGGTGGCGTCATTGTCGAGCAAGGCTCGCCTGAGGAAGTTTTGGTTAATCCGAAAGAAGCCCGTACACGTGCGTTCTTAAAACGCGTGCTCTGATTCTTTTTTCTGAATTTTTAAATTTGATCCCCGCTTCATTTTGATGAAACGGGGATTTTTTCAACTTAGTTCGAACAGTACGCGCCGTCCCAGACAATACGTCGGTAATTGGCCCGATCCGTGTCTCCTTCCGTGGAAATACAGACAATATTGGATTGAGCATTAATCCCTAAAGCATCTTTAATAGGACGGTTTTCCGGTTTGCGAAGAATTTCAGCCACTAAACCAAAGGTTGAAGCACCACTTTCTCCGGAAATAATTCGGGGATCATCCCCTAACGGTGCCCCTAATATCCGCATTCCATTCGCGGCCACCGAATCGGGCATCGAAACAAAGAAATCCGCACAGTGCTTGAGCAGTCGCCAGGCTACGGTGCAGGGAATGCCGCAGCAAAGTCCGGCCATAATAGACTGCAACTCGCCCTCGTAGGCATGGATTTCCCCGTCATCGGCACAGGCCGTTCGATAAAGGCAATCAGCGCCATGAGGTTCCACAATGGTGATAATCGGACGATTTTCACCGTAGATGTTGGCAAAGAAAGCTGCAACGGCCGCAGCCATAGATCCGACACCGGCTTGAAGGAAAATGTGCGTCGGAGTAATGCCCTTTAGTTGCTCGACGATTTCAAGCCCCAAAGTCAAGTAACCTTGCATGATGCGGGTGGGGATATCTTCATAGCCATCCCATGCAGTATCTTGAACCAACACACCGCCCGTCTGGCGAGCCACATTAGCGGCCATTTTGACCGTGTCATCGTATTCATATTCTGTGATGGAGGCGTTTGCTCCAAGTTTTTTAATATTCTCCAAGCGCTCTGCGGCGGTGCCCTTGGGCATCAGAACAATACTTTTGTGGCCCAAGGTCTTTGCACTCCATGCCACTCCCCTGCCATGATTGCCATCGGTGGCAGTCACAAAGGTTAATGTGCCGAGCCGCTTTTTGACATCCGGTGTGGTCATTTTCTCGTAAGTCATTTGACCAAGTGGCAACCCGAGACGCTCTGCTAAAAGTGTTGCCATGCAATAGGAGCTGCCTAACGCTTTAAAGGCATTGAGGCCAAAACGAAAACTTTCGTCCTTGACAAAAACATTTCCGACATCAAACGATTGACTGAATTGCTTAAGTGCCCTGAGCGGTGTCTGACTATAACCGGGGATTGTTTGGTGGTATTGCCGTACGAATTCAGCCCAGCGTGTATTAAAAAGACCGATTTCCGGACAGATCGCCGAATGATTGGTAAGCGCCGCGAGTTTTATTGAGTTTGACATCGTTAATCTCCGCTCATTATTTATTTGTCCATTATGCGAGTGAGAAGTTTATTTCGTCAACGGCTCAGGAACATTTGTTAAAATAAAAATATAATTTCAATTTTTACCGAAAGTTAAAAATGCCTATTACAGCCCATATTGTCCGATCGTTAACCGAAGTTTTGAAAAGGGAACGTGAAAGTCATAGTCTGTTTCTTATCAGCGGAATGCCCGGTGTCGGCAAGACCTCATTGGTCAAAGCGGTTTTCAGCGATCTGGCCTATGTGGATCTCAATGATATTTACCCAAGAAATCTCGCTCGAACCCAGCCGGCGGATTTTTTCTCGGTTTATGGCAAACGATTGATTGTCGATGGAATCGAAAAGGCGCCTGAATTGACGGACTATTTGCCAACCGACGATTCTTCACAAATCGTGTTTGTCGGGTATTTGCCGATAGAAAAGAAAAATCTGTTGATTGAATACGGTGGCTTAAAGTGCCACCGTGTGTTGCCTTTCTCACAAAGAGAGTACGCTCAAAAAGAACCGTGTCTTTGGGGAAACGAAGCGATTGCGCTTCGCATCAGCTATCCGCAACCCGGCTTTTTTGATGTGATTCGAAACGGTTTTTTACCCCGCAGCGATTTGGCTCAATCAACCTCCTCTTTTTATGAGTCTTGGCTGGCTGATTTTTTTGCCAATCATGTCCGAGATGTCCTTCATGCCTATAAAGACGCTCTCTTTTTCCGCTACATGAAGGTGTTGGCCGAGCACAATATGCAAGAGCTCAATCATTCCAAATACGCAAAAGAAGCCGGTATCAGTTATGCCACGGCTATTTATTGGACTGACTTTTTGCTCGATAGCGGCGTGCTTTTGGAAGTCCCCTCAATGAAACTCAAAGAGCGTCGGCAAGTGAAACGATCCAAATTGACCTATGCCGATAGCGGCCTTTTGACCTTTCTTTTAGGTTGCTCTTCAGGTGAAGAGCTCTATGCGCACGCCAACTATTACGGCGTGCTTGCCGGTTTTACGGCTGCTGAAATCATCAAAAACTATGCGGCCAAAGGCGTTCGCGCACCGCTATTCTTTTATCGAGACACGGCTCGCAAGCACGTTGAGCTTGCCATAGAATCTTCAAACGGATGGCTTCCCATTGCTTTTTTAAGCCAAAAAGCACCCTCAATGAAGGAAAGTATTCGCCACGGTGATGTGCTTATCAAAATCGGCGGAGTGTGCCAGGATATGCTTTTTGTATCTGACGGTACACTCTCGGTTGAAACAACTTCTTACCCGATCGTTGCCGCTTCGTCACTTTAATTCTCGGTACAATATCCTCGTTTGAAAAATAAGGAATTGGTATGCGCACATTGACCTTGATTGCTTCAACTTTGACCGTTAGCCTGCTTGCTGGTTGCGCTTCATCCGAAAAATTTATTCCGGAGCGCAGCATGAAGCAATTAGACTCCTCGACTTTTGAGCTTCAACTGCAACAACCGTGGGTTAAACAAGAAGTGATTGTCCGCGACAACGCTCGCCAAGAAGCCATTGACTTTTGCGGTGAAAGAAATCAGGGCATGCAGCCTCTGCAGGCCATTTCACGTTCAGGGCATCAAACCGGCAATGGCGCCAAGGTGACTTATACCTTCCGTTGTGTTGGTTATTTGGATGCTCCTAAGCAGGAATATCATCGTTTGGGTTTCTACACGGATGAGGAATCCAAGAAAGAAGCGATTGAACGTAATCGTGACGAATACGGCTTCTAAAGCTAATATGTAGAAAAAAGCCTTCCGCCTAAAATTTAAGTCGGAAGGCTTTTTTATCAGGTGAACGGCTATTGTTTTTTAGCTTTTTTAGCCTTTTCTTCCCGTTCTTTCTGTGCTTTTTGAGCGTCGGCCATTTCAATGGCTAAGTGCACATAAGAGTCTACAGCCTTGGTTCCATAAGTACAGGCCACCCGCTTGGAAAATAAAAAATAAAGTGTCCAAAGTGCGGCGTATAGGCAGGAGCGAACCACCGTGGCATTATCAACCGAAGCGCCGAAAAGCAAAGTCAAAAACATCAGAGAGATCGGTCCCACTACCCACAAAATCACAATGGTTTGCTTGACAACGTAGGCTTCACGCTTACGGGCAATCAGCCATAGACAGTAAATGTACAGACCGATAATCACAATAGAGGGAGAAAGAACCGCCCAATTGAGGGCACCCGCTTGGTTCATGACATTGACCGCGTTGATGGCGTCAATGGCTGTCAGAATGATGGAAAGAATAACCGTGGCCACAAAGACCAGGAGCCAGCCGTGCACGCCATGCGGAAAGTATGGAATGGGTCGCGCGGAAGGCTTGGTGCGCGCGATCGCGTAAATAAAATAGGTTGGACAAGCGGTCAGAATGCCTAAAATTCCGAGAACCATTAAGACTTCAAAGGTGAAAAATTGGCTGAGCATGATGAATTAGAGATTCGTGTGTTTCGATAAGTCCGTTTTCTTGACTGTTCGTTTAACTTTAAGGTTTTCACAATTGTGGCAGCAAGCACCACTATTGAGACCTTCAATAATGCCGCAGGGTTCGCCATTGGCGTGATTGCCATGACAGCACAGCGACAATAGCCCCAAATGTTGGCGCAATTCTTTCAACGCATTGATTTGTTCATCAATCTTTTTCATGTGGCGAGAAATAATTTCCTGCACTTTGCAGGCCTCTTCATTGCGCCTGGCGCCGACATCACTTAAGAGTTTGATGTCTTCCAGGCTCATGTCTAGGCTTCGGCAGTGACGAATAAACTGCAGACGCTTGAGGTGGCTTTCCGTGTAAGAACGGTAATTGTTCATCGAGCGAGCCGCTTTGGGGATAAGTCCCTCGTTTTCGTAAAAACGAATGGTCTCCACGGCCACGCCGGATAATTTGGACAGTTCTCCAATACGCATGGTGCTTAATCGATGAGTAAATTAAACAGTCCGAACTCTAACATAAACCTTGTAATCTTTACAGGGATTTAATTGAATATCTAATAAATAATTGTTGTTTGATATTATTTCGATATTAATTTAATATCTAAATAAGTCCATCTGACTATAAATCAAACGGACTTAAAGATTATTTTCAGAACTCTAAGGTTTCAAGGTCTTGTGGAATAAATAACTTAGACAGTCCTTTATTTTTGGCAAAATCCGCTAACAATTTTCGATTAACTGTTGCGTGAGAAACACCCTCAACATGGGTTGCGATTACCTCCAATTGTGGAAAGTCGCTCATTAATGCCCATACATCATATTCGTTCATGATTAACGCATGACCTTTCGGAGCTTGGGCTCCAGCCGCATTGACAGCTATGACGTTCGGATTAAAGCGATTAATCGTATTAACTACACCTTGGTAATAAATGGTGTCACCCGCTAAATAGAATGTCTTGGGCTCATTTTTGCATTTAAAGATAAGACCGCACGCTTCATCGGTTAATTGAACAAGTTGGTAGAAATGTTCAGTAACCAAATCCCCTGAACCGTGATCACAAGGTGTCTTGTAGAGGCTTATTCCCTCGAATTCAATCCCTTCTTCCTTTAAAACCCGAACGTCTGTAAAGCCGACTTCTCGACTGGCCTGTGCCTCTTTCTCATTTTTTGCAAAAAGCGGAATATCCTTCGGCAGAATTCTCATTGCGACTTCATCGAAATGGTCAAAGTGCCAGTGTGTCACGATATAAGCGTCTACATCAAAAAGATCCTCCGGGCGGCATGGTAATTCAATGGTTGGGTTGCCTCGACCGCAAACCGGTGCATCCGGAACAATCGGATAGGTGTTGGCAGGGGCTAACATCGGATCAATTAGAAAGCGTTTTCCTCCAAAAGAGACAATAGAGGTAGCGCTGCGAATTTGTTGAAAAAGCATTTCATCCTCTTTTTTTCATAAAAGATGAGGAAAGAATAAAATCTATAGCTACTGTAGCTTCAAGGGATAGAAATGAAAATTGGAGAGCTTTCTAAATTAACTGGTTGCCCTATTGGAACCATTCGTTTTTATGAACAAAAAGGTGTTCTGCCAAATATCGCCCGAAGCATGAGCGGACAGAGGTCTTATACAGAGAAAGACCTCAGGCGTCTGCGCTTTATTATGGACTGCCGAACAAACGGCATGAAATTGGAATGTATCGAGAGGTTTCTTCAGTTTAGGGATAATCCTACATTGGGAACACCTTGGCTCTTAGAGCGAGTCAATGAATATCTTGAGCAAATCGTTCAAAAGCGAGAAGAACTTGATCGAGTGGAAAAATATCTGACGGAGATTAAGAATAGAATGGGAAAAGAGAGACTGTAAATAACTTTGTGTAAATCCAATATTTGCTAATCTCTTAGGAGTGAAGGAAATGGATTTACCAATGAACCAAGACAAGCTTAAAACCTAATCGCCAGTATTCCAACCGAACAGTTAAAAAGTGATGAAATTGAGCCTTTCATCCAACAGATGCGTAAGCATTTGATTGCTTGCATTGACGGTCTGAAAGGCTTCCCTGAGGCCATTGAGGCTGTCTATCCAAACACACAGGTTCAATTGTGCGTTGTTCATATGGTTCGCAACAGCTTGCGTTTTGTCAGTTGGAAAGACTACAAGCGTGTAGCAGCGCAGTTACGTACGATTTATCAAGCGGCAACCGAACAACAAGCCTTGGAAGCCCTTGAGCAGTTTGATGCGGATTGGAAGGATAAGTATCCGGTGATTGCCGAGCAATGGCGCCGACATTGGGATCATCTCATCACGATGTTTAGCTATCCTGAGGATATCCGTCGGGTAATCTATACAACCAATGCCATTGAGTCGGTCAATAGCGTTATTAGAAAAGCGACCACTCGTCATAAGATGTTCCCAAACGATGAGGCCGCTTTAAAGGTGGTTTATTTAGCCATTGACGCCGCTTCCAAAAAATGGACCATGCCAATTAGGAATTGGCGACTGGCTTTAAACCGTTTTAGTATTGAGTTTGGTGACAGGATCACCAAATATCTCTAAATGGAATTTACACAAACGAATTTACAATCCCGGAAAAAGTAGGTTCGTTAATCCCGCTCAATTTATGGGTCAAATCAATCCATTCTGACCTTTGTGTAGTATTGTCTCAGGCTTAGTTTTGTTGAAAAAATAGAATAATCTCTCAAAAAGAAGTGTGACGCTGTCTTTCGAGCGATGGTGAAATGGTTACTGTATTTAAAAGTTTCCTTCGTGACAATCTGATGTGGCTAATCGTCTATCCGGTCATTTGCGGTTTTTCCATTGCCTGTTTCTGGCTATTTAAACATTTTCAGGATGAGCTTGGATTCACATTGATACATCTGTATGGATTGCATCCTCTTTCGATTTTTCTGATTTCTATTTTTTTGGCCAAGAGAAATTCATCAGGGTACTGGTTAGTAAACAACTCTCGGCTAAAGCCGAAAGCTTTTATTTATCGTAATTGCAAAGCAATCCGACATTAGGCCGGTTTACAACAGCCCTTGGGCTATCAGCTGATAGCCCAATCCCTGCAGGTTCCGACTTGCATTCAAGTCGCTATGCGCACGGAGACCACAGTGCGGACAAACAAAACGATGCTTCGTCCGTTTGCCCAATTGCGAACACGCCGAACACGTCTGTGAGGTATACCGAGGATCCACATACATTACGTTAATCCCTCGCCTTTGCGCCTTGTACTCAATCAGTTGCTGAAGCTCGCGGAAAGACCATCGGTGTAGCCGACTTCTGACTCTTTTGCCTGCCCTCAATCGATCTCTGATATGCGTCAGATCCTCCAGTACGATCACTTTCGCTTTCTGTTTAGCTGCTTCTTCTACAATTGATTTACTCACTACGTGATTGACGTGGGTGACGTGCCGTCTTTCTTTGCCCGAAGCTTTTCGCAAGTGCTGTCTGGCACTTTGCGAGCCATTGCTTTGTAAACGCGCACGCAACCCCAAGTATTTATCTCGCTTATGTTTTAATTCGCCCGCTTTCCAAACCTTTCCGCTTGAAACCGCTGCAATATTATTTTCTCCTACATCAACACCGATCACTTCTTCTTTTTTCAATTTCTCGATTAAGGCACTCAGTGTTGAGTCATATTCCAGACTGATATGCAGGAACCAAAATCCTCCCTTCTTATTCTTTCGATAGACAAGATTGCTTTCTTTGCGTTTGCCTGAGTCAAGCAATCGTTTTTGAAAATCTCCCGGACACAATCTGACTTTTACCCGACCTTCAACTGTAAAAACAATTGCTTCAGTCATATCCGATTGATAACGGATTGTGTTTTTGTCCAAATGGATAGAGGGATTTTTAAAAACAATTTCTTTTAGAGGCTCTTCTTTATTTTTTCGGGGATGGTTCGTCAGTTCTGTTTTGTAGGCAGCAGACACCGACCGAATGGCATTACAGGCTAACTGCGATCCCAGTACCGGCAAGGTGGATCTCAAATCGTAGTATGCGGCATGGTGCAGGTTATAGCGCTGCCAATTACGCTCACTGGAATCGCGGCAAACGTACTTAACCAGAAAATTGCAAGCGTCACGGTACACAAGCCGAGTCTTGTGCAGCCTCTGAGCAGCATCCTCATGCATTTGCAGTTTGATGCAAACGGTCGTCGTTAATTTGGAGGGAGCGGAAAGTCTACCTGCGCCCTTTGATATGTTCAGTTCTTTCAATGTACTTCTGAATAGTTTCGGAACTGACGTTGCCGGCAGTGCCCACGTAATAAGACGGAGACCAAAGGTGGCCTCCCCATAACTGTTTTTTCAACTCAGGGAATTTAACAAATAATTTTCTGGCGGTGCTGCCTTTCAAAATTTTGATTGCATCAGCCACTGAAGTAGCAGGCGGTATGCTGACAAAAAGGTGAATGTGATCAGGCTGAACTTCAAGCGAGAGAACCGACCACTGACGTTCCTGACAGATTGTCTCAATAAACCGTTTAGTTTCTGCGGCGATTGAACCGACCAAAATTGATTTCCGATACTTTGGGCACCAAACCGCATGGTAAGCAGTTTGGTAGACACAATTTCGATCGAATACAATTTCAAGCATAATTTTACACAATCACATGATTGATTTATTATACAAAAAAATCGCCCCGGCGGGGCGAGTGCCAATTCCTCTCGCGATTGAAATCGCAAGTTTCCTTGGCACGATACTATGAATAGTCCGGAATTCCTTATGATTTTTGTCGGCGCAGTCATCGCGGTATTCGGTGAAGCAGTCGGTCTGTTGATCAGAAAAGTTATTAAAAACTAAGCTCCACTGCCTAAAAAAACAGACGACCACATTCACTATACGATGTACTGTTAATTTTGACGTCTTTAGTTTTTTCACCTTCGTTGTGTGCCCCCTTCTTTGAAAATAACTATTTGAAATCAAGAAATAAAAAGGCAGGAGACCGAAACCGATCCCCTGCTCTGCTCAATCAATAATCAGATCAAACTATTGAAGCGTGAGTGTCACGATCTTATTGTGATCAACGACTTCAAATTGGTTGCCCTTCTTCACGAGACCGCGGATATCGGTCAAGTTAGAGGGTAAGCCATAAGCGGCCGTCACTTCTTCAGTGGCAACGTCAATCACGATCAACGTGTTGAAGTTCTTCGAGACAGCGTAAAGCTTACCGTCTTCATAAACCATGCCGGTGACATAGAGTTCACCCAAAGTACGGCCGTCTTTCAGATCGGCCGTGGGCACGAATTCAGCGGAAAGCATCCAGTCAGCCATCAAAGCCTTTGAAATCACAAAGGTTTTCTTATTCTTGTTGTCAGGCAAAGAAGCTGTGAAGACATAGCGACCGTCGGTGGCGGTTGAATGGATGTAAGAGTACTTCGCGCGTTCCGTGTCGATGCGGGCGCGGCCCAAGCCACCCACGGCTTCAACTTGCGTACGGCCTGCCGTGAAATTCGCCCAACCCTTCACATCATCAGCCTTGGGATTCAAACGAGCGCGCAAAAGAGACTTGTTCATACCCATGATGACGAATGCGTCTTCCTGATACGGAGTGATACCGACGATATCCAAAACGTTGGCGGAGAACCAGGGGTCAATCGCGGCGCTCACAACCGGATTCAAAGAGTCATCCAAAACCCAGAAATCGTACTTGGAGGCGACGAAATATTGACCGCGCACTTCACTGATCATGTTAATGGGTTTATCAATGCCATTGATGGCTCGTGTTTGCACTGTCTTTAACTGACCGTTCAAGACAACGGGACTATTGGCGGAATTGTTGTCAAACTTGATGCCAAGTTTTTCAGCGTTCGGCGCGTAGGCGAAATCAGGATCCTTGACGTCGCGGCGGCCTAAGAAATTAATCCCTGCCCACATGCCGTGCCAGCTGGCGTCAGACCACGTGACATACTTGGGATTAAAGGAGAAGCGAACCGGATCACCTTGACCCCAGTTGGGAGGAACGCCGGTGGACCAAAGAGCTTGGAAGGTGTTGGAGGCTACAATGAAGGCGACGACACCGAAGGCGATCTTGTAGAACTTTGTGAGAGGACGCCAGGGCTTACCCTTCATTTCAGCCAAGAGCGCGTCAACGCGAGGAGCCAGGAAGCAAGCCAGGCCAAAAAGCATCACCACGCACCAGAAAACAATTTCGGCCCACATTTGAGTGTGAATGCCAAAGACATCCAAACCGAATCCTTGGCCAACGTCACGCATGGCGTGATTGCCCAAGTGACGGAAGCTCGAATATAAACCGCAGGCGGCCATCACGAGCATCGTGGCGAGGTATTTGGGCTTGAAGCCATAGCGCACCATAAAGAGCGCGACGACACCGATATAGGCCATTTGTTGGCGCTGACCCCAGCACAAAGTGCAGGGACTGTCGCCCATCATATAACCTAAGATAATGTTGGCGATACCGACCGGGAGCAACACGATCAAAAGACCGCCCCAGCAAACGATATCGTAGAAAGTCTTCGCTTTTTTGATGTCACCGTCATTAATCGGACGAGTGTGGTCATAAATAGACATGATCGTAAATTCCTTTCGTTCGATTAGAGGTTAAGGGAACCGAGAATGGCGGTCGAGACGTGACCGACATACATGAAGACAACCACAAACCAGCTGCCAACTGTCAGCCACCAGGCGAGTTTTTCCTTTTCCGGCTTCATGATGATGAGCATCACAGCCACAAAAAGAAGGAGAAATTCAAGAAATTCCATCTTGATGATCCTTTCCAATTGATAATAATTCTCACTGTTTAACAACAGCGAGCGCGATTGTAAAAAATATGTAACTTTCTTTCAAGTACGAGCTGGAAGGAATAGATGGAATTAATTAAGAAGAGAGGAAATATTTATTAAGAAGAAAAACGGCGAGGAATTCACCTCGCCGTTACAGTAGTCACCAACCTATTGGTGTTATTTAGTTTCCTCTTCTTCTTCGAAGGGTTCGGAACCTAATTCACCTTCCATACGGGAGACCATCAAAGCGGTGGTGGAGTCACCAACGACGTTGATAGACGTACGGATCATGTCAAGGATACGGTCGACGCCGGCGATCAAAGCGATCACTTCGAGCGGGATACCGATTTGCGTGAAGACCAAGGTCGACATGATCAAACCAGCGCCCGGCACACCAGCCGTACCAACAGCAGCCAACACACCCGTGATAACGACGATAACTTGGTCACCGAGAGACAACGGGAGGTTATAGATTTGAGCTGCAAACACTGCGCACACGCCCATGTAAACTGCCGTACCGTTCATGTTAATGGTGTTGCCTAACGGAACTGCGAAGGAAGCAATCGAGTTCGTAGCACCCAAGCGACGAGCGGCAACCAAGTTGGCGGCCATAGCGGCGGCAGACGAGCAGGTCGTGAAAGCGATCAACCACGGTTCAAAGATGCCCTTGAAGTATTGGCCGACCGGAATACGAATGATGAAGATCACGATCGGGATGTAGATCACGATGATCAACAAAGCCGTAGCGATGAAGGACGACAGAATCAACTTGCCCAACGGGAGCAAAACTGCCAAACCGTGTTGAGAAACGACAACAGCCATCAAAGCGAACACACCGATCGGGGCGTAACGCATGACAACTTGCGTCATATGAATCATCACGTTGCCGACAACGTCGAAGAATTCATAAACGGCTTGACCTTTCTTACCCATGAAGTTCAAGCAGAAGCCGAACATGATGGCAAAGAAGATGATCTGAAGGATGGAGCCCTTAGCGAAAGCTTCCATCGGGTTAATCGGGACGATGTCAAGTAAGGTTTGAACAAAGCTCGGAGCCTTCACTTGAGCAGCCTTCAAGCCTTCGGTTGAAAGCGTAAGACCGATGCCCGGGTCGATGATGTTGGCGATAATCAAACCGAAAATCACGGAAATCGCAGACGTGATCATGAAGATCAACAACGTCTTGATAGCCACGCGGCCCAGTTTGCTCACGTCAGAAATACCGGCGGCACCGGCAACCAAGGTTGCGAACACCAACGGTACAACGACCATACGGATCAAGCGGATGAATAAGTCGCCGAAGGGTTTCACGTAGGTAGTGGCGAACTGAGAGTCCAAGAACATACCGACGATCACACCTAGGACAAGACCAATGAGCATTTGCATTGCCAAACCCATTGAACCGGATTTAGATTTTGCCATTGCATTCTCCTTTCCAAATTTATATTTATTATCGCGAGCGGTCGTTTTTGAGCGCCGTAACAACGCAGAAACACAACTCTGCACACGGTATTAAACGAGCCGAAACGTTTGGGGTTTCAATCTCTTGGTTTCAATGTAGTATCAAATTGTAAAATTCGAAAGTAGGTAGAAACCCTAACAACTTTAGGATTTATACGTATGAAATTTTGTAAAGACGGGGGTAATTCTTTGATTTATCCTAATAATTCAGGGCCTTATAACATTTGCCACAATCTTTAGGGGTCTGAATAAGCAAAAACGGCAACTTTTGCGTTTGGACAAATATTTGTGAAATGACGAGGTGCTCTAAGGACTCAAGCTGCGCTGAGTACGAAAAATGACTCAATTCAATGAAGCCTAAATATTGATTTAGCAGGCTCGAACGAACCAGGTTATCCGATTCATTGTGAATGCGTAAAAGAAAAAGTAAGCCTAAGGCTTGACTAAAGGAATTAGAAACTTCTAGTCCTGAATAATCAATCTTTTTAGTTTTTTCAGCGCGCAACAAAAAGGCCATTTCAGACGCAGAAAGAGTAAAAAAGATAGTGTGATAAGTCGTGACGAGTGTTTGACGTATCCAATCCTTTAATGAATGACTATCAATATTTTTATAGTGAGGAAAGTCATTTGGCGTAAGACCGACCGGATGGGATTTTGCGACACACTCCCCGTCTTCGCCATAGGCTTGAGCGTACAAAGCCGTATCAGAAGGTAATGGCGAGACGAGATGAATTAATAAAGACTCTCCTTCATCTCTCGGAAGGAACCGATCAATAAAACGAGTAAGGGAGATTGAGAGCTTAATGGATTCATTTCCCCAAACTTGAGCGCCGATCGTACTTAATCGAATGACTGCAAACGGCTGATCATCTTGGGTTGTGAAATAAAGCGTCGCAATTTTGGGCGGCTGCTTTTGCTTTTCTTCAATGTCTGCCTTAGAGGACTCTTTTGTTCTTGCAGTAAAGCGTTCAACTCGACGATTGCTATTCTGTGGAACTTCTTTAACTGTAGAAGATGGTGACTTATTTTCTTTGGTCGAGCCTTTCACAGCACGTATCATCAACCAAATGACCAAAATAAGTGTCAAAGCGGACAATAACAGAAAGAAATCGAAGTCTTGAGTCATGACAGTTCTGAATTTTGCAACCTCTTTATTCTAGATTAATTTGACAAAATCCAATACTTTGGCATTTTTTCGAGTCAGATTCCTCTGCATTTAGCTTTAGGCAAAAGCATTTTTTCAAACGCCACTAAAATCAAATTGTTAGCTATTCGGGGGATAAGATGAGGACAAAACTTGATAAGGTTAAACTTAATAATGGAGTGAAAATTCCTTCCATTGGGCTTGGAACCTGGCAAATCCCCGATTCCGAAGCCTTGGTCGACTCCATTTTAAGTGCGATCCAATTGGGCTATCGCTATATTGACACGGCCGCTATTTATGAAAATGAGCCTTCCGTGGGAGAAGCGTTAAAAAGGAGCGGTGTAAAACGGTCAGAGTTTTTCATCTCTTCAAAGTGTTGGGCAGCCAATCGCACTTACGACTCTGTGATGAGAGCCTTTGAAGAGTCTCTCAGAAACCTAAAGCTTGATTATCTTGACTGCTATTTGATCCATTGGCCCTTTACCAAGGGTGATCCGCTCGCATGGCAAAGCGTCAATATCGGTACATGGCGTGCTTTTGAAAAACTCTATGAAGAGGGGCTGGTTAAAACAATCGGGTTATCAAACTTTCAGATGCACCACTTAGTGAGTTTTTTAGCCAGAGCCAATGTCAAACCGGCTGTCAACCAGCTGGAATTTCATCCGGGCTACACGCAAAAATCAGCCGTAGCTTTTTGTAAGAAAAACGGTATTGCCGTGCAAGCCTGGTCCCCCCTGGGACACGGGACACTCCTGGATGAACCGATCATTAAAGAGGTGGCAAGCCACTATGACCGATCTGTGGCCCAGTTGATTCTTCGTTGGTGCCGTCATCATGATGTGATTCCGGTTACAAGGGCGTTAACGGCAGAGCATCAAAGAGAAAATCTCAACAGCTTTGACTTTGATTTAACGGCTGAAGATATTGCAGCTTTGGATAATATGCCGCTAATGGGCTTTTCGGGATTAGAACCCGATCACGTGAGTTTTTAACCCACTAGAAGCAGAAAATCCGGCTTTGCGCCGGATTTTCTGTATTTATCGTTCCCTAAATTAGAAGGCTGGAACGACTGCACCTTGATATTTCTCTTCAATGAACTTACGCATTTCAGGAGAGGTCAAAGCCTTGGCAAGCTTTTGCAAGTCTTCGCGTTTGTCACCACTACGAATGGCCACAATGTTGGCGTAGGGAGAATCCTTGCTTTCCATAAAAAGAGCGTCCTTCATCGGATTGAGGTTGACGCCCAAAGCATAGTTGGAATTGATAACAGCAAAATCGACATCGTCTAATGCGCGCGGCAGCACCGCAGCTTCCATTTCTACAATTTGAATCTTCTTCGGATTATCAACGATGTCAGCGGGCGTTCCGTTAACGCCAACACCTTCTTTCAAGGTGAAGAAGCCGGCATCAGCCAAAATCTTCAAAGCGCGGCCACCGTTCGTCGGGTCATTCGGAATGGCCACTTTAGCAGCGTCAGCCACTTCCTTGATATCCTTCACTTTCTTGGAGTAAACGCCCATCGGCTCAATGTGAACGGCCACTAAGGACTCAAGTTGAAGTTTTCTTTCCTTGGCGAAATTATCTAAGTAGGGTTTGTGTTGGAAGAAATTGGCGTCTAATTCTTTATCAGCCAGAGCCATATTGGGCTGAACATAGTCGGTAAATTCAATGATTTCAAGCTTTACGCCCTCTTTAGCCAGCATCGGCTGGGCGGCTTTTAAAATATCGGCGTGCGGCACCGGGGAAGCACCGACTTTCAAAACTCCATTTTCTACTGCTTTATCGGAGCATGCCGTCAACAAACCGCCGGCTGCAATCGCACAAAGGCACAACGAAATGAGGGATCGACGTTTCATATTTTTTTACTCCATAAAAATTTACCGCCTCATTATCCCGTAACATTTGAGAAATGGGAATAGTCATTAACCTGTAGCTATGAGCACTATCGCTTAGATTGCGAAACAAAAAAGTCCGGGAACAAACGCCCGGACTTTTAAAGACGACCCACTTGAACCGATTAGCAGTTAAAAGCTTGCCTGTATCGAACCAAATCTTCAACGGTGATCACACACAAGCCGTGCAAATTGGCAAACTCACAAACTTGGGGCAACTTCGCCATTGTTCCATCAGGATTCATCAATTCGCAAAGAACGCCGGCCGGATTAAGTCCGGCAATGCGCATGAGATCAACCGTTGCTTCCGTGTGACCACGGCGCTCAAGCACGCCGTTGGGACGAGCACGAAGCGGATAAACGTGACCCGGGCGCAAGAGATCCTCGGGTTTCCCATTGGGATTAGCGGCCGCTTTAATCGTGGTGACGCGATCCTTGGCGCTGACGCCTGTCGTACAGCCATGCGCAGCTTCAATGGAAACGCAGAAAGCAGTTCCCTGGGTATTGGTGTTATTTTCAACCATCTGGGGAAGTTCCAGGCGCTTGCAGTCCTCATCACGCAAGCAAACACAAACAATCCCCGAACAGGCTCGAATCATCAGAGCCATTTGCTCAACGGTCAGAAAATCGGTGGATAAAATCAAATCCCCTTCATTTTCACGGTTTTCGTCATCGACAACCATGACTCCGCGCCCGGCTCGCAGATCAGCAATCGCACGCTTAACGCGCGTGTAGCTGTCAACGCCATATTGCGCCAGAAGGTTTTCAGACTGATGCATAAAAGTATCCTTTCATTGAGAAGAAATTCAAAATTCGCATCAGGGAGAAAGAGGATATGAAGACTTCATACCCTCTGTGAGGAAAGCTATTGCTCTTTCTTCCGGACTTTAACCGTCGGTATCGGAATTGCACCGATTCTGCTGACCGGGACGGATGTTTTAAACCCGTCCCGCGCTCGTGGACTGTAACCACCGGTGGGGAATTTCACCCCGCCCTGAGACTCGGAGGTGATTTTAACGCTTTTTAGTCGGTTCCGTATAACGAGAACTTAACACTTGCCAGAGTTTACGAATATCCGAAACGCTCTTTTCACTCTTCTTTGAGCGATATTCGCAGTGTAAGAGTTCATGGGCCAGATGAGAGCCCGGTTCTCCTAACGATTCACGATATAGCGCAGCGATTTCGGGGTTCTTGTGCGATTCACGCACACTTGCCTTATCGTCAATGCGGTAAATTCCCTTTTGGCGCTCAAGCGTATTGAGTTGATAGTTATTCTTTTTGCGAGGGGTGCCGCCGCCTGCGATACAGCCACCGGGGCAAGCCATCACTTCAACAAAGTCATATACAACTTCACCCGCGCTCATCTTATCGAGCAACGCTTGTGTTCTGGCTAGTCCATGAACAATAGCGATCCTGACCGTGCCCAACTCTCCCAGATCCACTTCGGCCTCTTTTACACCATCTAACCCACGAGCCGGTTCAAAGACAATCGGATTTAAAGTTTCGCCGTTATGCGTCAACGCATAAACAGTTCTGACCGCCGCTTCCATTACCCCGCCGGTTGTACCGAAAATAGCCCCTGCACCGGAGTATTCGGTAAAGAGGTTTTGATCGTGCTTCATGGGTTTGCAATTCTTTAAATGCATCCCGCAACGACGCAAAAGCTTTGCCAATTCTCGAACCGTTAAAACAGCATCCACATCAAGACCTTCTTCGCGGGCCAAAGTCGGACGTTGTGCTTCGCCTTTCTTTGCAGTACACGGCATGATGGAAATGACGCGTAGCTTTTCACGGGCAATATTGAGCCGCTGCGGCAACAGGGCTTTGGCGAGCGCACCGAAAACAGCCTGAGGAGAACGCGTAGTCGACAAATACTCCATAATCATCGGAGCGTGTTTTTCAACGTAGTTGATCCAACCCGGGCAGCAGGACGTAAACATCGGCAGTGCAACATCCTTATTAGCTTTTCTGGCCTTAAGGCGTTGAAGCAACTCCGTCCCCTCTTCCATGATGACAACGTCGGCGGCAAAGTTGGTATCCATGACATAGTCAATACCGATATGCTTTAGACCGTAGACAATAAGTTCTTCGACGTTTTCTCCGGGCGGCAGACCAAATTCTTCGCCTAACGTCACGCGAACAGCCGGTGCCATTTGAACGATCGTCACCGTTTCAGGATCATCGATCATATTCAGCACACGGTCCGTTTCATCTTTTTCACTTAAGGCACCTGTCGGACAAACAAGCGTACATTGACCGCACTGGACGCACTTGGTGGAGTCAGCCCAGCGTTTGGCCCCCGTCATCGCCACACCCGCCATCGTTCCGAAATTGTCAATGGTTAAGGCGCCGATTCCTTGCACTTGCCGGCACACCTCAACACAGCGACCGCAACGGATGCACTTATTGACATCACGGATGATGCCCATGGACGAGTCATCATAGGGGCGTTTGGCTATATAGTTTGAGTGATTCGGCGTATTGGGCATGCCGATAAACAGGGCCACGTCCTGAAGTTCGCAGTTGCCGTGTCTTGAGCAACTCTTACAGTCTTGATCGTGGTCTGCGAAGAGAAGCTGCATTTGCAGCTGCTGCATCTTGCGCACACGTTCATTGCGCGTAAAAATTCTTTGTCCTTGTTTGATCGGTGTTGTGCAGGCTGTCACTACGCGGCCGACTTCATCGCCTTCATCAAAGACTTCAACCAAACACATACGGCACGTACCGGGCGTATGGTTTAAAGGCATAAACGCACAAAGTGTCGGGATAAAAATATCGGCTTGCTTAGCCACTTGCAAAATGGTTTGACCATCTGTGAAAGCGACTTTTTGTCCGTTAAACCAAGCAAAATTTTCCATATCTGACTCCTTAAACCGCTTGGTTTTGAATATGAGTGACGTTACCCGGAATCGGCAACTGCGTCACCACACCATAAATACGGTAGCAACGCATACAGCGATTGGCTTCTTCGATGGCTTCATTTTCTGTCATCGGAAGATCCACTTCTTCAAAATTGCCTTTGCGCTCTTGAGCACTTAAAGTCGAGAGTTTATGACGAGGGGCTTTACACAAATCAATCCGAGGATCCTTTTCTTTCATCAGATCTCCCTTCTTGATCAGTTCACCCATACGACGACGGGCGACAAATCCGACCGAGCCTCGGGTCAAGTATTCGTTAATCGATTGAGCGGCGATTTGCCCTTGGGCCAGACCGTCAATCAAAGTCGTGGGACCTGTTGCGGCGTCTCCGCCCGCGAAAACACCCGGACGAGTCGTAGCCAGAGCTTCTGAAACGGAGATATTGCCACGCTTATCAAACATAATGCCGTCGTCATCGCACAAAACTTCTTGGTCAAGGCGCTGACCAATGGCAGCAATCAGATTGGTACACGGCAAAACTGTGTCGGTACCCTCAATTTCGATGAGTTTACCTCGCTTAGAACCCGGAACCTTCTCTTCACGCATCTTGGCGATCTTTAGGCCGGTGACTTTTCCATCCTCGTTCAAAATTTCTTTCTGAACCGACAGGAAGTGAAAAACAATCCCCTCTTCTTTAGCGGCAACCACTTCTTCGTGGTCTGCGGGCATTCCCTCTTCCGTGCGACGGTAAACGACGTGAACTTTGCCATCGGTAAGACGAGCAGCGGAGCGGGCACAGTCCATGGCGACGTTACCGCCGCCCACCACGACCACATCACCGGTTAACTTGAACGGTTTATTGCCGGTCACCGCCCGCTCGACTTTTTGCAGGAAATCAATACCGTTAAAGTAACCCGTTAAGCTCGTATCTTCGTTGTCGAGACCAAGGTACATGCCTTTTGAGCAGCCGACTCCAAGGAAAATGGCGTTATAGCCGCGCTTAAAGAGATCGGCGATGGAGAAGTCATAACCCAGGCGCTGATGGTAGAAATAACGTCCTCCCAACTCTTCAATCACATCGGTTTCGCTCTCAAGCAGCCCTTTTGGCAAGCGGTATTGCGGAATACCCACCTGAGCCATGCCGCCCGCATGACTGTTGGCTTCAAAGATATCAACCTTATAGCCTTGCAGTAAAAGGTGGTATGCACAATTGATGCCGGCGGGACCCGCACCGATCACAGCCACTTTCGGGCTCATGGGATTGGTTTCGCGGCGGGCCTGATGAAAGAGATTTTCCATAGGACCGGTGGCGTCAGCCGCGTAGCGCTTTAAGTTTTTAATATCAACCGGGCTGTCCAGATACTGACGGCGACAGGCTTTTTCACAATAACGGACACAGACTCGGCCACAGCTGCCAACCAACGGATAATGGCGAAGTAGAACCGCAGAACTCATTTCCGGTTCACCGGCTTTGATGTAATCAATGTAGCGCGGAACATCAACGTGAGCGGGACAAGCTTCAACACAAGGGGCGCTCATGACGGTGTAGTAGTCATAAACGTTTTCAGCCACGGCTTGAGCTTGAAGCAATTCTTCAGGACAAAATTCAAGTGCGCCTAACAAAGCTACCGGTGTTGTTTGACCAATACCGCAGAGACTTGTTTCTTTCATCTGAGTCGCCACGGACTTGACGTAATCCCAGTCGACTTCCGAGGCATGACCTTTTACGGCTTTTTCAAGCGCTTCAGCAATAACCAGGACACCCACTCGGCAAGGCGTGCATTTACCGCAAGTTTCGCGAACTGCTCTCTGATAGTAGCGCCAAAGCGAAAAAGCTAAATTGGCCCGTCGATCCATCACGAGGAAACCTCGATCACAAACAAAGGTCATGATGGGGTTGCCGGGATTAAACTGCGAGAACTGTTCCAGGGGCAGATCATCGGGTGCCACCGGTGAAAAAGTGGATCGGTTATCGTAAAAGCGTCCGTCCCATACGCCGAAAATCAACGGATTCATAGTCAGTTGGTATAGAACCTGTACTCAGGCAATACACCCCCTCCTTATACGTTCTTTGGTTTCAGTCTGTACAAAACCTAATCCATTAGAAAAAACAGACTACTGCCCGTGTTCACTCAAAAATAAGGGGAAAAGAGCAACACGGGCTTTTGGATGCACATTTAAGCAATTCGCCTTATTTTAGCAAAGCAAAAATGTGCAATAACCAGTCTTTAGTGGTCCGATTTAATCCCCGCTCCACACATGGTGATAAGCGTATCAGGGGTCGGTCCGTACTGTTCACAGTAATGCAAATAAGCCGCGTAATTGGCCGCTGTCGTGTGTTCACAGTAAATACCACGGGAGGCCAATTTGGCACGAGCCTCAAGAATTTTATCTTCAGGTGCGGTCACAAAGCGGATGTTGTGTTTATAAGCCATTTCTAAAAGCTCGTGTCCACGAGAAGGTTTACCAATAGCGATACCTTCTGCCATCGTGTCGACGACTTCAACTTCGATAGGCTCTTCAGCTTTCATTTCAACGGCTCTAAAGAGCGGATCACATTTTTCGCTCTGAAGCGCGATGATTTGCGGGAATTTATCGATAACGCCCGAAGCCAACAAGTGTTCGAGTGCCTTAACGACACCGATGTAGAGGGTTCCGTTTCCAACCGGAACAACGATATTGGCAGGAATTCGTCCAAGCTGCTCAAACGTTTCGTAAATGTAAGCCTTCATCCCTTCGTAGAAGAAGGGATTGAAAACGTGGTTGGCATAGAAAACATGCTCATCACGAACTTTAGCTCGACAGACATCAGCACAGTGATCTCGGCTACCGGGGACCTCGGTAACTTTAGCCCCGTGCGATTTGATCATTCGGATTTTCGAGGGACTTGTTCCTTCTTTAACAAAAATCTCACAGCCGATTCCTGCGCGGGCCGCATAGGCTGCAACAGCATTACCGGCGTTGCCGCTTGAATCTTGCACACAGTCGGTGATACCGATGGATTTCATATGCGAAACCAAAGTAGCCGCTCCCCGATCCTTAAAGGATAAAGTCGGCATGTAATAGTCCATCTTGAGCATGACGTCATCGTCAAAGCGAATAATCGGCGTCATCCCTTCGCCCATTGTCACTGACTTCCATGCATCATCTTCCAAAGCCATAAAGCGGCGATAACGGAATTGACTCCACTCACTTTTATCAATTAATGATTCATCCCACTTTGGTGGTGTGTAGTCTAGTTCAAATAAACCGCCGCACTCGCAGCGGGGTTCTTTGGTGGTCGTCGGCGTACGTTTGCCACAACAGGTGCATATGTAGTTCATCTTGCCATCCTTTTCAGCGTTTACCGTGAATTTTGTCCAAATAGCCGTATAACGTTACTTTTGATAACCCTAATTTACCGGCCACGTATTCCATTGATCCTTTAACGAGGAACACTCCCCTTTCGTCCATAAACCGAATCAACTCCAGGCGGTCTTCTTTGGTGTGTTTGCCTTCGAGCTCAAGTTCGCGAATCATCGAATCGACCATATTGTTGACAAACTGTCGGACGCTTTCTTCATTGCTTTTTTCAACAGTAACGGGACAACTCTGCCCCAAGCTATCGGGAAGTGCTTTACTGCCTGAGTTTGTATCGGCTCTCCGTCCCGTTAACAGTCCTTGAGCTAAATTGAGCAGTGCAGACGCTTGCGTTGTATCAATGTTGATGCATAAGGCACCGATCAGCTTTTTTTGTTCGTTTCGGATTAAAAGCGAAGAGGATCGAATCTGACGGCCGTCTTTTTCGAATGTGTAGTTATCAACGACACCGTCCTCGGGGTTGCCCGCGAAAACCGCTTTTTCGATCAAATGATGAAAGGTTTGGCCGACTTTGCGCCCGGTGACTGTACCGTTGGCGACATAAATGACGGAATGTTGAGGCAACGAAAGATCGTGCAGGACGACTTCGGCATCAGGGAAAGTCCTCGCAATCAATTCAGCCACAGAAAAATAGGGAAGTAAATTTTTATTGCTCATGTTTTGAGTATAGATAATTTTTTATCTAAAAACAATAAAAAATTATTTTTAGTCAAATAAACAAAAGTAGGAATGAAGACAAAAATATTCAAATAACACTTCAGTACAATAAGTAGAAATATTTATTGAGGGCTATAAAAATGTTAGTTGAACATCAATATGAAGATTTGATGCGCCATGTTTTCTTCCATGGTGTCGATAAAAGCGATCGAACCGGCACGGGCACGCGTTCCGTATTCGGCTATCAAATGCGCTTTAATCTTCAGAACGGTTTTCCCCTTGTCACCACCAAAAAACTTCACTTGCGATCAATCATCCATGAGTTGCTCTGGTTCTTAAAGGGTGACAGCAACATCCGTTACCTTAAAGAAAATGGGGTGACGATTTGGGATGAATGGGCCGATGAAAACGGAGATCTTGGTCCCATCTATGGTGTTCAGTGGCGAAATTGGCGCGGGGCTGATGATAAAACCGTTGATCAAATCGCTGAACTTGTTCATACCATTAAACACAATCCTGACTCTCGCCGCATGATTGTCACGGCGTGGAATGTCACTGAATTACCGAAGATGGCCCTGCCGCCCTGCCACATGATGTTCCAAGTCTATGTGGCCGGCGGAAAATTATCGTGTCAACTCTATCAACGCTCTTGCGATATTTTCTTAGGCGTCCCCTTTAACATCGCAAGCTACTCACTTTTGACACATATGCTTGCCCAACAGTGTGACTTGGATGTGGGTGACTTTGTATGGACCGGCGGCGACTGCCATATTTACAACAACCACTTTGATCAAGTGCGCTTACAATTGTCTCGTGAGCCCCGTCCTTATCCGAAACTTGTCATTAAACGTCGTCCGGACTCCATTTTCGATTACAAGTATGAGGATTTTGAAATTGTGGGCTATGACCCTCATCCGGCTATTAAAGCCCCGGTGGCGGTCTAAAGGAGAATTCGATGACGCAATTACATTTAATCGTCGCCCACGCCCGCAACGGCGTAATCGGCAAGGACAACAAATTACCGTGGTATTTGCCTGAAGATTTGAAAAACTTTAAGCGCACGACGCTTGGGAAACCGGTCATTATGGGACGGAAAACGTGGGAGTCTTTGGGCCGTCCCCTGCCCGGACGACGAAATGTTGTCATTACGCGTCAAAAGGACTACGTTGCTGAAGGGGCAACGGTTGTGGCCAGTCTCGAAGAGGCTTTAGAGGCTGTGAAGGACGCGCCCGTTGCCTTCATTATGGGCGGAGCGCAAATCTATCAGGAAGCGATGCCTCAGGTTGAAGTGGCTCATATCACTTATCTGAATGCTGATTTTGAAGGTGACGCCTTCTTTACACCGTTATCAGACGATGAATGGGCACTGGCTGAAGAAGAATCCTTCCCCGCAACCGATGCGCACCCCTTTAGCTACAGCTTCAGAACCTACATTCGAAAAACCAAATAACCAAGACGAAACGAGCCGCTTAAAGCGGCTCGATCCTTCATAGAGTCAAAGAATTTTTAACACTCAACCACACTGACCGCTAAACCGCCACGGCTGGTTTCTTTGTACTTCATCTGCAAGTCCAAACCGGTCTTGAGCATTGTCACAATGACCTGATCCAATGAAACGTAGTGGTGACCATCACCCATCAGCGCCAGACGTGCGGCATTGATAGCTTTTACCGCGGCGACCGCATTTCGTTCAATACAAGGAATTTGAACTTGGCCTGCCACAGGGTCACAAGTCATCCCTAAATGATGTTCCATTCCGATTTCAGCCGCGTTTTCTACCTGCTCAGGCGTGGCACCGAGCACCTGAGCCAAGCCGCCAGAGGCCATGGAACACGCAACGCCCACTTCTCCTTGGCAACCCACTTCAGCGCCTGAAATGGATGCGTTTTCTTTATAAAGAATTCCAATTTGACCGGCTGTCAAGAGAAAATCTCTCACTCCATTCGTATCGGCCGAGTCAATAAACTTCATGTAGTAATGAAGAACAGCCGGAATAACACCGGCAGCACCATTCGTTGGTGCGGTCACAACACGGCCACCGCAGGCGTTTTCTTCGTTGGCCGCAAAGGCAAATGCATTAACCCAATCGAGAACAGCCAAGGGATCATTTAATGTACGATGTTCGTAGTCAAGCTTTTCGTACATCTGTTTTGCTCGGCGGCGCACTTTCATGGGACCGGGCATGATCCCCTCATTTTTTAATCCTCGTGCAACACAATCCTTCATGACCGACCAAAGGTAGTCGAGCTGCGCGTTGATTTTTTCGTCCGTTTCCCACCAAACCTTTTCATTGGCTCGGACGATTTGAGGAATACTTAAACCGGTTTCTCGGCACCACTTCAGAAGATCGGCAGCGCTATTGACCGGATAGGGTTGCGGTTTGGTGTGAACCGTTTCCTTATCTTCGGAAACCTTATCGAAATTGTCCGGGTCGCTTTCAACAATAAAGCCACCGCCCACAGAGTAGTAACGACGAGACAGTAGCACCTGACCGTCTATATCCTGGGCAATGACGTGCATAGCATTGGTGTGGTAGATCGCCACTTTTTCCGGACTTAGAATAATATCTTTGTCCGGGTCAAATTCAATGACGGTACCGTCAGGCAGTTTGAGTTGGTGTTCAGTCTTGATGGCTTGAAGAATCTTCGGTGCCAAATCAAGATCGACATTGGCGGGAAGCATCCCCATGAGCCCTAATTGAAAGGCTGTGTCCGTGGCATGGCCTACACCCGTTGCTCCCAGGCTTCCCATTAAATCCACCCAAATGCGGGCTGTCTTTTGCGTGAGTCCCTTAGCGATCAATTCTTTACTAAAACGGGCCGCGGCACGCATGGGTCCCACTGTATGAGAAGACGAGGGACCAATCCCGACACGGAAAATATCAAAAACACTAACGCTCACGTTTTTCTCCTAGCTATTAGGAAAGGACTTCCACTCGGTAAGCCTGTTCCTCTCCGCCATTCATCCAAATCAGCCGAGAGGAATCAATTGATTGCGGCACAAAAGCCACACACGTCAATTTATCTCCCAATAAACCGACAAAGGCACTTTTGGCAACCGGTACACCCTCCTCTGTTAAAAGAATCACTTCAGAGGGATTTTCAAACCAAGCCTCAGCTTCATCTTGATGAGACGACAAAACAACCGCTTTTTTCGCTTCGCCGGCTTTAAGACGAGCTTCGGTCAATGCGCGACCGATAAACATGCGCGCCGGATCGGAAAAATCAATATAAGCAGCACCATTAACGTCACCGGGCATCAAATCATTGGCTTGCCAGGCAAAGGCCAACGGCGACTTCGAAACGTAGCAAAGTGTTATCGCCGACAGTTCATCGAGCATTTCCATTCCAGGGTGAGTGAAGTTTTCAAAGGCTTTCTCTTCTCCCTGAAGAAGGGTCATCGCTCCGACTCGCATGGCAAGCACCTCGCCCTTGCTCGTTTTCATAACCTGAACCTTGCCGTCCGCCATCAAACCATGAGGGGTATTGGTTTGATCGGCAAATAAAATCGCCGTCGATGTTTTCAGCGTTGTGAAGTCTTCATCAAAGGCTTTTGCTACTTGGTGCATCCACGCTAAAGTGTCGAGCGACTGAAAGACCACACGGAAATGTTCATCGCTATCGGGCAAATGAGCTACCCAAACAAAATCAGTCATTAAGCCCAAAGCATTCAGAATAAAACTTTGACGCACCTCTCCGCGGTGGATATTTTTCACATCCACTGTCAAAAGTCTTCTGAGAAAAGCAACACCCTGGGCATCATTGACTTCAATCGTGTAGTAAAGAGAATTGAGGCCTTCATCGTCGTTGGGACAAACGTACAGTCCCATCCCCGTATGAGCCTTCAAAGCGGTTTGACCGCTCAATTTAATATCAGACATGGCTACTCTCTAAGAAAAATCGACTCGGTCTATAAATTGGCAAACATTCTAACAAATAGAGCCTTCTGATATAAGGCACTTGAAGATATTTTCTTTTGTCAAAGAATGGCTTTCTTAAGTCTGAGGGAAGAAACTGACTGTGGCGCTCATAGACCTGATCCAGTAGACTAAGAAGCCAAAAGAAATTGTTGAAGAAAATTATGAGCGAAGAATTATTAATCCATTGTTCAGCCCAAGAAACTCGCGTGGCTGTCATGGTTAACGGCATTCTTGAAGATTTGCATATTGAAAGACGGGCCCAAAGAGGGTTGGTCGGCAACGTCTATAAGGGCAAAGTGATGCGTGTTTTGCCCGGCATGCAATCAGCTTTTATCGATATCGGTCTTGAGCGAACCGCTTTTTTGCATGTTCATGATATTTTCACAGCCCGACAAGATGACGGAACCTATAAGCCTATCGAATACGTTTTACATGAAGGCGAATCCGTTATCGTTCAAGTATCAAAAGATCCGATCGGCACAAAAGGCGCAAGGCTTACCACCACTATCTCTTTGGCCGGTCACAAACTGGTTTACCTACCTAAAGAACCTCATATCGGTGTCTCTCAACGTATTGAAGATGAAACAGAACGTGAGCGATTAAAAGCTTTAGTAACAGCCGTCCGAGCTGAAACTGAAAAAGGCGGCTATATCGTGCGCACCTGTGCTGAAGGTGCGACAAGTGAGGATTTCCTCACCGATATGGAGTATTTGAGCAGACTGTGGAAGCAAATATCAGCCAAGATTTCCGTTTGCAGCGCCCCTTCTATTCTTTATCAGGATTTGTACTTGGAATCCCGCGCTTTGCGCGACATGGTCAATGAAAACACCACCCGCGTGCTGGTTGACTCCTGGGATGACAATATTGAAGCGCTATCGGAATTTGCAGAAAATTTTGTTCCGACGGTCGCCGATAAACTGGAAATGTACACCGGAGAAATTCCCCTTTTCGAACAATACGGCATTGAAAACGAAATCGAAAAAGCGCTTTCAAGACGGGTTGACCTCAAATCAGGCGGCTACTTGATTTTTGATCAAAATGAAGCCATGTCCACGATTGATGTGAATACCGGCGCCTATGTCGGCAAACGCGATTTTGGCGACACGGTCTTCAAAACCAACCTTGAAGCGGCCCGTGTCATTGCACGTCAATTGAGACTACGTAATTTAGGCGGCATTATCATTATTGACTTCATTGACATGGAAAAGGATGCACACCGAGCCGCGGTTCTCGCCGAACTTCAAAAAGCGGTTTCAACCGATCGAGTGCATATTACGATGAGTAATTTCACGGAGCTGGGTTTAATTGAAATGACCCGTAAGCGCACGAGGGACTCGCTCGGCCATATTCTTTGTGAGCCCTGCCCGCTTTGCGGCGGCCGCGGTGAAATTAAAACGGCTCGAACGGTCTGCTACGAGATACTGCGAGAAATCCTTCGAGAGTGGCGACAATATCCTGGCATTAAAAGTTTTTGCATTATCGCCAGCCAAACAGTCATTGATCTCTTTCTTGAAGATGAGGCGGCCGCCTTGGATCTGCTTCAGGATTTTATCGGCTCTCCGGTGTCGCTTCAGGTGGAAAGCTGTTACAGTCCTGAACAATACGATATTACGTTCAGTTAAGCGATAGGGACCTTGTTGAGGTCCCGTTTGTGATCAGATTTTTTCTTCGATAGGCTGGTATTTCGGCAATTCAATCGTCACTATAACGCCGCGCCCCGGATTGGGCTCGGCCCAAACGCGCCCGGCGTGACGTTCGGCCAATGAGCTTACAATTGATAGCCCCAGTCCTAAGCCATGAGATTTTGTCGTCTCAAGTTTTTGGAAGAATTGCTCTGTAAAGCTTTCATCCACCAGCTTGGCGTTATCGATGACGCGAATCCACCACGTATCCTCATGATCCTCAATACGGATGCGAATGACGTCTTCGTCTTCATCACGCATCGCAGGATGAATCTCCGTGAAAGCATCCGCGGAATTTTTCAATAGATTCAAAAGAGCCAATTCGATTTCCCAATCGTCGGCTTCGACCAGTGCATGACGCTCCCCTTCAACAATGACGGGAACCGTTGTACGGCCGGACTTTTCAAAAGTAGCCACGGTCTTGGCAACGATATCACGCAAATCATGTTCTTCACGCTTTACCTCATGGGGTTTGGCGTAACTTCTAACGTGATCGACGATGTCATTGGCGCGCTCGGTATGGTACTCAATTTCTTTAAGAACTTTGACGATCGTGTCTTTATCGGCCGATCCCCTTTCAATGCGTCGCAGCAATCCTCTTGAATAATTGGAAACTGTTGCTAAAGGTTGCTTTAACTCATGAGCAATCATGCTCGACATCTGACCGACAATGCCGGTTCGTTCCAAACGTGAGATGTATTCATTGGTTTGCTCCTGTTGCTTTGAAATTCGGTCTTTTTCCGCCAGAGCCCGTTTCAAGGCCTTCGTGCGCGAAGCCACTTCCACTGAAATAATCAAGTTATAGAAAAAACCCGCAACGATTAAGAAAATCGCAGTAATAAAGATCGTACGATTTTCACTGAAAGTCCGATAAATGGCCGAATAGGTAACATTATTGTAAGGACCGATTCGCAAGTGATACATAAGATCGTATAGCTCACGGGTGTTTTCAGGCATGCTCCAAGTTGTACCGAAGGGAAGTTTGAGTCCCAACAAAGTGTTGGTCATATCAAGGATGTAGTTACTGTCCACTCCGTTTCGATAAGAGACCATGAGACTCGGATAAGCATTGGTTGAGTGCTGACAAGCCATCTCAGTGACCGGCTGAGGATTGATGACGCGATAATCACTCAAGTGAGCTTGATTGCGAATCATGACCTGTTCAATAAAGCAGGCCGGAACAATGCCCACATCGGCGTTACCTGTTTTAACCGCGTTTAAAACTTCCAAAGGATTTCGATTGGAGGTGAAGACAATATTTTTGAAAGCCGCCTGCCACGACAAATTCTTCTCTGCGAAAGGCTCCTTGGCTATCGTAAAGCCAGCGAACGAATCACTCGAAGTGGCTGCCACACGATACGAGCCGGTTGCGATGTCAGTCAAAGTGTAAATTTTTTCGTTTTCAGCGTTAACAACGATAGTCGAAGCCGCTGAATAACTTGGAGACTTGGCTTGAGCCCGCCAAAGCATGGCAATAGCCTTAATCTTGTCTTCAAAAGCCAGGCTTGCATAGAAATCGGATTCGCTGATCAGGAAATCGATTTCGCCGTCGGCCAACATGGCAGAAATCGTCTCACGATCCAAAAACTTCAGAACTAAGAATTTGTCAGCGTTTCGAACAGTTTTATCAATGGCATCAATGGTCGCTTTGAAATAGGTCCTTTGCATATAAGGGTCTATTTGCGCATCGACGGCGACGACCACCTGATTTGAATTGATTCTGGAGCCGTCAATAAATTGTTTAACAGGACTTGTCAGGGTTTGCCTCAGAATCGAATTATGATCACCCATAATGAGGGATTCCACCCCCATGGCGGAAAAGAGCACCACTAAGATGGCAACACAGGTAATCAGAAAACGCCGCATGATGAAAATATCTTGTCAACCAAAAGGCTAATCTTAGTGAATACTGGCTAAAATTACACCGTTATTCAACATAAGTTTAAAAAATGCCTGTTTTATTTCTGGATCCATTACCTGAAAAAGTGACCTCTAAAACACGACTCAAGGATATTTTCATAACGGAGGTGGCTTTTAAAGCTTTTGAAAAAAACTGTCTCACCGTCTCTGATCTTGTCAAATTAATCAAAAAAAATGATTTAGGTAAGGTCATTGCTTCAGAAGAAGATCGAAAAGCTTTAACGCTGTGGTTATCTACGAATGGATTGATCCGAAATACTCAAACAAAAAAGAAAGATAAAGGAAATTTTTCAATTCCTGACTTTCCTCCCAATCCCAGAATTGTGCCTTTAGAAAAAATACATCTTGACATTGGTCTTGATGGACGAAGCGGCACAAACAGAGGTGATGATTCAAAGAAAAGTCTCGAAGCCTCTGATGATCTGTCAGCAGTTAAGGCTTGGCTTTCTGCCCGAGCCGGAAATGTCAATACGCAAGGCGTGTATCGAAAAGAGGCTGAACGCTTTTTACTCTGGTGCACAGTTGAAAAAGACATCGCCATGAGTTCAGTTGGTGTGCAAGAAGCCGCAGACTATTTGCGATGGCTTGAAGAACTCGGACGATTAAATGAGAAAGATTGGGCTAAACGTTGGAAAAATCCCCAACACAACTGGATTGGCGCAAAAAATACACCACGAGACAATGAAAACTGGCGTCCGTTTAACAGCGCCCTCTCGCATACTTCGAGAAAAATGTCGGTGACGGTGGTGCGTCAGCTTTTTAATTTTTTAAAGAAAACAGGCTATATCATCTACAACCCCTTTGATCAGATTTCCTCAAAAGTTCCCTATCTGGACGGTGAAGGCGCCCCGAAGGCTTTTGCCGACCGCTCCTTCAGCGAGGAGCAATGGCAGAGCATTTACGACTTCTTCGAGTCTCAGGATGACAATGAACGTCACGCTCGAATGGCTGTTATTTTGATGTTTGGCAAGGGACTGGGATTGCGCGCAAGTGAAATGCTTCAGGCAAGAGCCTCTTGGATTGTCGAACGTCGAATAGACAATGACACCATTACCGTTATTGAAGTTGTCGGTAAGGGCGATAAAGTCAGACGCCTTCCCCTCCAAGATGAACAGGTAGCTCTCATTAATCATTATCTGACAATGCGAGGACTGGCTCATTTGGGCTTGATTGATCCGGATACGCCGCTATTGAGTTCGTTGGGCCGAGGCAAGAAAACCGAGCAGCGAATCGGTCAAGCTAAGCGAACGGCACTGAGCCGCTCGGGACTTTATCGGGCACTTGAAGAATTTCTTGAAGAGGTCGCTTCGCACGTTGAAGCGGAGCATCCATTGGACGCTGCCAAATTCAGGGCCAGTTCCACACACTGGCTAAGGCATACCTTTGCAACGACTGCCTTAAAAGAGATGCCGGTTAATGTCGTGCAAAACGCAATGGGGCATGCAAGCGTCGGGACAACCAGCCGCTACCTCACGCCTGAAGAAAGTGAAGTTGCACGAGCTATGAGAAAACTAAAAGCCTTCTAACTTAGTCGAAATCCTGATTGGCCATTGTTTTGCGGTAGCGAAGAATGGCCTGTTCGAGAATCAGTTGAGCATTTAACGGATGCGTGACAACACGCCTCATTGCTTTGAGTGAATCACTGTATTTAAATAGCTTCTCAGCGTCCACTGAGCTGACCAACCTTTTCATCTGAGGAGAATAGGCTGGGAAATAATGAGGTTCAAGTCCTTGCTTAACAGCCAAGAGGTCATAACTCCAACGCTCCAAAACCGGCAATACGGCAGACACCGGCAAGGCAGATCGTCCTTCTTTAACCGCAATATTGGTTAATTCAATAAAGGCTCCTTGAGCCAAAGTCTTTAAAAGCGCCATTCGAATAGCCGGAGCCATTGTTGTTAGCGTCAAAAGCTGATCACGGACTTTGGCGTCGATATCCGTGTTATTACGAATGGAGCGCTCATCGGTTACAAGGCACGGACGTTCGGCGGCACGCGCTAAAGCCTCTTCCGCGTCATCAACCCCCACACTTTTGAGCCAATTCAATGATTCTTCGTGAGTCGGCGCCTTTGCCCTTAACAATCGGCAGCGTGAACGGATGGTAGGCAGCACGCGGTCAATATCATCAGCAACCAACAAGAAAGTTGTTCTCTCCGGCGGCTCTTCTAGACTTTTCAGGAATGTGGCTGCCGCATCGGCTCGAATGGCATCGGCCGGGTAGACCACAATGATCCGACGTCCTTTATCAACGTGAGGCGCCAAATTTAAAAAGTCCGTGAGCTCCCGGGGCTGGTGAATGAGAATTTCCCGGTAAATTTTTCTGTCTTTTGTCGCATTGGAGGGCGGTTCAAAAGGGATACCCCGAGGGATCGATTCTGCTTCGCTCACAACGTAACGCAAGTCCGGATGCGTAAAGGCGTTGGCCATTTTGCAACCCTTACACTCTCCACACGGCGTGCCGTCTTTGTGCGGATGCTCGCAAAATAGACTCTTGGCGTAAGCGATGACCAAGTCGATCGTGCCGATCCCGCGTGGACCGTATACCAGAAGACCGTTGGGGAGATTATCTTTGAAACTGACAAGCTCGCGGGCGAGTTCCTCTTGCCAGGGATAAACCGCTAAGCCCATGTTGAGAACTCCTTGCGAAGGATAGCGCTCACTGTATTTTTATCCTGCATGCTGTTGACAATCAGGAAACGATTGGGCGACTGATTGGCTCTCGTCAAATACGCCTGTCGGACTCGTTTGAAAAAGTCTAAATTTTCTTTTTCAAATCGATCAAGATTGCGGGCTCGCGCGACTCGTTCGGCAGCGACCTCTGGCTCAATATCAAAGAGCACCGTGCGATCGGGTTGTAAATCCCCTTGGGTCCATCGCTCAAGTTCTTCCACTTTATGAGCCGGGAAACCTCTGCCACCAACCTGATAGGCGTAAGTCGCATCGGTGAAGCGATCGCTTAAGACCCAAGCTCCGCGCTCAATGGCCGGACGGATCACTTTTGCGATATGCTCGGCTCTGGAAGCAAAAAATAAAAGCGTCTCAGTTGACGGATCCATTGAAACGGATAAAAGTTCTTTGCGGATAACTTCACCTAGGGGCGTACCACCCGGCTCACGTGTGCGAATAACTTCGAGACCTCGCGCTCTGAGCGTTTCCTCAATGACGTCAATCTGGGTGCTTTTACCGGCGCCATCAATGCCTTCAAAAGTAATGAAACGTCCTCGCATGAGCCTATTGTCCTTTATTCAAAATGTAACGTCGTACCGCACGATTGTGTTCGGCTAAGGTTTTCGATGGAACTAAATCCCCATTTGCCTTATTAATAAAATAGAGATAGTCCGTCTTAGCCGGGTGTAAAACCGCGTGAATGCTTTCTCGGGTCGGATTGCCGATCGGAGTGGGCGGCAAACCGACGAAACGGTACGTATTGTAAGGTGTCTTTTTGCTCAGGTGTTTGCGTTTGATATCCCCGCCAAAAGATTCCCCCTCACCATAAATCACACTTGGGTCGGTTTGCAGAGGCATCTTAATTCTTAAACGATTGGAGAAAATTCCGGCGACGATTGCCCGATCTTCACTTCTGGCGACCTCGCGCTCCACGATACTGGCGAGAATCAACGCTTCGTACGGTGTATCAACCTGACAATCCGCCCCTCTGTTGGTCCATTCTTCTGTGAGAATTGCTTGTTGCTGTTCATAGGCCTTTTTTAAAATCAAAAGGTCAGAGACGTTGGCATGAAAGTTATACGTATCCGGTGCAAAGAGTCCTTCCAGATGAGTTTCCTTCGCGCCGATAGCAAACAATAGTGCCTCAGCGGTCATGTCACGAGAGTCGTGCTTTATGCCGTCCAGGGCATTTAAACTTTTACGAACTTCCCAATAGGTAGAGCCATCAGGAATGCGCCAGGAAAAAAGATAAGCCTCGCCTTTTGAAAGGCGTTCGGTAATGCTACCAACCGTATCATCCGGATACACACGATAAAAACCCGCGTGAAGATTTTTATGAGCACCGGTCAGACGAAGTGAAAGCTTGAAGTAAAAATCGTTTACCTCAACCCCCTCTTTTTCAAGGATGGCAGGAATTCGAGCTGCAGGCGTTCCGGGCGGTACATTGAATGTGATTTCTTTTTTAGATAAGGCTTCGTCAGTCAAAGTAATTTGATTGGCGCAAACGAAAAAGAGGCCGACAGCCACAACACCGGCAGCCAGTCCCATGGCCCAATATCGTTTATCTACCGCTTTAAGTTTCTCAATAGTGTCCGTATTGAATTTAAACATTGAAGGCAAATTCGCACAATTTTTTTGAAGCCTCCATAATATCAGCCTGCATTGAATTTTGGAGTCGCTTGACATGGAAAATCACATCTCTGGCTCTTGGACATTAGACAAATACGAAGTAAAACCGTTTGTTTCTTTGCTTAAAGAATTTTCTATTCTTGAAGTTAAGGGAGAAGATGCAGAAGTTTTTCTGCACGGTCAATTCACCAACCACATTAAAAATCTTGGCGAATCCTTTCGTTTAGCGGCTTACTGTCAGCCGCAAGGCAGAATACTCGCCCTCATGCGTGTCGTTAAATATAACGATGCCTACTTGCTCATTTTGCCCACCGATCTTGTCGCAGGATTCGTTAAACGTCTTTCCATGTTTATCTTGAGAAGTAAGGTAACCATCCGAGAAGCTCAAGAATTATCCGTTTACGGTCTCATTGACCCGGATATCGCTCCGCCCGAGATTGACCATGCCGTTTTAACCGATGGTTATTTGATCTGTCGCGTCAGTGATTGGAACAATAAAGCCAGAGTTATGGTTGTTGGCGATGCTCAAACCCTCAGTGAACGTTTTACAGGCGTAACCGATGATGCCGCTCTTTGGTTTAAGAGTGAAATTGAATCAGGCACACCGTGGGTTTTTGAAAAGACTAAAGAAGCCTTCATACCTCAATGGATTAATCTGGACAAAATTGGCGGCCTAGTTTTTGATAAGGGCTGCTATCCTGGCCAAGAAATCATCTCGCGCGTTCAACACATCGGCTCAACGCCTCGCCGAATGATCGTGTTAAAGAGCAACGATTCTGTTACTGTCTTAGCTAACACGGACATTTTCCAAGCCAATCAAGCAGTCGGTAACGTCGTAATGAGCGTGAATTCAAGCGCTGAAACCGTTGTCTTAGCCGAAGTCACATTAAAGAGTATGGAAGGCGGCACCTATCAAATCAATGGTGTTTCTTTCTCAATGTCAGCACTTCCATACAGCCTTTAAATTACTGACAAAAAAGCCTCGGTCACAAAATGACAACCGAGGCCTTTTTTTTTTGCATCCGGGAAAGTGGCTTATTCTTGAGTCATTGCCTTTTTCTGGTCACCGGCCAAAACAACCGTCAACCCATTGCGATCGACCATTTTACGGAAGGCATTGTTGACTTCTTCAAGAGTCAAGTTGCGCACCGTTTCGTCTCGATCCTGGGCTTCTGTCCAGTCCACTCCCTCATTCATCATTTGAACCCAATGATAGGCAATAAGGTTATCCTGACTGCGATTGACCGCACGGTATTCGATAAAGCCTTTTTTCGCTTCATCCAATTCCTCTTGTGTAAAGCCTTCCTTCAAAACGCGGTCAATTTCTTCATACAGGGCAATTTCAGCTTTTCTCAAATTTTGAGGAGCCAAAATAGCCTGCATGGTCCAACTCGCATCATTGCCAAAAGCAGGAATATTAACACTGCTGCCGGCGCCGTAACTTAAACCGTCCTTTTGACGAAGACGAAGCATTAGGCGATTGGAAAGACCGGAGCTGCCGCCAAAAATCCAGTTGGCAAGCAACATCGCGTCGGTCTCCGGGTCGTTTTTATTCTGAGCGAAATCAAACCGAGCGACAATCGTTGCATTTTCCTTATCAGGTGTGTCGATAATGATGCGCGTGGCAGGCGTATCAAAATGCTCACGAACGATTCGTTCATATGGAACCTGAGAAGCTTTTTGATTTAACAAACCTTCAAGTTGAGCGCGGACAGCTTGGGCATCGAAATCACCGACAATAGAGATTTCCCCGCGTTCGATTCCGAACTGTTTGTCGTAGTAGTTTTTCACATCTTCAAGTGATGTCTTCTCAATCGCTTCCTTCAACTCCTTGCTTGTCAGACGATAACGCGGATCATCTTTAGGATAGTGATTGAAGTGCTCGGTGATTGCATCACGGGCTTGAATGCGCGGATCGTCCATTCGGGATTGAACGTCATTGGCAAACTCGGCCTTTAATTCATCAAAATCCTTTTGCGGCATGGACGATTGCGTCCAAAGTTCTCCCATCAGTTTCAAGGCATCGGCCAAATGTTCACGAGTGGTCGTAAATTGTCCGATATCTCCTTCAATCTGAAGTTTTGTGAAAGCATCATTGATTTCCTCGCGGCTCATGGTTTTTGTTCCGCGCTCAAGCATGGCACTCATCAAAGCCGCCACGGCTCGCTTATCTTTGCGGGAATCGTAGTTGCCATAACGGAATTGCGCTCTGACTACAACGGTTTCACCGCGCGTCTTTTTCGGTAAAAGGGCGACATTAACGTCTCCGATGGCAAAGCGCTCTGTGCGTGCGTTAAGATTAGCAGGGCTGGAATCAAAGACTTCAGCTTCCTGGCCCTGTTCCTTGAATTTATGCTCAGAGAGAACTTGATCCAAAGTCGGAGCCGGAGTCATTTGCGCGCGCTCGGGCTTATTGTCAGGAATAAACGTACCAACTACGCGGTTATCACGCACAAAATAGCGCTTCCAAGCCTGCATCACATCTTCAGGCTTCATCTTTTCCCAACTGTCACGATGAATAAAGAAAAGCCGCCAGTCCCCCAAAGCAATAAAGTCCGAAATATCCACGCCGAACGTTTCAGGATCGGCAAAAGTTCTTTCGTAGAGCGTTTTTTCTTCTCGAGCCATCAAGGAGAGATCTTCAGCCTGCAAGGGTTCTTTATCAAAAGTTGACTCAACCGTTTCGATGAGAATCTTTTGAGCTTTTTCCACATCACCGTCTTTAGGCAGCATGGCGCCAAACATCGCCAGACCCGGATCATGAGCCGGCATCGGCCAAGCAAAGACTTGTGTGGCCAGGCCGGTTTCGACTAGCGCTTTATGTAAACGGCCGCGCGGCGTATCGCCCAAAACATCAGCACCTAAATTAATAAGCTGGGCGTCAGGATGCAATGCGGCAGGAATCCTGTAGCCGACAGCAACAACTTTCATTTCGCCAGCGCGACGAATTTCAAAAGTGCGAGGACCGTCTGCAATGGGTTCTTCTGTCCACTCCGGCTCTAAGATGCGAGTGGGTTTGGGAATAGCACCGAAAATGCGTTCGATTTTCTTGAGCGTATCGGCTTCATCAAACTTACCGGAAACCATCAGCACGGCATTGTCGGGTTGATAATATTTGCGATAGAAAGCTTGCAGATTTTCGATTTTCACATTTTCAATATCGCTTCTGGCTCCAATCGTGCTGTTGCCATAGTTGTGCCAATCGAAAAGAACCGACTGCATGCGCTTTAAAAGCACACTCACCGGGTTATTTTCACCCATTTCAAATTCGTTTCGAACAACCGTCATTTCCGTGTCCAAATCCTTTTGAGCGATAAAGGAATTGGTCATGGCGTCAGCACTCCAGCCGAGAGCCCAATCAAGATTGTCATCAACGGCATTGAAAGAAACAAAATAATTGGTTCGATCAAGCCAAGTGGAACCGTTCATCTTAAAACCACGGCGCGTAAATTCCTTTGTCGGTTCCGGATAATTCTTTGACCCCTTAAACATCAAGTGTTCAAGTAAGTGAGCCATGCCCGTTTCGCCATAACCTTCATGGCGTGAGCCCACCAAATAGGTCATATTGACTGTAATGGTCGGTTTGCTGAAATCCGGAAAAAGCAAAACCTGCAAACCATTGGCTAAACGGTATTCCGTAACACCTTCCACGGTCACTACTTTCTGAGCGGTTTCTGTATTCTGTACAACGGATGATGCGTCATTCATAGGGGTACTCGTGTCCTTTTGCCAAAATGTAAAGCCCACCGCACACACAACAACGATGCCAGCTGCGGCAAGCCATTTTTGTTTTTTATTCATGGAGTCGTCCTTCGCTTTCAAACAGGATCGACGTTAGTGTAATCAATTTGATCCACAACATTTGGTACGAAAGTTCCTAAGTGTATCGGAATATTGCCGCCTTAGACAGCTATAGCCGTTTGAGGTATAGTGCTGAGGTCTAATAATCACGCCGAAGATTTATTGTGAAGGCCTTTTTTGATCTCCTACCCGTCATCTGCTTTTTCATTACCTTCAAAGTAGCTGGCTCTTATACATCTGAACTGGCTCCGATTGTTCCGGTTGCTGCCGACCTTATTCCCATTGTGACAGCCACCGCTGTCATCATTGTGGCAAGCATTCTTCAGATGGGCTTTATTTATATGAAGGGTCAAAAACCCTCCAAAATGGCTATTTTCTCCACCCTTTTGGTTGTGCTTTTTGGCGGAATGACAATCGCTTTTCAGGATCCGGCCTTTATTCAATGGAAACCCACTTTACTTTATTGGCTTTTTGCTGCCATACTGCTTTTCGGCCGCTTCGGAAAAAAGGATTACATTAAAAAAGTATTCACCGGCATTTCCATGCCCGACCACGCATGGAAGAAAGTTGAGAACTTTTGCCTCATCTTTTTAATTGCCATCGGTTTTATTAATATTTTTGTTGCTTATACTTTCAGTATGGATATTTGGGTGGACTTCAAGCTCTTCGGCCTTTTGGGTCTGACACTTCTTTTTACAATTGGGCTTGGATTTTATGTCGCCAAATACGCTGAAGAAGCGCAAAATACAGGCCATCATAATTAATTATTCTTTTTGTTATTGAGGATATTTATGCAACACAAAGCTTTAGTCATCGGTTTGTCCTTGGCCCTGGCCTCCACAATGGCTTTGGCGGCACCGACCGCTGTTACCGTCAACGGCAAGACGATTTCTGCTCAAGCTCAAGAAAAGATCATTCAACAAATCGTTAAAAATGGTCAAAAGAGAACGCCTGAATTGGAAATGCAAGTTCGCAACCAGCTCATCCAAAAGGAAGTTCTTTTGCAGGAAGCCAACCGCAAGAAGCTCGCCAACCGTGCCGAAGTTCGTGATGCAATCAATAACGCCCGTGACAGCGTGCTCATTAACGCTCTTATCGCGGATTTCGCCAAGAAGAATCCGGTTAAAGACGCTGATGTGAAGAAGTTCTACGAAGAACAAAAGAAGGCATACGGCGACAAGGAATACAAGGTCAGCGTCATTACGGTTAAGACCGAAGCAGACGCCAAGAAGGTAACGGAAGCTTTGAAGGACGGTGATAAGTTTGCCGATGTGGCTAAGAAGTATTCCATGGATAAGAGCACCAAGGATAAGGGTGGCAAGATCGACAACTGGACGTCTTCTGCCAATTTCCCGCAAATGATCGGTTTGGCGATCCGTTCACTCGATGACGGTGACTATACCGAAGTGCCTATCCGTGCCAACGGCGGCTATTACATTATCCGTGTGGATGATTCTCGTAAGGCTCAGCTCTTCCCTGAATACAGCAAGAGCAAGGATCACTACAAGAACATGTTGGTTCAAACGAAGGTTCAACAAAACATTCAAGAGTTGTTCCAAAAGGCCAACATTAAGGTCGGTAAGTAATCGACAACACTTCTCAGAAAAATGCCCCGTTTTCTCGGGGCATTTTTTGTGTCAGCACTTTTTAGGCGGGTTTCTCTTTTTGCTGTCCCACGCCCAGTGCCGTTAAAAGCGCACCCGTTTGGAATAGGCCCACAAGCACAAGCGCCAACGAGAAAAATCCGGCATCAAGCAAAGGCCCGGCAACAAGCGGAGCCAGTGTCTGCCCCACATCCATTCCGCAATACGTGAAACCGTAAACGCGACCAAAACTGTGGCTGCCTAAAAACTTCATGCAGGCGCCACGGATCAACAAGTCTCGTGACGGAGTGGCAACACCGACCCCTAAGCCCATGATTCCCATTAAGGGTAAAACGCACCAGGGACCTAAACCTTGCCAAGCAAGCAAAATAGCCATCACAGCCGAAACCGACATGCTTGCTGCAATGACATGATCGCTTCGTTTAAAAGCCTTGGCTATGTAAGCGCCGGACAGTACCCCAATGATTGAACCGATCATGTACGCTGTCAAACCTCCTGTCGCGATCTCAAGCCCCACATGATAGGTGGCGTTGAAAATGGACGGAGCGAAATTCTGCAAAATACCCAGAGCAAACGAATTGCAGAAAAAGAAGAGAAAGCAGAGCCAAACAACCAGAAGTTTAAGAAAAGCAAATCCCGCATCCCCTTTGGCATCATTTTGCTTTTCTTCCTGTGTTAAGCCATTGCCTTGAGCCAATGCCCGGTCAAAAAGAGCATTATGAAAAAGAAGAACCACCAACACAACCAAAGCCATAATGCCGGCAGTCGCCGCGGCTAAACGCCAACTTCCCGTATAGGTTGCGACCGCCACCATAAATATCGGCGCCAATGCCCAACCAATGTTGCCAACAACGGAGTGAATTGAAAAGGCAAACGGCAAACGCTCATTGGTAATGCAACGGTTCATGATGGAGTAATCCGTCGGATGGAAAACACTATTGCCAAGACCCGCGCAGGCAGCCACTGGATAAAACCACCAATAGCTTTGAGCGATGCTGAAAAGAAAACCGGCAATCATCAATAAGGTGACACCGCCGTACAGACACACTTTAGCGCCGAATTTATCGACAAGAACTCCGCTTGTGGCCTGCCCCAACGAACTGCAGATGAAAAAGACGGTCATCACCGCCCCCATCTGGGCAAAGCTCGTGCCAAATTCAGGCATGATCCACGGGAAAAGCGGCGGAATGATTAAATGAAAATAGTGAGACAACCCATGCGCCACGCCCAAAAGCGTGATCAGGATAAAGTCTTGCTTTCGGGCTTCGTTCATAGGACTCACCTCTCTTAATTAGCTTTCCAAAGAAGTGTCGAGATAGCCAATACAGTAAAAATGACCGCACTGACCTTGTTAAGGATAGTCTGAACCTTTGGGCTGCGCAAGCGATCCGCTAACGTTCCGGCGCACCAGGCAATGGCGCTAAACACAACCAAAGTACAAACTAAAAATGTCATTCCCATAATCAGCATCTGAACCATTACTTGAGATTCCGTTGATCCTTTAATAATGAACTGCGGGAAAAACGCTAAGAAAAAGATCAGCACCTTAGGATTGGTGATATTCATCAAAATACCACGACGCCAAAGCTGGAAACTGGTCAGACGAGGATATTTTTTACTGGACTCTCCGCTTTCACCGCCAACCGGTGCATTCCAAGCGCCCCAGGCAAGATAAAGCAGATACGCTGCACCCGCAAATTGAATAATCATCAAAAGCGTGGGCGAAGCGGCCACAACGGCAGCAACTCCGAAAGCTGCCAATAAAGTTTGAATAAATACCCCTACACAAAGCCCCAGTGTGACAAAAATGCCGGCACGCGAACCGTACATGGCCGATTGAAGTAAAACAAATAAATTATCCGGACCGGGAGCAACCGCTAAAACCGCGGCGGCGATTGTAAAACTGACCCACAAATCAAATGGCATTTTCACCCTTTCAAAAACTAAAGCCTCCGTTTCCATGAGGTTGCGGAGGCTTGATCTCAGAAAAGCTCTAAGAAGTTATCGGACTTTAACCGACAAACTTTCTTGCGTTTCTGAACATTCTCATCCACGGACTGAATTCACCCAATGTATCAGGAGCCCAACTCATTTGAACCGTACGGTGCGTACGCTCAGGGTGCGGCATCATGATCGTAAAGCGGCCATCGGGTGTCGTAACACCGGTAATACCGTCAGGCGAACCGTTTGGATTAAACGGATAAAGTTCCGTCGGACGACCAGCCGGATCCACGTAGCGAGCAGCCAAAGTAGCCAATTTAGCATCCTCAGCCGATAGCCATTGAACGTGACCTTCACCGTGAGAGTTAACGATCGGCATCATACTGCCCGCCATTCCGTCAAAGAAAATAGACGGGCTCTTCATGATTTCAACCTCAACCAAACGAGCCTCAAATTGCTCGCTGACATTGCGAACAAACCGCGGCCAATGGTTCGCGCCAGGAATAATGTTACGCAGATGACTCATCATCTGACAACCGTTACAAATACCTAAGGCAAATGTATCAGGACGGTTAAAGAAGGTTGAGAACATTTCTACCATCTTGGGATTACGCAAAATGGTCGTTGCCCAACCGCCACCGGCGCCTAAAACATCACCGTAGGAGAATCCGCCGCAAGCGGCCAAACCGGCAAAATCCTTCAGATCACTTCTTCCGGACAAAAGATCGGTCATATGAACATCGATGGCTTCAAAACCTGCTCTTGTAAATGCAGCGGCCATTTCCGTCTGACTGTTGACTCCCTGTTCACGCAAAATCGCAATACGCGGACGAGCACCGGAGGCAATGAACGGAGCCGCAACATCTTCTTCGGTATCAAATGTTGTGCGTACAAAAAGTCCCGTATCATCTTCCATCGTGCAGCGGGCGTATTCCTGATCCGCGCAGGCAGGATTGTCACGCATGCGGGCAATTTGCCACGACACTTCCGTCCATGCTTTTTGCAATTCGCCACGAGACTCTTCAAAGAGTTTTTCTCCGTGGGCATGGATTTCCAGGGCATCTCCATCCGTCACTTCACCAACAAAGTGCGTGCAGTCTGCCAAGTCTGCATCTTTAACCGCCGCATGAACCTCATCGATGCGGTCAGCACGGATCTGAAGCACCGCTCCCAATTCTTCATTAAAGAGCGCAGGAATAATGTCTTCAACCTGAGAAGTCTTAGCCATCGAGGTCAGATCAAGTCGAACACCCGTATGACCGGCAAACATCATTTCAGCAACCGTAGCCAGCAAACCACCGTCAGCACGATCGTGATAAGCCAATACACAACCGGCCAGCGTTAACTTACGAACCAGCTTCACAAAGGCTTGCAGCTTCTTCGGATCATCTAAGTCAGGCGTCTGTGAACCGAATTGCTGAGTAACCTGAGACAAAATGGAGCCGGCCATGCGGTTCTTACCACAGCCCAAATCAATGGCCACTAAAACAGAACCGATATCAGTACGAAGCTGTGGCGTCAAACTCAAGCGAACATCACGAACAGGTGCTGCTGCAGAGACAATTAAAGAAACCGGTGAAGTAACCGTCTTCTTTTCACCGTCATCTTCCCATGTTGTTTTCATGGAAAGGCTGTCTTTACCCACAGGAATAGCCAATCCCATTTCTTGGCAAACGACACTGGCCGCACGAACTGCATCAAAGAGCTTGGCATCTTCGCCCTTCGTGCCACAGGCAGCCATCCAGTTGGCAGAAAGCTTCACCAACCCTAATTCAATATCGGCACTGGCAATGTTAGTGACCGCTTCACCAATAGCCATACGGCTTGCTGCCGCGGCATCAGCAATGGCCAACGGGGTTCTTTCACCCATACTCATCGCCTCGCCGCGATGACCGACAAAACTGATGTTTGTTACGGCCGCGTCAGCAACCGGAACCTGCCATGGTCCAACCATTTGGTCACGATGAACGAGACCGCCAACCGTACGGTCACCAATTGTGATCAGGAAACTCTTGCTACCGACAGTCGGATGACGCAAAACATCCTTAACGGCAGTTGCCAAATCAATACCTTTGGCTTCAAACTCAGGCAAGTGTTGTTCAACGTGTTCAACCGTGCGATGCATTCGGGGAGCTTTACCTAAGAGCACTTCCATCGGCATATCAACTGCCGGTGTCTCCGTTTCACCACGGGCGACAACCAAGGTGTTGTCTTCACTGATGGCACCCAATACCGCATACGGGCAGCGCTCACGCTTACAAATTGCATCAAAGACTTCAAGCGATTCAGGAGCAATCGCGATGGAATAACGTTCCTGACTTTCGTTACACCAGATTTCAAGCGGACTCATACCGCTTTCCTCAACGGGTACCTTGGTCAAGTCAAGCTTGGCACCATGGCCAGACAAATCAGCCAATTCGGGCATGGCATTGGAAAGACCGCCTGCGCCCACATCGTGAATGGCCAAAATCGGATTCTTATCACCACTAGCCCAACAACGGTCAATAACTTCCTGAGCACGACGTTCCATTTCGGGGTTGCCGCGCTGAACGCTGTCAAAATCCAAGGCTTCAGAGTTAGAACCGGTGGTCATGGAACTCGCAGCGCCGCCGCCCAAACCAATTCGCATGCCCGGACCGCCGAGACTGATCAAAAGCGTTCCCGGGGGCAAACTTGTTTTATGTGTTTGGTCATTGCGGATGTTGCCGATGCCACCCGCTAACATGATGGGCTTGTGGTAACCGTAGCGTGTTCCTCCTGTGTTATTTTCAAAAACACGGAAGTAGCCTAAAACATTGGGGCGACCGAATTCGTTATTAAAAGCAGCTCCACCCAATGGCCCATCGATCATAATCGACAACGGACTGGCGATGCGACCCGGTTTACCATACTTTTTGTCCGTATGATCGGCTGCATTTGTCACGTCCTTGTCGTTTTCCCAACCTTGAGGAGCTTCAGGTAACTGCAAAGAAGAAACGGTAAAACCGCAAAGACCGGCTTTGGGACGAGCACCGCGACCGGTTGCACCTTCGTCACGGATTTCACCGCCGGAACCGGTAGAGGCTCCAGGGAACGGAGAAATAGCTGTCGGGTGGTTGTGGGTTTCAACCTTAAAGACCGTATGAGTCAGTTCCTCTTCTTCAGTAAACACACGACCGAAAGCTTCACCTTCCGGTGTTCTCGGGTAGAGACGCGGCACTTTGGCGCCTTCAAAAATAGCGGCATTGTCTGAATACGCCACAATGGTTCCTTGGGGATGCGCCTTGTGCGTTTCGCGAATCATGCCAAACAAGGTGGTGTCTTGATCCTTTCCGTCAATTGTCCACTTCGCGTTAAAAATCTTATGGCGGCAGTGTTCTGAATTGGCCTGGGCAAACATCATCAATTCCACATCCGTGGGATTGCGTTTGGCTTTCGTAAATGCTTCGGTCAGGTAATCAATTTCATCTTCACTCATCGCCAAACCCATGGAAAGGTTGGCGTCGGCAAGGGCCTGTCTGCCTTCTTTTAACAGGTCGACCGTCACCATCGGTTTGCCGGGTAATTCCAAAAAGAGTTTGGATGCATCAAAATCGGCCTGAACCACACTTTCGGTCATGCGGTCGTGTAAGACACCTGCGACTTGAGCCAAAATAGACTCTTCAGGGATTTGACCGTTGAAGTCAATGTTATAGAGCGTACCGCGTTCGATGCGCGCAATGACATCTAAACCGCAATTGTGGGCGATATCGGTAGCTTTACTGGCCCAGGGACTGATCGTACCCAAGCGTGGGATAACCATGAAGGTCGCATCCGCTTTGACATCCTCGCTATCAAACCCATAATGCAAAAGCGCCTGTAAACGGGCGCTTTCATCTTCTGATAATGCTTTTTGTGCATGCACAAAGTGTACAAAACGGGCTGATACACCTTGAGCAGCCGGAGCGACTTCACGAATTCGCTTCAAAAGTCGTGCGGCACGAAAATCAGACAGCGCACTGCTGGCCATCAAAGTAAACATCGATGCGGTGTTAGACATGGCGAATAAAATCCCCTGAAAAATCTTCTTGATGAAGAAAAGGAAAAAAGACTTAATCGAATTATTATAAGAATCAACCCAATTAAATTAACGCTTACCGAGCATTTCGCCTGACTTTTTTAACTTTACTGAAAGCTAATTATCAAATTGCTTGTCACAACGCGGTTAATCTTCGAAAATTTTCCCCTCTATTGATTAAAATGTCATCGTTTATTTGGTGGAAAATAGGGAGCGGCTCAGACAATGTCGACCACGCTTTTAAATTTAGAAGAATTGGGTGAATTAGAAACCCGTTTAAGTCATGTGTTGCCGGAAGGCACTTTGATGGATCGCGCCGGATTCGTGGCTGCCAACTGGATTGATGATCAATGCGATGCAGCAAGCACCATTGTTATTCTTTGCGGTCAAGGCAACAACGGCGGTGACGGTTACACGGCAGCAGTACATTTAAAGAGCCGCGGCCATCATGTCATTTGTGTCGCTGTCGGCGGCAAGAAGCCAAAAACCCAAGATGCCTTACGAGCCTATAACCATTGGTTAGAAAAAGGCGGCGAAGTCATTGATGATCCTTATATGGCTCCCAAGGCTGACGTAGTGGTCGATGCTATGTTGGGTGTCGGTATCACCAAGGCAATTTCGGGTGACTACATTGATGCTGCGCTTTGGTTTAATGAAAGACAAGCGCTTCATATGGCCATTGACGTTCCAACTGGCATTGATGCAGAAAAAGGCAATTGGGTCGGGGGCATCAAAGGATGTGTGGCCGATATGACCCTTAATCTGATCAGTGCCAAAGCTGGTTGCTTTATGAATGACGGTAAAGACGCAAGCGGCATGGTCACGTTATCCGAATTGGATGTATCCGTTCCCCTTTCTTCTTTAAGTCTGATCGATACGGATGACTTCAAACACATTCTGGAGTTACGTAAATATCACTCTCATAAGGGAACATACGGTCACTGTGTGGTAATCGGCGGAGACAAAGGTAAAGTCGGCGCCGCACTTTTAGCCGCTCGTTCAGCCTTGAAGCTTGGCGCAGGCAGCGTTACCGTCGAATTAATGGCACCTAACGCACCGCTTTACGATCCGATGCAACCGGAATTAATGATCACCGATGAACCCGTCGATTTTTCCAATGCCGACGCCATTGTTGTCGGCTGTGGAATGGGATTCAGTCAAAAAGCCAAAGATCGTTTAATTGCTGCCGTTCGCTCTAATGTTCCTTTAATCATTGACGCCGACGCTCTTACGATGATCTCTGAAGATCAGTCACTTGAAGATGAAGTGCTTGCTCGAAAGGCACACACTGTCATCACGCCTCACCCGGGTGAAGCGGCCCGAATGCTGCATCGTGATGTTAAGAGCATTCAAGCCGATCGCGTAACGAGCGCTCGAGAATTATCGTTACAAACCGGAGCGATTACCGTTCTGAAGGGAACCGGCACGGTGGTAACACTCAGAAGTTCGCGCTCGTGGATCAATCCGACCGGCAACGCCTGCCTTGCCACGGCCGGTTCCGGCGATGTATTGGCCGGCATGATCGGTTCTTTCTTTGCTCAAAAGTTTGATTTGGTCAGTGCCACTTTAGGTGCCGTTTGGTTACATGGCGAAGCCGTTCGAGCAAGAAATACCGGTATTGTTGCGATGGATATTTGTGATCGCGCTGCACGCGCTCTTGAAATTCTGCGTTGGGGCGGCAATCCGGATGATCTGGTTGATCCTTACGACGAAAGTGAGTTCATCTTAGATGAAGACGGCCCGGGTGAAGCCATCGCCCGCACGATGGGTTCAGAAGAAGCTTAATAAAGCAATTTAAAACCCATTAAAAATCCCCATTTCCTAAAAGGATTTGGGGATTATTTTTACCTTATTTGTCAGTCTGCCGCCTAAGGCAGACTGACCATTAAAAGTTAAGGAGCGACATCTTCATCCGTGGGTTGATAACCGGGCTTATATTCGTCCTTAAGGATTTGTGTACCGAACTTCGTTTCTAAGCCGCTGATAAAGGCAGCCTGTTCAGGGTTACTGTAAAGCTGAGCCAATTCAGCTTTACGCATTGCCAATTGTTCAGGAGAAGCCTCAATCTTCTTAGAGCTTTGAACTTCGATGACGAAGTAAGAACCGTCCTGCGTTTGAACGCCGGTGTAGGTCGGAAGCTTATTGGCATCAGGTCGCAAGGCCGCTGTCACCACTTCATAAGCGTAAGCACCCGGACGCTCACGAGAGATAACCGTCTTGTCGCCAAACTTGCCGCTGGCGGACTTTTTATCCAAAAGCTTTGCAATATCAGCCGATCCTTGAGCACGAGCGGCTTCCGTTGCCTTCTGATTCTTCAACGTGGCGACAATGTCACCCTTGACTTCATCAAAAGTCTTCACGGTCTGCTTGTGATGCGCCGTCACGCGTGCAGACAATAAGGTATTGGAAGCCACTTCAATAGCATTTGAATTGCGTTTATCTTCCAACACATCAAAGCCGTAAAGGGCTTCAATGACATTCGGGTTGATGAGTTGGTCTTCAAAATCTCGCGTGACATTCTTAACCGTTTGAATCTTTAAACCAAAACGTTCTGCCACAGGTTGAAGCGATTCACTTTGTTCATAGACCATATTGGAGAAGTTTTCAGCGTCTTCAGCAAAGGCGCGAATAGCAGCCTGTTGCTGATAGAGTGCTTCAATTTCACCACGAACTTCCTTCAAAGGCTTCGCTTGAGCAGGCTTGACATCGACAATCTTGATGATGTGATAGCCAAATTGGGTCTTAACCGGAGCAACCAAATCCCCCTTCTTGCCGCTAAAGACGGCATTATCAAATTCGGGAACCATCATGCCTTTTTGGAAAAAGCCTAAATCACCGCCTTGACGAGCGCTGCCGGGGTCAGCCGACTTGGACTTGGCAAGTTGAGCAAATTTGGAAGGATCGGCTTGCAATTGCTTATAGATTTCATCGGCTTCTTTTTTGGCGTCAGCATCCGTTTTTTCGTTATTGACAGCAATTAAGATATGGCTGGCACGACGCTCTTCGGGGGTCGAGAAGCGTTGAAGATTTTGTTCGTAGAACGTTTTGATGTCATCTTCACTGGCTTTAATGTTTTTATAGCTCTCCGGAGACAAGACAACGTATTCGATATCCACACTTTCAGGAACAGCAAAGAGTGACTTATTCTGATCGTAGTAGCTCTGTGCTTCAGCATCGGTTACCGAAACACTCTTTAAGAAAGCGGTCGGCTTAATTTCAAAAGTACGGATGGTTCGTTCTTCTGTTAAAAGATCATGAATGCGTTGAGCAACCGTATTGCTTGCCTGAGTTGTCTGGGAAACAGCTGACAAGAGCATTTGACGCGTGAGGTCGCGACGAAGCTCAAGCACGAACTGTTCATCGGACTTACCCATGCTGTTTAAAAATTGTTGATAGGCTTCGGTGGAGAATTTACCGTCGCGTTGGAAGGCGGGAGCCTGTTTAACCAAATTAATGGCATCGGCTTCGCCAACATTCATATATTCACTGGCGATTTCAAGAGAGATCGCTCGATCGCTGATCAAGGCGGCCAAGATAGAAGCACGTGCCTCAGCCGTATCAAGCATATTGGGCTTGAAACTTTGCCCCATTTGACGACGGAAATTATCCAAATACTGACGTTTGGCGTTATCAAAATCCATCATCGTGATAGAAGTGTCACCAACGGTTGCCAAATCGTTTTCAGAATCTGACATACGGTTATAACTATAAATACCCGTGACAACGAACGAAGGAATAATGAAAATCATGGCGATAAACATCATCCAGCGCTTGTGTGTACGAAAAGCCTGAAGCATTTCTCAATCCCTAAATGAAATAAAAATTGGAATGCGATCACAGAATCGCAAAAATGCGTTAATTCTAGCAATTACAAGGCGCAACCGCTCGAAGAAAGAACAAAAGTTTACGAAAAACAGCAGGAAAGAAGGATGTGGGTAAGAGAAAGAAGACTGGCGGAGTGGACGGGACTCGAACCCGCGACCCTCGGCGTGACAGGCCGATATTCTAACCAACTGAACTACCACTCCGAACCGTAGAGGCTCGATGCGAACTTCGGTGATCGTTGGCGGAGTGGACGGGACTCGAACCCGCGACCCTCGGCGTGACAGGCCGATATTCTAACCAACTGAACTACCACTCCAAAACCGAAGAGGCATCAATGAACAATCAGCGTTGGCGGAGTGGACGGGACTCGAACCCGCGACCCTCGGCGTGACAGGCCGATATTCTAACCAACTGAACTACCACTCCACTATCGGACGGATTGTTCCACCTGTTTGATTTCGTGCAATTGAGAAGTCTACTCGCTTTCAGAAAGCTTGGCGGAGTGGACGGGACTCGAACCCGCGACCCTCGGCGTGACAGGCCGATATTCTAACCAACTGAACTACCACTCCGTCGACCTACAATCGCTTGAAGTTGTGGTGGGTGCTAAGAGGTTCGAACTCCTGACCTACGCCTTGTAAGGGCGCCGCTCTACCAGCTGAGCTAAGCACCCACAACTCTCAAACAGAAACCCGCATATTACACTACAAAAGTCCTTAATTCAAGGGCCAAACAAACTTTTTTCACATATACAGGCCAAAGATACAAAAGGAGTCCGATTTGAACTCCTTTTGCACCCAACCAAACTAGCTTCCGTTATGATGCGGCAGATCCCGTTTGACTACCTAAAACAGAGTGTTTGATGACATCCGTTTTCACTTCGCTGGTTAATTCATCAAAGCGTTTCATCGGATTTTTCACCAACGCAATCGGCAAAATCTCATCAATCCACTTCACCGGAATAATTTCCAGACCGTTCTTGACATTATCTGGAATCTCTTGCAGATCCTTCACATTGTCTTTAGGAATCAAAACGGTCTTTACACCGGCTCTGAGCGCTGCCAAAAGCTTTTCTTTCAAGCCGCCGATTTCCAAAATCTCACCATGAAGCGTGATTTCACCGGTCATGGCCACGTCGGGACGCACCGGAATCTTAGTCAAGGCAGAAACCATGGCTGTCGTAATTGCCCCACCGGCACTCGGTCCATCCTTCGGTGTTGCACCTTCCGGGAAGTGTAAATGCCAATCGGTCTTGCCGAAAATGTCCGAATCAAGTCCAAGACTATCGGCACGGGCTCGCACCACACTGCGCGCAGCTTCAACTGACTCTTTCATGACATCACCAAGGCTGCCCGTACGTTGCACCTGCCCCTTACCGGGGAACACAGCCGCTTCAATTTGAAGCAAGTCCCCTCCGACTTCAGTCCAAGCCAACCCGTTAACCTGACCAATCTGCGGCTCTTTCTGAGCCAAACCGATACTGAAGCGTTTAACACCCAGATAGTCGCCGATATTCGAAGAATTAACGACCACCGTATCGATTGTCTTTTTCTTCGCTCCACGTTTTTTGGGCGTAGCTGCCTGTGCAATCAATGCATTTTTAACCGTCTTACGACAAATCTTGCTGATTTCACGTTCAAGACCACGTACCCCCGCTTCACGCGTGTAATAACGGATAATGTCTAAAATCGCCTCATCTTCAATCTGAAGTTCTTTATCTTTCAGACCATTTAACTTCATCTGTTTTGGTATCAGATGACGCTTGGCAATGTTGAGTTTTTCATCTTCCGTGTAGCCGGACAGGTAAATCACTTCCATACGATCGAGCAACGCTTGAGGAATATTGAGCGAGTTGCTCGTTGCGACAAACATTACATCGGAAAGATCGTAATCAACCTCGACATAGTGATCCTGGAAGGTATTGTTTTGTTCAGGATCCAAAACCTCCAACAGAGCACTGGCGGGATCCCCACGGCTATCCATCCCCATTTTGTCTACTTCATCGAGCAAAAAGAGCGGATTGCGAACACCGGCTTTCGTGATGCTTTGAATAATTTTCCCGGGCATAGAGCCGATATAAGTGCGTCTATGACCACGAATTTCAGCTTCATCACGAACACCGCCCAAAGCCATACGGACGAACTTACGATTCGTTGCCCTAGCGATGGACTGACCTAAACTGGTTTTACCAACACCGGGAGCACCGACTAAGCAAAGAATAGGCGCTTTGACCTTATCAACTCGAGACTGAACAGCCAGATACTCAAGAATGCGCTCTTTGACTTTCTCTAAACCATAGTGATCAGCCTCGAGAATATCACTAGCTTCCTTGATATTCTTGCTGACGCGACTCTTTTTGGTCCAAGGCAAGGCCAAAAGCGTATCCAAATAACCACGAACAACCGTAGCTTCTGCGGACATGGCCGGCATCATACGAAGTTTCTTTAACTCACTTTCGCATTTTTCCCGAGCTTCATCACTCATGCCGCTTTTAGCGATTTTTTCTGCATATTGGTCGATATCGACCATATCTTCTTCGCCGCGACCCAATTCTTTCTGAATCGCTTTCATCTGTTCGTTGAGGTAATACTCACGTTGATTGCGATCCATTTGACGCTTGACTTGACGTTGAATCTTCTCTTCAATCTGTACTTTGTCAATGAGTTCGCTCACACGAGCCAAAACCTTTTCAACACGATGAATCAAGTCTGGCTCTTCAAGCAATTCCTGACGTTGCGAAGCAGAAATATCCAAATAATGGCTGGCAACATCAAGCGTTTCTTCCAAAGAGTTCTTATTCTTCAGAAGATTAATCAGATCTTTGGGTAAAGCCGTATTGACCTGCGTAAAGTTAGTAAAGGCCGTCATCAACGCCTTCAGCCAGGCTTCCTCTTCAAGAGGCTGCTCTGGACGAACAGTGACCATCGGTTCGACCATGGCGCTAATGTAGGCTTGTGAAAAATCAAGCCATTGAACCTTCACACGATATAACGCATTAATCAAAAGCTTTACGGAACCGTCTTGAAGCGTGATGCGTTGCAAAACACGAGCAACCACACCCACATCAAACAGATCCTCCGCTTTCGGCTCATTCACGTCGGGCTTTTTCTGAGTCAAAATAACAATCTGATCCCCTTCACCCATGGCTTGAATGGCCGCCAGACTCATTGCACGACCGGCATAAACCGGTTGGATGCATCCGGGGAAAATCACCATATCGCGCAGAGGAAGAACAGGCAAAACTGCTTGTTTCTTTTTAGATTTAGTTGTCATCGATTTCTATACCATAGAGACTATTACAGGGCGTATATGGGGACGAAAATCAAAATTTCAACCCCAGACGGCCCTGTACAACATTATTTATAAAAGCGAGAGTAACAGTTTTAATTAGGTTTGTAATCAGACAAAGACAAACAGATACAAATTAGGTTCGTTTGAGCAATATTTTCAGATTAACGCATACGAAACCGTGATTTGACCTTTTTTCAACTTAATTTTCTTGATTTCAACTTGACCAATTTCGTTTAAAGTTTTGACATGGGTTCCACCACAGGGATAGGCAGGCAGATCGCCCCAAGTCACAGTGCGGATTCCGTTATTTTCGTTTAAAACTCTCACAAAGGCTTGAGTGATAATTTGATTAACCTGTGCCTGAAACTGAACACAATCAACCAATTCCACGGATGCCGGGACGTGCGGTTCGAATATCACCCGAGCTTCACCCGGGAAATGATTGCCGCGGGTTGCGTGCCAACCTAATTGATCGCCGACCAGGCCGACAATATGCCCTGCTGAATGCAATCTTGAGTGCAAATGGCGTTTCTCTGAATTAACTTTGAGAACAACTTCTCCGGCAACTTCACGGTCAGTTATATGCAAAACAGCTTCAGGTGTGTGCACAACTTTAACAACTGAAACGTTATTAATTGTTCCGATATCGGAAGGCTGACCGCCACCTTGTGGATGAAAAATTGTACGGTCAAGTGCTACAGCATACAGACCATCACCGGTCGGCAGACAGGACAAAACACTTGCCGTACATTCTGTTGAATCTTCAAAAAGGTATAAAAGTTCTGTCATCAGCGGATATAAGTCGGTTTAGCAGATTCATTGATCACGCGCTCATCAACGACCACTTCTTTGACATCCCCTAAACTCGGGACTTCATACATCACATCCGTGAGGACACCTTCGACAATGCTTCTTAAGCCGCGAGCGCCTGTTTTACGTTTGATTGCTTTCTTAGCAATGGCTACAAGAGCTTCTTCCGTTACAGTAAGCTTGACGCCTTCCATTGCAAATAACGCTTCAAATTGCTTGATCAGCGCATTCTTGGGTTTAACGAGAATGCTGATCAAAGCTTCTTCCGTGAGTTCCTCTAAAGAAGCAATCACTGGCAAACGGCCCACCAGTTCCGGAATCAGACCATACTTGACCAAATCCGTCGGCTCGACTTGAGCAAAAAGCTCAGTGAGCGACTTTTCGTTCTTGCTCTTTAATTGAGCGGCAAAGCCAATTCCGGCACGTTCACCTCGACGTTGAATAATCTTATCGAGTCCGTCAAAAGCACCACCGCAAATGAAAAGGATATTAGTCGTATCCACGGTCACCATGGCTTTGCCGGGGTTCTTTCTGCCACCTTGCTGAGGCAGATTGGCTTGAGTGCCTTCAATGAGTTTCAATAAAGCCTGCTGAACACCTTCACCGGAAACATCACGGGTAATTGAAGGATTTTCACTTTTACGGGCAATCTTATCCAATTCATCGAGATAAATAATGCCTCGTTGGGCTTTTTCAATATCTCCGTCAGCTGCCTGAAGAAGCTTAAGTACAACATTTTCGACGTCTTCGCCGACATAACCGGCTTCTGTCAAAGTTGTTGCATCGGCAATAGCAAAGGGGACATCAAGCATTTTTGCGAGGGTTTGCGCAAAAAGCGTTTTACCGGAGCCGGTCGGACCAATGAGCAAGATATTACTCTTGGCTAATTCAACGTCCGTTGTTTTATCGCTCAAGTGTCTCAATCGTTTGTAGTGGTTATAAACCGCGACAGAAAGAATTCGTTTAGCACGATCTTGTCCAATAACGTATTGGTCTAAACGATCAAAAATTTCCTTGGGCTTAGGCAGCGGTTTATTGAGAAAACTTTCTTGCGGCTCCGTGTCTGAAGCGGCAACGGCAGAGGCTGTCTCTCCCGTCATCGACTCGAGCGCCATACGAGCACAATCCGAACAAATGCTAACGCCATTGGCAGTTACCATGTGTTCGACTTCACTTTCACCACGACCACAAAAAGCGCAACGATTTTGTTTGTCCGACATTGATATCCCTAATTAAGAAAAGGGAGGACAACGCCTCCCCTGTTGAAACGGTACGAAGTTTCGTTTACTTCAACATTTGTCCGCGTTTGACATAAATCTCATCAATGATACCGTATTGTTTGGCTTGAATCGGATTCATGTAATTATCACGATCAGTGTCTCGAGCAATGGTCTCAATAGACTGACCGGTGCGTTCAGCCAAAATGGTATTGAGGGTGAGTTTCAAATCCAAAATTTCTTTGGCTTGAATTTCAATATCACTGGCCATACCCTGAGAACCGCCGGAAGGTTGGTGAATCATGATACGGGAATTGGGCAAAGCAAAACGCTTGCCTTTGGCACCGGCAGCCAAGAGGAACGCTCCCATACTGGCCGCCATCCCGACACAAATCGTGCTCACATCAGGTTTGATGAATTGCATTGTGTCGTAAATACCCATACCGGCGTAGACACTGCCACCGGGACTGTTGATGTAAAGCGAAATATCTTTTTCCGGATCTTCACTTTCTAAGAATAAAAGCTGAGCGATGACTAAATTGGCACTCTCGGTTGTCACCGGACCGGTAAGAAACACCACACGGTCGCGCAACAAACGGGAAAAAATGTCAAAAGCACGTTCCCCACGTCCACTTTGTTCAACAACAGTGGGCACGAGATTCATGTCTGCATAAGTCATCGCCATAGCATTCATCCTTTTATCGGAGATCTGATTAGAGACCACCCATCAACTTGTCGAATTCGACCTTTTCTTCAGTGGTCTTGCCCTTGCTCAAAGCCCATTCGGTGATCTTGTTTTCCAAGACATAGGCTTGTGCATCGGACATGCGGCGAGCGTCGCTCGTGAACCACTTCTTGACTTCTTCCGGATCTTCGTAGCTGGCGGCCAAATCGGCAACGTGAGCTTCCACTTCTTCCTTGGTCGGCGTCAACTTTTCTTTTTCAACCAAGGCGTTCACCAACAAGCCCAAACGAACGCGACGTTCAGCTTGTTCCTTGAACATTTCAAGCGGGATCTTGTGTTGCTTCGGATCCATACCGCGAGCGGTCATATTTTGTTCAAAGCCACGGGCCAAGGCTTGTTGTTCTTCAGCAACCAAAGCCTTCGGGAGGTCAAAGTGGCAAGCGTCATTCAAAGCATTCATAACACCGTCTTTGGTTTGTTGGGTGATACGAGCCTTGACTTCGCGCTTCAAGTTAGCGGCGATTTCTTCGCGCATCTTGGCAACACCGTCATTGATGCCAAGTTTCTTGGCGAATTCATCGTCAATTTCAGGCAACTTGGCTACTTCAACCTTGGTAAGTTCGACTTCGAATTCAACGGTCTTACCGGCAAGCTTTTCAACATAGTCAGCCGGGAACGTCATTTCAAAGGTCTTCTTTTCACCGGTCTTCATTCCGGTCACACCCTTTTCAAAGTCAGGGAGCATTTGACCGGCGCCGATCACAAAAGCGAAACCGTTGGCCGTACCGCCTTCAAAAGGCGTGCCGTCGAGTTTACCGACAAAGTTAATCGTCACGCGCTTTTCTTCAGCGGCAACACCGTTTTCTTCCACTTCATAGGTTGCACGTTGCTTACGCATGATTTCGAGCGTCTTTTCAACTTCGGTGTCAGTGACTTCACAGACGAAACGCTTGAGTTCCACGTCCTTCAAATCCGGCACTTCAACTTCCGGGAAAACTTCAACCGTAGCCGTAAATTTCGGATCTTCACCGTCCTTGATTTCGCCCTTCGGGGTGATTTCAGGAGCACCAGCAACCTTCAAACCGGCTTCCTCAACAGCCTTTTCATAAGCTTGGCCGATCAAGTGATTCATAGCGTCCATGTAGGCTTGAGCACCGTACATTTCGCGGACCATCTTCATCGGAACCTTACCCGGGCGGAAACCGTGAGCCTTAGCCGTCTTAGCACGACGCTTAAGGATCGTTTCGGTGTCGGCTTGCAATTGTTGAGCCGAAATCGTCAAATCAAGGGTACGTTCCAAAGAACTCTTCGTGGTTTCTTTTTCAGTCATTTTCTATTACTAATTAAAGTGTTCGGCATGAACAAAGTCACATCGAACGGTTCAATAGTCAGGGAACCTAGTCCCCGCCCAATTAAAAATTTGTCATCAGTACGAAGTATCTTACTTTTCGCACAAAAACGCTTGATTATAGCCACAGTAGCAACAAAATTGTGATTACCAACCATTAATTTGGTGAACTCTTCACTTGTAAGCCACTTATTTTTAATTATTTTGACTCAATCCTCTTTTAATGTGAAACTTTAAAAGATCTTATTTTCACTTTAAATATCAATTGGTTGTGAAATATTTTAAAGTGAAAAAAGAATTAAAGCCTCTTCATTAAAATTTCTCGAGCAACATCTCCCGTCACGTTCTGTGCTTCACCCAAGTGAACATTGCGTTCGTTGAATCGTCTGGTGATTTCTTCAACAACATCAACCCCAATCTTCTTTTCAGATAATCTCGTTGCTAAGCCAAGAGACTTGAAGAAGGCTTCAATTTTTTCGATAACCTTATCAATACGTTCTTCTTCTGTGCCTTCGTTAATACCTAAGACGCGTGAACCAAATTGAAGGAGTTTGCCTTTCTTTTGCTCACGAAGCACATCAATCGTTCCCGGATAAACAATAGCCAAACTTTCACCATGGGTCACTCCGCAAAGTGCCGTCAATTCATGACCGATTTGGTGCGTGCTCCAATCTTGAGTGACTCCCATGCGAATAAAGTTATTTAAGGCCATGGTGGCGCTATACATGTAATCACACATGAGGTCATAATTATGTTGGTCAGCCTGAATCTTCGGAGCAATCTCCATAGCCGTCGCGATAACGCCTTCAGCCCAGCGGTCAAGAACACGACTTTGCCCTGTTGTTGTCATATATTGTTCAAAGCAATGAACAACAATGTCAGCGAGACTGCAGGCGATCTGATGCGCAGGCAACGAATAAGTGGTTTCTGGATCTAAAATGGAAAACTCTGGATAATCACCCCTAAATGAGAATTTTTCCTTCGTTTCATGACAGGAAATCACTGCTCCGTTGTTCATTTCAGATCCCGTTGCAGGAAGAGTCATCACACTGGCAAAAGGAATTTGCTTGATAGCGCTGCCCGATTTAACGATATCCCAAGCATCTAAATTAGGTTGGGCAATGGCGGCCGCGATAAGCTTTGTACCATCTAAAACCGAACCACCGCCAACGGCCAAAAGCATGTCAACTTTTTCTTCTAACCCAAGCTTAACCGCCTTACGCAAAGTTTCTACGGCCGGATTGGGTTCAATGCCCCAAAATTCAACAACATTGTGGCCGGCCAAAGCTTTCTTGACCTGATCATACACACCGTTTCTTTTTACACTGCCGCCGCCAAAAGTAATCAGTACCTTTTTATCCGTCGGAATCAAAGAGGACAGTTGTGCGATTTGACCACGACCAAAAACTAACTTAGTCGTATTTTGAAAAACGAAATTAAACATGATGTGTTCCTTGATAAAACAGGAGAATTCTATCAAGGAAAGTCACTTAAGAAGGTATAGAGAAGTAATGGTGCGGGGAATCGGACTCGAACCGACACGCCGTTTAAATGGCGTCAGGACCTAAACCTGGTGCGTCTACCAATTTCGCCATCCCCGCACACGAGGCTAAGATTGTACATGAAAGCCTGTTAACTTGTAAGGCTAGCGGAAACACTGCTGGCAGAAACGCGCCCTCAAAAATTTGAAATCACTTCGTAACGGCCACCCAACCTGCCGATAAAATCTCAGCCAATCGTTCAGGCGTAATTTTTACAGCGTTGTTAGGGGCTCCTGCGGCCGGATAGACAATATCGTATTTTTTTAAGCTTTCATCCAAAAAGATTTCAACATTGTCCTTAAGTGCAAAGGGACAAACTCCTCCCATCGGATGACCGAAAAGCTCAGGAAGAAGTTCAGCAGGACAAAAGTGTGAAGTTTCTTTAAAAAGCTTTTTGAATTTTGAATTGTCTAATTTCGATTCACCGGAGACAACAATAACGAGCAGCCGTCCGCTTTTTAATTTGATAGCCAGGGACTTCGCAATTCGATCAGGCTCACATCCCAATTGTTCCGCCGCTAAGGTGACGGTAGCACTTGAACCCGGAAATTCAATATAAGAGTCTCCGATTCCTTTTTCGTTCAGATAGGCTTTTACGTTTTCAATACTCATAGCAAAAAAGGGCGAGAAGCTTTAACTTCACGCCCTGATCTTCATTGTTATTCGGCTTTATTCTTTTCTTCGTGATGGTAATGACGTTGATGAGAATGATGGTGATGTTCCTCATCATGGTCATGATGATGACCACAACAGCATCCATCCTCATGATGGTGATGATGTTCGCCGCCGCACTCACTTCCCTCTTCATGATCATGGCGGCCACAGCAGCACTCACCGTCTTCATGATGATGGTGATGATGCTCCCCACCGCAGGCGCAGCCTTCAGAGTGTTCGTGATCATGATGACCGCAGCAGCATCCCTCACCCTCATCGTGGTGGTGATGTCCGCCATGGCAACCACAGCCTTCACCGTGCTCATGATGGTGGTGCCCGCCACAGCAACAACCACCTCCATGATGACGTTTGGGCAACTTAATCGGGTCAAAAGGCATCATCACTTCTTCAAATTCCAAGCCTGCATCAGTCAACAATTGCTGCAAGGCTTCGTCTTTAGCAATCGCAAAACCATTTTCAACCTGAGCGACACGAATGCCTCGGTTTAGGAGAGCCACGGCAGCTTCCGCGGCGAATTCTTCATCGCCCTTGATCATCAGAACGGATTCGGGAGCAGCATCAACAACATAGAAATGACCGGCATCGTCCAAGAGAACATCACCAACTTCCAAAGGACGCTTGTCGCTTACTTCTGTTTCTACAGTCACCCCGTTCACAATAACCTGAGCGGGCAGATTATCACGTTCGAGGCTAGTTAAAGCCACATGCTGAGCACGATTTAAAATGGCTTTTGCCGGGGTTGCCTCAGAAGCCAAAATTTTCGTAATTTTCATTTTCTTCTCGCTTAAAAATCTTAACGAATGGCATCTATTGCGTTACTCAATCGATCAACCGCAATAATTTCAAGTCCTTCAATCGGCTGTTTCGGAGCGTTTGCTCGAGGAATAATGGCCCGGGAAAAACCTAATTTAGCCGCCTCTTTCAGACGCTCTTGGCCTCTGGGCGCCGGTCGGATTTCTCCTGCCAACCCCACTTCGCCAAACACAACCAATCCTTCAGGCAAAGAACGATTTCTCAGTGAAGAATATATCGCCATTAATACCGCCAAGTCGGCAGCAGGTTCGGTAATTTTAACCCCGCCGACTGCATTGACAAATACATCCTGGTCAAAGCAGGCCAATCCTGCATGCCGGTGAAGTACAGCCAATAGCATCGAAAGGCGCTGTTGATCTATACCAACAGACAAACGTTTAGGTGAGGGAAGATGGGTTGTGTCCACCAACGCCTGCACTTCTACGAGCAATGGGCGGGTTCCTTCCTGCGTAACCATAACGACAGAACCGGGAACATTGGCCTTGTGTTCTGACAAAAAGATAGCGCTCGGATTATTGACGCCTTTCAGTCCCCTATCGGTCATGGCAAAAACGCCTAATTCGTTGACCGCACCAAAGCGATTTTTAAAAGCGCGGATCAATCTGAAATTGGAATGGGTATCCCCTTCAAAATAAAGAACCGTATCGACAATATGCTCTAAAACACGGGGACCGGCCAAAGAGCCGTCTTTTGTCACGTGACCGACAAAGATTAAAGTAATGCCTGAACTCTTAGCTATACGAGTCAGTCTTGCTGAACATTCACGGACCTGCGTCACGGAACCGGGCGCAGATTCAAGCTGATCTGAAAAGAGCGTTTGAATAGAGTCAATAACGACAAATTGGGGTTTTTCTTCCAAAAGTGTCGCCTCAATCTTTTCCAACTGAATTTCGCTCATCAACCTCAAACCTTGAGGCTCAAGACCTAAACGTTTAGCACGTAAAGCAATCTGCCCCGGGCTTTCTTCTCCGCTCACATACAAGCAACGCACATCCTGATGAACAAGCCGATGCATCACCTGAAGTAAAAGAGTGGACTTACCGATCCCGGGATCTCCGCCGATAAGGGAGACGCCTCCACAAACAAGACCGCCGCCCATAACTCGATCAAACTCTTGAAAGCCCGTAACAATACGGGGAACCTCTTGAGCCTGAACATCGTTCAAGTCCAACACTTCTGAAGCGCTGACCAAACCTTTATGACGCGAATCACCAAATCGCGCGGCAGCCCCTGTTTCAACAACAAATTCTTTTAACGTGTTCCATTCACCGCAATGGGGACAGCGACCAGCCCACTTGACCGTGGTTCCGCCGCACTCGGAACAAACCCATTCAATTTTTTTCTTTTTTGTTGCCATATGGACTAATTTTCATCTTCGAGCATCGGAACACGCAGGGCTATCGCACACATGAGTTCGTAGCCGATCGTACCGCACCGCTTTGCGACATCATTAACCGAGATATTCGCTCCCCAAAGTTCCACTTCGCTACCTAATTGAGCTTCGGGAATATCCGTAACATCAATCGTGAGCATATCCATGGAAATAGCTCCCGCAATCGGAGCAATTTTGCCTTCAACAAAGGTAGGCGTGCCATCAGGGGTTGAACGAGGATAGCCGTCAGCATAACCGCAAGCAACAACGGCTATACGCGAATCACGATGGGTAACGAAACGAGAACCGTAACCGATTGCTTCGCCCGCCGGAACATTTTGAATAGCCAAAATCTTGGCCGATAAGGTCATCGCCGGTCGGATATTAAGATCAGCAGAACTGTAGTGGCTGTCGGGGCTTACACCATAAAGTGCCACCCCGGCACGAACAGCATCACCCTTTACATCGGATTGCCAAAGCGTAGCGGCAGAATTAGCCATACACAGGTTCTTCGGCATCGGTTGAATTTTGTCCATCCGATTTAATTGAATCGAAACAGTCGCCGGTCGTTCATGACCGTAGGTAGGTTCAGCATTGGCAAAGTGGGTAACAACGCCCATCACTTGAACGCCTTCAACTGTTTGAAGTTGCGCCCGAATTTCTTCTTCCTCTTGAGGCAGGAACCCCAAGCGGTTCATACCGGAATTAATTTTGATATGAACTTTTAAAGACGCATAAGGAGCCTGAGCCTTTAAAAGCTCAATCATATGACGATTATGAACGATGGTTTCAATGTCACATTTTTCCAATAAAGGGATATCCGTGGCGTCAAAAAAACCTTCCAAAAGCAAAATCCGTTTTTTCCACCCCTGTTCCCTAACCTTTTGAGCATCGCAAAGATCAATCATGGCCAAGCCGTCAGCGGCCTCGAAAGCACGGGCTGCCCGCAATAAACCGTGACCATAGGCGTTTGCTTTGACAACTGCCCAAAGTGTGCGACCGTTGGCTGCCTCACGCATGCGTTGGAGATTGTGTCTGAGTGCCCCCATGTGAATGGTGGCTGCAATAGGACGTGGCATAACTCTTCTCTAATATCTAAAAGCTTCACAAAAAGATTCGTCTAATCTTAGCGCAGCGGGCCTAATTTTTTCTGCTTAATTCAACTTTTTCTTGAATTCAATGGGACTTCTCCCTAATACCCAATCAGCTACACTCTTTCGTTGATCTGCTAGAATCGTTCAGCTTAAGAAATTTGGGATTATTCATGAATCGCGGTTTTTATTCCATTATGTGCGCTCAGTTTCTCTCGAGCCTGGCCGACAATGCCCTGCTGATTGCCGCCATTGCGCTCCTGACGCAAATGAATGCGCCTGACTGGATGACCCCGCTTCTGAAACTCTTTTTTGTTGTCAGTTACATTTGTTTGGCGGCCTATGTCGGAATTTTTGCCGACTCAATGCCAAAAGGCCGAGTGATGTTTCTGACCAACATGCTCAAAGTCGGCGGCTGTCTGTTGATGCTTTTTGGCTCGCATCCGCTTTTGGCTTACGCTGTCGTCGGTATTGGTGCGGCAGCCTACTCCCCTGCCAAGTACGGCATTCTTACCGAACTTCTCCCTCCGGTTAAATTAGTGTTAGCTAACAGTTGGATCGAAGGTCTGACCGTTGCCTCGATTATTTTAGGGGTTGTAATGGGCGGCGTTTTGATTAATGACGCTGTGAGCTACGCCATTTTGCACTCGGGCTTTCCTTTTGTGGCTTTAGGTATCGCCACCCCGGCACAAGCGGCCATTTCTATTATTGTTCTAATCTATTTAGCTGCCGCTGCCGTCAACTTATTAATTCCAGATACCGGAGCCCGTTATCCCAAAGCTGACTTTACACCGATCGAAACTCTTAAGAATTTCTATAAAAGCTGCGCCATTTTGTGGAAAGACCGTCTGGGACAAATTTCGCTTTCCGTCACAACCCTCTTTTGGGGCGCAGGCGCCGTATTACAGTTCCTTGTTTTAAAGTGGGCCGAATATGCCCTCGGCATGAATTTATCCGAAGGCGCTATTCTTCAGGCTGTTGTTAGTATCGGCATCGCCATTGGCGCGGTTCTCGCGGCCCAACTGATCAGTCTGAAAAATTCTCTCAAGGTTCTGTGGATGGGTGTCATCATGGGGGCACTCGTTACGTGCTCAGCCTATTTCAACCAATCAATGGTTCCGGTCGGTGGCTTTGACTGTTTTGGCGTTCACGTAACCTGGGCTGTGTCGGTTGCGGTTTGCATCATGATTGCTGTCGGTATCTGCGCGGGCTTTTTCGTTGTCCCGATGAATGCTTTACTGCAACATCGTGGGTATGTTCTGATGAGTGCCGGTAAATCCATTGCAGTGCAAAACTTCAATGAAAACCTCTCGATTCTCATCATGCTTGGGATCTATTCACTTTTGATTCATTTCGGCATGAGCGCACCGGCCACCATGGTAACGTTCGGACTATTTGTTCTGATTTCCATGCTTTTGGTTATCTATAAACACTTCCGTAATCAACGCGAATACGACTCCACTCACCTGATCGGTGAAGAAAAACGTCACTAAAAATCAGTTTCTATTCAGGAAAGCTCAAGCAGAAGCTTTTTTGCGAGATTGAAGTCACGCCAAGCGCAAATTTTCTCTGTAGGCGAACGCAATAAATAGGACGGATGGTAGGTGACAACCGTTGGGATCGGTTTACCATTAACTTCAATATGATGGGTTTGACCGCGAAGTCTGCCGGTAGACATTTCCGTCTTCAGCAAAGCATGGGAAGCAATTCTGCCTGACAAAACGATCACTTTCGGATCCAACAATTCCAATTGACGAGTTAAAAATGTCGCGCAAGCGGCGATCTCATTGTCATGAGGATCACGATTATTGGGCGGACGGCACTTTAAGACATTAATAATAGCCACATCAGCTCCACGCCTTAAGCCCAAAGAGCGAAGGATGTTTTCGAGCAATTCACCGCTTTTACCAACAAACGGTTTGCCCTGGAGATCTTCATCGCGCCCAGGAGCTTCCCCGACAATCACCATCTTGGCAGTCTTTTCTGCCGTTCCAAAAACCGTTGAAAGCCGGCTCTGACTCAAGGCTTTACAGGCTGTACACTGAGAAACCAACGTCTGCAGCGTCTTCCAGTCAGCGTTTTGTGCCCGAGTCAACAATTCGGAATCAACTTCTACAATGCCAGGCTCAGCGGAACTTCGACGAATCGGTTTGAGTTCATATGTCTTTGGTTTATGCGATTCCGGACTCGTCAGCACTGAGTGCTCGTGAGGCGGCGTCTTATTAACTGTTGAAGCGGGTTTAAAGGCGTCTGAATGGGTGGAATTTTGTTCCGCAACCGACTTTGGGGCAGTAGTAATTTCTTTTGCGGTGCTGTCTTTTGCAATAGACTGCGGAGACAATGGGTCATCCTCGTCCCGTCCGATCCACAGCGGTCCGATGTCCATCGCCATCCATAGGCGCGCAGTCTCTTTTGAATAGCCAGCCATTAGTTCCCCAATAATTTTTGCATGACAATCGCATCTTCCCGACCGTCACGACTCGGATAGTAACCTTTTCGAGAAGAAATTTCTTGAAAACCGACCGAATGGTACAAAGCGCGAGCACGCGTGTTGCTGACACGAACTTCTAAAAATAAGCTCTCCGCTTGATTGGCCGCTAAGCGAGCAAGAACCTCATTTAAGATCAATTTACCGTACCCCATTCCCTGTTCAGACGGCGTAACGGCGATGGTCAAAAGCTCCGATTGCTCAAAAATCTGCATGTAAACAGCAAAACCCAAAAGCCTGTCATCGTCTTTTAATAACAAAAATTGATGTCCGGCTTTTAAAGAACCTTCAAAATCAGCGAAACTCCAGGGAAACTCGAAAGCACTGGCATCTAATTGACTGATGGCTTCCAAATCTGTCTCAGCAGCCGAGCAAAAACGCAACGTCAAAGTTTTGCTCCTTGCAATCGTTCGTTAATAGTGAGCGCGACATGATCACGAATATACATGGGAGCTGCCTTATCAGGATCTACCCAAAGTTGATCGGCTGTATCTCGGCAACCATTAAACCACTCAATCATATAAGAGGCATCGGGGTGGGCATAAAGATGCTCGACTTTGAGATTCATGTCATAGACGCCAATAGCGGTTCCAACCACAAAGGTTACTTCATTTTGCTCGAGCCACAGTTGCACTTCTTCCGGTTTTACCAATCGTTCAGGTTGAAGAACCTTAAAGCGACCGTCGCTATTTTCATAAATAGCGGCATAACACTCGTTCATCCGAGCATCATTTAGGACGGCAATACGTTTGCCACGATCACGATAGTGATAACCCAGAGCGGTGAGTGTTGAGGTCGGCAACAATTTTTTATCCAGACCATACGCTAATCCCTGAGCAACACCACAGGCGATACGCAAACCGGTAAAGGAACCGGGACCGCTACTAAATAGGATACCGTCAAGGTCCTTTAAAGAAATACCGGCATTTTTAATCAGCTCGTCGATCCAAGGTAACAGGCATTCAGAATGAGAATTACCGAGTTTTTCGGTACGACAATAAACCTGCGCTTTATAAGCTAAGGCAACAGAGCAATATTCGGTGGCTGTATCAAAAGCCAATAAGACTGGTTTACCCATCTTCACACTAATATAAAAATGATGGGCTATCTTAGCACGAGAAGTCTCAGAAGGTTGATTTACTCAGCCGGAGTGGCCGGTTGAGTTGATTGTGCTGATTGAGATTCAGCGCCCGGCATCGGTGCTCTTTGATGACGGAATCGATAGTATTCAATATGCATTTCCCGAATTTGCCGACGCATTTGTGCTCTTTCTTCAGGTGAAAGGCGGTGTCGGACAACGTGCCCATCGCACTCGGACGGCGAAACGTAACGTTTGCGGAACTTTTCATTAATAGAGGGGCTAAATTCAGCACGCATCGCACGACGTTCGGGTTCTGTCATGCTTCGCCAATAGTAACGCTGCATCTTTGGAGAAAGAAACGGCCATATCTCCGCTCTTTCCTTAGCACTCATCTCCGTCCAGAGCTTGGGATTGCCATCGGATTGCGGCATTGAAAAGAGCATCTGATCAATGGGTTCACCCGCATAATAAGGGGTTGAGGAATTATGATGTTCGGCTATCGGAGTCAAAAATGGGTGCGCAGAAGCACAGGTAAAAACACCTGCACACAATGCGAACGTAATCATTTTCAAATGACAGGGTCTTTGCATCAAAATTTCCTTTGCCCAAAGGCCGATCTTCTATACAAGGCAGATAGTAAGGATAAATAACTCAAAAAGGTGAAACGAATTTTTAATGTCATTTCTTTTGTGTAATTGAGTGTAAAAAAGCCATTTACCCCCTTTACAAACTCAAAAATTTGATCAAAATATAAATGTAACAAAAACGATTTTTTCTTCAATTACATTTTAAAGTGAGTTACAAATATCATGTCAGAACGTACACCCAAATTATTAGTCGTTGACGACGATCCCCGTCTCCGTGATCTTTTACGCCGCTACTTAGGCGAAAACGGATTCCAAGTGTTTGTGGCCGATAACGGTGTGACGATGAACCGTTTGTGGCTTCGTGAACGCTTTGATGCTTTGATTTTGGACCTCATGATGCCCGGCGAAGACGGATTGCAGATTCTGCGTCGTCTGCGCGAACAAAAAGACACGACCCCAATCATTATGCTCACCGCCCGCGGTGAAGACGTTGATCGTATCGTTGGTTTGGAAATGGGGGCCGATGACTACATTCCGAAGCCCTTTAACCCGAGAGAACTTTTGGCCCGTATTCATGCCGTACTTCGCCGTCGTCCGGCTGCGGATGCTCCGGGTGCACCTTCGATGACCGACGAAGTGGTTAAATTCGGCGAATTTGAATTGGATCTCGGCACGCGCGTTTTGCGTAAAAACGGCGAACCCGTTCCCCTTACAACCGGTGAATTTGCTGTCTTAAAAGCGTTTGCTCGCCATCCCAAACAACCTTTGTCTCGCGACAAATTGATGGAGATTGCCCGCGGCCGCGAATATGAAGCTTTTGACCGCTCGCTTGACGTGCAGGTGTCTCGTCTGCGTAAAATGATTGAACCCGATCCTTCTAAACCCAGATTCCTGCAAACGGTTTGGGGTGTCGGTTACGTGTTCATCCCAGACGGTGGACAATCGAATCAACAATAATAGGAACTCAATATGCCTTTGAAGTCACCGAGTTTATTTTGGCGGACCTTTACCCTTTTGATGCTCTTATTGATCATCACCGCTCTCGCGTGGCTTCAAAGCTTTCGTGTTTTATCCGAGGTTCCTTTTTCGAAAGGTGTATCGCAGCAGATTATTTCAACCGTTAATCTGACGCGTTACGCCTTGATTTCTTCTGATCCCAATGCGCGTCCCGATTTGCTGCATGTGCTCGCTTATCGTGAGGGCGTGCGAATTATCCCGAAAGAAAGTTCCGATACTTGGAAACCCTTACATGCTCAAGGCAATATCGCTGAACTCATTGACAGTCAAACAAAAGAGGTCTTAGGCAACAGCACGATCGTCGCCGGTGAAGTCAACGGCGAAACAGGCGTTTGGGTATCCATGGTTATTGAAGGCGATGACTATTGGCTATTGATCCGTAACGACCTATTGGATCCCCCGTTCGGCACGACTTGGGTTTTCTGGGCATTTGTGGCCTTTTTAGTTGGCACCCTTGGTGCGACGGTTCTCACACAACGCACAGTTAAACCGTTGGCTCAATTAAGTGAAGCGGCTAAAAAATTAGGACGAGGGGAAAAACCCGATCTCCTGCCGGAAAACACTCGAACTGCCGAAATTGAAGCCGTCAATCACAGCTTTAACCATATGGTGCGAGAACTCGAGCGCATGGAAGATGACCGAGAACTGCTATTAGCCGGTGTCTCCCATGACTTACGCACGCCCTTAACCCGCATGCGCCTTGAAATCGAATTAGCTGATTTGCCGGACGATTCTCGCGACGCGATGGTGAGCGACCTTGAGCAAATGGAAAGCATCGTCAACCAATTCATGGCCTATGCCAAACGCAGTAAGCAACCGCTTGAACGGGTTGACCTTGGGGCAATGGTGTATGAAACGATTGGTGACATGCGCCTGCGCACCAAAGACGATGTGAAGATTGAAACGAGCCTAATGGGTAACCTCTTCGTGATGGCTCATCCGACTGAACTTGTCCGTGCGATCCAAAATCTGCTCGTCAATGCTGACCGCTACGGCAGAACGCCTGAGTCAGGACTTTTGGAATTGAACATTCAGGTTCTGCGTCAAGGCGATGAAGCAATGCTTCGCATCTGTGATAAAGGTGTTGGAGTTCCTGCTGAAGAAATGGCTCGAATTGTCCGTCCGTTTGAACGCGGAGACACGGCTCGCGGCGGTGCGAAAGGGGCCGGTCTGGGGCTCGCCATCGTTGTTCGTGTGGTTAAACGTTCAGGCGGTCACATCAAGCTGTCTTCGAACCACCCGCACGGCTTAATCGTTGAATTGGTGATGCCGCTTGCCAATAAACGAAACGAAAAACCGGTTCTCGAAGAACAAACAGCACCAACCGATACGCTTTTGCCTAGAAATAAATAATCATCACGCCTGAATACTAAAAAGCTTCAAGCAGTGCGATGGCGTGAACTTCAATGGCTTCTTTTTGGCCGACGGCATCGCACCCTTCCTTGGTCTTGGCCTTAATGTTCACGCGTTGAAGATCAATGCCGATTGCCTTGGCAACGGATTCTCGAATGGCTTCCATATGGGGAGCAAGTTTAGGCGCTTGTGCAATGACCGTAGCATCCACATTGACGATTGCCCAACCGGCTTTAACCACAAGACCGACCGCATCGGACAATAAAATTTTGCTGTCCGCATCCTTGTAAGCAGGATCAGTATCCGGAAAATGGCGACCGATATCCCCCAATCCGGCTGCGCCTAACAGAGCATCGGTGATAGCATGCAAAAGCGCATCGGCATCAGAATGACCCAAAAGTCCTTTTTCGTAATCAATCGTAATACCGCCCAAAATCAAAGGACGGCCCTCAACCAGGCGGTGAATATCATAGCCTTGTCCAATACGAAAACTCATTTTCAATCCTTCTTCTGTTCTGAATTCAACAAATAGTTTCTGACAATTTCTATATCGTCAGGATAAGTGACCTTAATATTAAAAGCGGAGCCCTCCACAATTCGGATTTTTGCATTTTGCGCTTCCATCGCGCTTGCTTCATCCGTTACAGCCCCTTTTGCCTCAACTAATGCGGCGCGTAAAGCGCCCGCTTGAAATACCTGAGGAGTTTGCGCCCGATAGCAATGCGAGCGGTCGATGGTTTTTTCGATGAGACCGCAAGAGCCGACCCACTTAATCGTATCGGTAACGGGCATAGCCAAAATTGCTCCGTCAATCGCTTCCGACTCAATCGCCTCCATCAGTCTTTCAACAGATTCACGATCCAGACAAGGACGAGCTGCATCGTGTACAAAGACCCAATCATCATCTGTCGGATTTAATGCCACCAAACCATTTAAAACAGATTCCGCCCGAGTTTCTCCCCCACAGGGGAAAATACAAACATCTCCGTGAAAATGACACTGTTCAATGTAGGAATCGTTCTTGGACACCACTACCGCAATCTGATCAAAAAGATGCATATCCTGTAGCCGATTCACGGTCACTTCAAGCATGGATGTGTTATCAAGCAAGGGATAATATTGCTTCGGATAACCGATTTTCATCCGTTCCCCAACCCCTGCGGCCGGGATCAACAAAATACGTTTGGACATACCGATAAACCTTTCTAGCGCCTGCCAAGAATGAATATGGTAGCAAGGATGCAGGCAAAGCCCAAGTAATCCATCGTTGCAAAATGCGTACCGAAAAAGACGACTGAAAAGACAGCTGCGGATATAGGCTCAACACAGGCGATCATGCTCGCTTTGACGCTGCCTAAATCCGATACACCTTGCATATAAAGCATAAAAGCGACAATTGTCCCTAACAGAATAATCAGAATCAGAGCAACAATGCCGTATGTATCCAATTGAAAACTGATTGAAGGGAAATCGATAATGAAACCAGTAATCAGTCCACCTACCAACATCCCTATACCCATTAGAGCCTGAGTGGGGTATTTTGAAAGAAAGCGGGCCGGTAAAATCGTATAGACTGCGATACCAAATGCACTGGTTAGCCCCCAAAACAAACCTTCAGCAGAAATAGCTAAATGGCTAAGGTCACCGTGAGTAGCCACAAAAAAGGTTCCCACTAAGGCACAAATGATCGCTAAAATCTCACGAGGCATCGGAAGCCTGGACTGGATCAAACATACGGCAGCCAAAATGAAAACCGGATTGAAATAAACCAGCATCGTAGCTGTGCCGGAATTGGTGTACTCAACCGCTGTTAAGTAACCAAACTGGCTGATCATTAAACCGCCTAAGGCATAAATCAATAACCATAGCCAGTGTAAACCCAGTTTAAAAATCGGACGCATCGCTCGATAATGCGTTGGAATAAAAGCCACGCAAAGCAAGATGCCCGCGATCACCATTCGAACAACAGTCAACCAATCGGGACGAACATCTTGATGAGTAAACAAGTATTGTCCGCAGGCGCCTGAAAAACCCCAGCCGATACCACCAACGAGTGTACAAACAATGCCACGCCAAAGTTTTGCGTCGCCACTTAAAGCCATGGAAACTCTCCTTATGGGCACCGATTGTATAGAAGATTCAAAGAATCGAACACTACAGAAGCCAACAAACGAAAAAAGAAAAAAGTAGCCATAATTACGCTCTGAATAAATAAGGGGCAAACATGTTTGATAATCTTCGCGACAGAATCAGAAGGGACATCTCCCACCTTAGCAATAAAGCTAAAAGAACACTCACATTAGGTGCAAGCGGTGCCGATTCACTTTGGTTGTCTCAGGCTGCACTGCAGACGCAGGAAGAGGGGAAACTCTTTGTTCTTATTGCCGATAATGCCTCTCAGTGTCTTCGACTCAAAGATGAAATCAGCTACTTTGCCCCGCAACTCAATGTTGTTTATTTTCCGGATTGGGAAACCCTACCTTACGATTTGGTTAGTCCTCATCAGGATTTGGTCAGCGAGCGATTGGAAATTCTCTACAAACTAGCCAATCCCAATGAATCGCGTTCTCAAATTGATGTTGTTTTACTGACGGGGACCACTGCGGCGCAAACCATCGCGCCCCCCGCTTATCTATCCGGACGAGTCTTTTTCTTTAAAAAAGGCGAAGAAATTAATGCGGCTACTCTTCGGGAAAGACTGGTGAGCGCCGGCTACCAAAATGTCAGTCAAGTCGTCGCTCCCGGTGAATTCAGTGTTCGCGGAAGTTTGATTGATATTTTCCCCATGGGAGCTAAAACACCATTTCGTTTAGACCTTTTTGACACGGAAATTGATTCTATTCGCTCCTTTGATCCGGATTCACAACGATCGCTGGAAACGGTGGATGAAATCCGAGTGTTGCCGGGTAGAGAATTTCCCACCGATGCTCAAGCGTTAGTTGATTTCCGAGCAAAATGGCGGGAATTTTTCACTGGCGACCCCTCTAAGGCCATTCTTTATAAAGACCTCACTCACGGCATTATCAACGCCGGCATTGAGTACTACCTCCCCCTATTTTTCGAAGAAAAGGCAACGTTTTTCTCGTATCTCAATGAAGAGTGCACGTTAATCGGAATGCTGGGCGATGTGGAAACCGCACTTAACCGTTTTATCGAAGAGACTCAAGGCCGGTACAAATTTTTAAAAGCAGATCCGGAAAGACCGGTTTTACCCGTTGAAATGCTCTATGAGACAAGCGAGGGCTTTTTCACGGAGCTCAAGCGCTTTGTTCGCTTTCAAGGTAAAACGGAAGACAGCCCAATCAGCACACGCGTTCTCGTTGACCGAAAAGCCGATAGGCCTCTTGAAAATCTGGAAAGACTCATTGATGAAGAAAAAACTCGGAAGCATCGCGTTTTAATCATGGCCCCCAGTGTCGGTCGCCGCGAAACAATCAGTCAGCTTTTTGACCGAAACGGTCTCAAAGTTCCTTACGCTGATAGTTTTAACGAGTTCGTAAGCGACACTGAACCGGTGATGCTGACAGTAGGACCTTTATATCAAGGACTAAGTACTGAAGGCATAACGCTTCTTACAGAAACGGAACTTTACGCCACAGCGCCCCGTCGCACTTTAAGACGTCAGGCTCACACCACCAACGTCGATATGATGATTCGCGATCTCGCAGAATTAAAAATCGGCGATCCTGTTGTTCATATCACACATGGTATCGGTCGCTACGCGGGGCTTCAAACGATTGACACGGCCAATGGAAAGGAAGAGTTTCTACGGCTTGACTATGCCAATGATGCAAAGCTTTTCGTTCCGGTTGCGCAGCTTCAGCTTATTTCCCGTTACAGCGGCAGTGACGCCGAACATGCTCCCCTTCACCATTTGGGAAAGAATGATTGGGAAAAAGCTAAGAAAAAAGCGGCGGAAAAGGTTCGCGATACGGCAGCGGAACTTTTAAATCTTTACGCAATGCGTGAAAAAAGTCAGGGACACGCTTTCCGCTTTTCCCGAGCCGATTATGAGGCTTTTGCTGAAAGTTTCCCCTTTGAAGAAACGGCCGATCAGCAAGCTGCCATTGAAGCGGTGCTCGATGACATGAAGGCGGATAAGCCAATGGATAGGCTTGTCTGCGGGGACGTCGGGTTCGGCAAAACAGAAGTGGCTCTTCGGGCTGCATTTGCCGCGGTCATGGGCGGAAAGCAAGTTGCTATTCTCTGCCCAACCACTCTATTGGCCGAGCAGCACGCTCATACCTTTAAAGACCGATTCTCAGCCTGGCCCGTTCGCGTAGCTGAACTCTCGCGCTTTAGAAGCGCTAAACAAAGCACACAAGTTCTTGAGGGCCTTGAGAACGGCACGATTGATATTGTTGTCGGGACACACAAGCTTTTATCCGAAAAAGTAAATTTTGCCCGCTTAGGATTGGTTGTCATTGATGAAGAACACCGTTTCGGCGTCAGACAAAAAGAAGTACTTAAAAAACTTCGTGCTGAAGTCGATGTTTTGACACTGACCGCCACCCCGATTCCGCGCACACTTGCCATGAGCCTGGAAGGTATCCGATCTTTCTCTGTTATCGCTACGGCACCCGAAAAGCGCTTGGCCATTAAAACCATTGTCAGAAAGGAGACACCGGAAGTCATTCGTGAGGCTGTCATGCGTGAATTAAAGCGTGGCGGACAAGTTTATTTTCTTCATAACGACGTCTCAACGATTGAAAACAGACGAGAGCAGCTCACACAGCTCATTCCCGAAGCCCGCATCGTTGTCGGTCACGGGCAGATGAATGAGCGAGAACTTGAATCGGTCATGCGTGATTTCTACCAACAGCGCTACAACGTGCTGTTATGCACAACGATTATCGAAACCGGTATTGATGTTCCGACTGCAAACACGATTATCATGCACCGTGCCGACAAATTCGGTTTGGCCCAATTGCACCAACTGCGTGGTCGTGTCGGTAGAAGTCACCATCAGGCCTATGCCTATTTACTCACACCTGGTAAAGAGGCGATGACGCAAAATGCTCAAAAGCGTTTGGAAGCCATACAAAATCTGCAAGACTTGGGTAGCGGTTTTTATCTGTCGATGCATGACTTGGAAATTCGCGGCGCCGGTGAAGTACTCGGTGAACATCAGTCAGGTGAAATTGCCGCTGTTGGTTACGATCTCTATAACCAAATGCTCAGACGCGCGGTTAAGAGCATGCGCAACAATGAGTCTTTTGACCTGGACGCGCCGTTTCAAGCCATGGCGGAAATCAACCTTCATGCACCGGCGCTTTTACCCTCAGACTATGTTGAAGACGTCCATCAACGCTTATCTTTCTACAAAGAATTAGCTAGCTGTGAAAGCTTTAACGCTATTGAAACCGTACGAGAGGCACTTGGTGATCGGTACGGGAAACTGCCCACCGAAGCCAATACGCTCATTGAAACCCATCGTTTGCGCCTGTATTGTCAACACCTGGGAATCGAACGTATCGAAGCGACGGAATCGGTCATTATTGTCACTTTCATTGCTAAACCGCATTTTGAGCCCATGCGTTTAATTGAACTCATGCAAAAGAGCAAAAATATGCGCATGATGGGCGCAACAAAACTCAAAATTGAAACATCGACGCCGACCATTGAGTCACGCCTGGCTTATCTAAGAGGTTTTGTCAAAGCGCTCGATCATACCCGAAATGGTAATGAAAATTACTGATATTTGCGGCTACAATGAAGCCAAATAAGGTCTTATTAATTTATGAAAAAACTTTTTTTGGCAGCCACAATTTGCACTCTGGTCAGTGCATTTCCCGCCTATGGCGCGGGAGTGAGCTTTGAGCATGCACGGGCTCTCATGCAAGAAAGAGCCGATATGCTCAAAATGAGTCAGGCAGACATTGAGCAAAGGCAACAGCAAGTCAAGGAATCCCGTTCTTTAAGCGGGCCCAAAATCAGTTTGAACGCTCAGCAGGTTGAGGGACGAAAAGACATCAATATGTCTTTTGATAATCCATTTGCAGGGCAACTTGGAGGATTGGCTGCTCTCCCAGGAATGGGTTCCATTTCAAATGTTCTCGGTCAAAATAAATTCAAGATTGATTTTGAAGAAGATATTTCCGGCCCACGAGCTTCCGTTGACATGATTTGGCCGATTTACACGGGCGGCGCTATCAGTGCAAAACAAAATGCAACGCAGGCTGCATTAAGACAGGCCCGAGCCGGTCACGATAAAACCAAGGATGAACTCGATTCGCTTTTGGTTCAGAAGTATTTTGGTGTGCAGTTGGCCCGCAGTGTTGAAAAACTTCGTGCCGATTTACTCAAGCAGCAAGAACGTGACTTGAACCGCGCCAAACGCTTTGAGAAAGCCGGCATGATTGCCAAAATTGAACGCATGAGCGCTCAAGTCAACCGTGATGCGGCCGAAAGAGACTTTATCGGTTCTCAAACGGATCGAAAAGTGGCCGAAACAGAACTTGCGGATTTACTCCGTGAAGAGACCATCGGTAAGCTCGATACGCCGATGTTTGTCACGAAAAACCTTAAAACACTTTCTTACTGGCAAGACCTGGCTCTCGCCAACAACCCGACGCTCAAAGCACTTGAAGCGCAGCATGAACAGGCACGCATGGGTGTACAAGCCGCCAAAGGCAGCTATCACCCGCAGGTATACCTCTTCGGTCATTACAACATGATCAAGCATTACCTGACTTTGCCCGAACCGGATTGGATTGCCGGAATCGGCATCAGTTTTACTCTTTGGGACAACCGCGACCGCTCGGCACGCGTCGGCAGCGCTCAGGCGCTGGTCAATAAAGCTCAAGCAGCTCAAAGTCAAGCCAGAAATGAGATCAACAAAGTGGTTGAAGTCGCTTGGCTTAAGAGCAACCAAGCTTTGGAACAATATCGTTTGAGCACGAGTTCCATTGATCTGGCTAAAGAAAATGTAAAACTTCGCGAACGATCATTTAAAGAAGGGTTATCAACCATTGATGATGTCAATGATGCTCGCAATAAATTGATTGCCGCTCAGGTTGCTCAACGCGTAGCAGCCTACCGATTCGTTGTAGCCTATAGTTTGTTGCACGCAGCAAGCGGTACGATGTTGGATTTCATGGACACCTTTAAGCGTCCCGATATAACGGTTGTAGAACAATGACAGAATCGAACACGAAAAAAGTAAATAAACCGGTATTACTGAGCGCGGCAGCAGTGGCCTGCTTGCTTGTCTTGGGGGTTGGTTTCTGGATGGGAACTCATCCGTCCGAAGAACCTTTGTACGGCGTCATGCAGGCTAAAACCGTTGATGTAGCAGCCAAAGTGACAGGCCGTGTTGAAACTCTTCCCGTCCATGAAGGTGACACGGTAAGCGCCGGCCAACTGCTTATGACGCTGGATATTCCCGAAGTTGAGGCTAAACTCAAAGAAGTTGAAGCCTTAAAGTCTGCGGCAACCGCCCGACAAAGTCTCGTGGATGAAGGTGCAAGACCTCAGGAAATTCGTGCCGCCAAAGCCCAAATGCAAAGGGCTCAAGCCGGTCAGGAATTGGCACAAAAAACATTTAATCGTGTTCATGCTCTTTATCGCGAAGGCTTAATTTCTAAACAAAAGCACGACGAGGCGCTTGCACAGAAGAAAAGCGCTGACGAATTGCTTGCCGCTGCTAAAGAGCAGTATGACATTGCCCTTACCGGAGCAAGAACGCAGGAAAAGCAGGCAGCCACCGCTTTAACGGCACAAGCCACAGGCGGTGTTGAACAGGTGGAAAGTTTAGTTAAAGAAAAAAATGTAACCTCCCCCATTGCCAGTGAAATCTCTCGAATCTATGTGGAAATCGGTGAGGTCGCTGCTGCAGGGCTGCCATTGGCTACCCTTGTTGACCTTTCAGATCAATGGGCGGTCTTTAACATCCGTGAAGACGACTTGCCGAAAATCACTAAGGGGGCAGTGCTGTCAGCTGAGATTCCCGCGTTAAATGCCAAAAACGTCCAATTTAAGGTTTACTTTATTAACCCAAGAGGCGATTACGCAACCTGGCGTGCAACCCGACAATCCAGCGGCTATGACTTAAGAACTTTTGAAGTTCGCGCACGGCCTGTTCAGCCCGTATCCGATTTACGTCCCGGCATGAGCGTAATCGTCAACCGCTAAAAAACGGCAATGACCATGAGTGTCAGAGTTGCGCTGATTGAAAGCATCTGTCGAGAAGTGCGGACTGTTCTCAGAAGTCCGTGGGACATAGCGATGTTTATCGTTATGCCTGTCATCTGGTGTCTTTTAATTGCAGGGCTCTTTGGCCAAGGGATGATCCGTGATGTACCGGTCGGCGTGGTCAATCTTGACCATCAACCCGAATCCATCGAATTAGAGGCGAAACTGGATGCGCTTCCTTCGGTTAAATTAGTCTCCTACGATTCCCCGCTTGAAGCGCAAAAAGCCTTGAGGCGTTCTGATATCTACGCCTACCTCACTATTCCTGACCGGTGGCTCGATCGAAGCGGTAAGCCTGATGCTTCCTCGCTTGAGCTTTATTTCCCCAAATCTCTTTATGCAATAGCCACAACTCTAGAGTTGGATATCAAACAGGCGCTGCTTGCTTTTCAAAAAGAAAATTTAGTGAAGTTGGCTCAAACGGCAGGGTTAAACGAAAAGCAAGCCAAAAGAGCAACCGAGTTGATCAGTGTGCATTCGATTACTTTGGGCAACATCGCCTTTAACTTCCAAGCTTATATTCTGCCCACGTTAATTCCTGGGATTTTGCATTTAGGGCTTGCCTTGGCATTGGCGAGCCGATTGCTTGCCGAGTGGCACGACAAAAAAGTTAAACTTTGGCTTGATGTTGCCAAAGGCAGTCCACTCATTGCTTTTCTTGGGAAAGCCATTCCCTGGTGGATTCTTTACACATTCTATGGCTTTGTCTACATCGCCGTCATGACCGGTTATCTCGGTTGGTGGGTACAGGGCAGCCTCCTCTTGTGGCTCATTGGACTTGCCTTTTTCATGGCGGTAATGACGCTTTTGCCCTTATTCCTGATTGGGGTATTCATGCCGTTGGGTTGGGTTATTGTTTTAAGCTGCACAGTCGGTTATATCGCTCCGATTTTCCCCTACACGGGCTTTTCTTACCCTTTGGACTCGATGGCCGAACCGGTTCAATGGTTAGCCATGACTTTCCCCCTTACACATTATTTCCATTTTCAGGGCCAAGAATGGATTCTCAATGCACCATTGACGAGTTCGCTTTACACATTGGGGAAATTAGCGATCTTTGCCCTACTCTGGTTCGGGGTTGGATTCGCATTATTTAAAAAGCGCATTGCTCATGAAGTTGCCGCTGAAAGCGAGGTGCGATCATGAGTGCCTGGCGTATTTTCATTGAAACAATCCGTACGGCCGTTTTGTCCAGCGAAAGCTTCATGGTTTTTGCCATCGCTTCGCTTTTTTACCTGGTCTTTTACGGGATGCCCTACGACAATCAAATCATTGTGAAAATTCCCACCGCGATTGTCGACATGGATCAAAGCCGCGCTTCTCACGAATTAGTTGAGAAACTCCAATCGGCTCCGTCCATCAACACAGTTTTGCAGACTGCGGATTTCGAGCAGGCAAAAAAAGCTTTCTCACAATCCAAGGCTGATGTGATTGTCGTTATTGCTGAAAATTACGCTAGAGACATACAGCGTGGAGATCAAACGGTCGTTACGGTTTTCAGTAACGGCGCACTGCCTGTCAAGGGGCGAGCTGTCAGTGCTTCGGTATTGACGATTGTGACAGACGAAAATATCACACAAGCGGCAACACGCTTAGTTGGCCAAGGTCTCAACCCCATTCTTGTTAAGCAAATGGCTATGACTCCTGCTCCATTTACTTCGCAAGACCTTTTTAACAACGTGGCCGGTTACGGTTACTACACCGTACCCATGGTTGCTATCGTTATTGTCCAAGCCGTTATGCTCTTTGGTGTCGGCATCGCTTTGGGCGGCTGGCTTTCTTCGGCGCAACCTCCTGCCTTTTTCTCTGAGGCGATGCAAAAGACGCGTACCTTTTTCCCGGTCTTTTTAGGTTTTTGGGTTATCTCTCTTTTCTGGGCCTTCTTTATTGAATCAATGGGGCTGCATCTGTTGACAATGCCAACACTCGTCAATCCTCTCTCAACAATTGCAGCTGTTTTGGCTTTTACGTTCTCTTTGACAAGCTTGGCTGTATTTCTGACGCTTTGGATGAATACTAATCGATACGCAGCTGGACTTGTATTAGCTTCTGCTCCCAGCGTGTTTTTATCCGGTCTTGTTTTTCCGATGGAAAATTTCGCCGCTTGGGCGCTGCCTTTTGCTTGGATCATTCCGACAACACCCGGTTGTCAGGCAATTGTTTTGGCCAGTCAAGAAGGCGCTGGACTTTCTGAAATCGCTTCTTTATTAAGTGTGAGCTTAGCGCAAGGGATTATTTATTCAGCGCTAGCCTATCTGCTTTTAATCAAACGCGTCGCCGAACGCCACGCTAAGGCATCCTGTTGTTGATTTTCGCAAATTGGGGCTCTTTCATTGACCCCTCAATCACATCAATTCGATGACGAAGCCAGTCCGTCGAACCATGCGTTTCGTAATACCTGGGGTTTGAGAGAATGGCCGCAAGCCAAACGCTTTGCCAATGAGACAATCGTCTGGCGCTGATACCGTAATAATGGCGCGAAGCAGCCTCGACACCGAAAATTCCTTCTCCAAATTCGGCAATATTCAAATAGGTCTGAAGAATTCTGCCTTTTGACCAAGTCGCTTCCATAACCAAGGCCAAAATCATTTCTTGAACTTTTCTCAAGTAACTCTTTTCATGAGTGAGGAAAAGATTTTTAACCGTTTGCTGTGTAATTGTGGAGCCGCCCGGAGCACGGTCGCCCTCAATCACGTTACTGACAAAAGCTTCGCCTGTCGCTTCCCATTCGATGCCGAAATGCTCGGTAAACCTTGCATCCTCAGCCGCCACCGTGGCGCGAACCATGTCATTGGCGACATTTCTCAATAAAACAGGCTTAAATTGAACGCGTCCCAGACGTTCCTTTTCGCTTTCAATATAAGCGGAGGTCTCTACAGGGGCAATGCTGTACCAGAGGACTTGTGCGATGTAATAGCCCTCAATAACAAGAACAATCGCAAGGATTGCCAAAAAGAGCGATTTCAAAAGTTTTCTGATACGCATTGCCAAATGCCTGCAACCTACGGAATATGACGGCCGATAAGGTCGTATTCTTGGTTAGCCGTCACCTTCACGTCAACAATATCGCCGGGATTGAGGTGAGCATCGGTCGTCACATAGATAATGCCGTCAATTTCAGGGGCATCAGCCGTTGTACGTCCGATTGCCACACCATCTTCATCTTCAGGTTCATCAATAATGACCTTTTGAATAGAACCGATCTTTCGGGCCATTCTTTCTTCTGAAATCTTTGATTGCACCTGCATGAAGCGATCCCGACGCTCTTCACGGACTTCATCGGGCAAAGCACCGGGCAATTCATTGGCAGCCGCCCCTTCAATCGGTGAATAAGCAAAGCAACCCACGCGATCCAATTGTGCTTCCTGAAGGAAATCCAGCAAGTATTGGAATTCTTCTTCCGTTTCCCCGGGGAAACCGGCAATGAATGTTGATCGAATCGTCAAATCCGGACAAATCTTGCGCCAGGCTTGGATGCGTTCCAATGTTTTTTCCGTTGCAGCGGGCCGCTTCATTGCCTTGAGCACACGGGGATGAGCATGTTGAAACGGGATGTCCAGATAAGGAAGAATCTTTCCATCGGCCATCAATTCGACCACTTGATCAACTGCCGGGTAAGGATAAACATAGTGCAGACGAATCCACATGCCCATATCCCCTAACTCTCGGGCTAGATCGTAGAGTTTTGTCTGAAGCGCCTTCCCTTGATCATTAAAATCAATCCGATAACGGCAATCGGCTCCATATGCAGACGTATCCTGACTGATCACCATCAGCTCTTTAACGCCCGCTTCGCGCAGTAATTCAGCTTCACGCAACACTTCACCTATCGGTCGGCTGACGAGTTTTCCTCTTAACTGCGGAATGATGCAAAAAGCGCACCGGTGATTACAGCCTTCGCTAATCTTCAAGTACGCGTAGTGCGATGGCGTTAGCTTTAAACCGGCTTTCGGAACCAAATCCCAGTAGGGACTATGCGGCTGAGGCAAATGCCTGTGCACCAACTCATAGACCTTATCGAATTCGCCCGGACCGGTCACTCCCAAAACATCAGGACAGACATCATCCAAATAGGGCGTACCGTCCAAATGCTTTTTAGCCCCCAAGCACCCCGTGACAATAACTCGTCCATTTTCGTGCATTGCTTCATTGATGGCATCGACACTTTCTGCAACGGCTTCATTTAAAAAGCCACAGGTATTGACGATCACCAAATCCGCATCCGTGTAGGAGCCGACAATGTCATATCCTTCGGCACGAAGCTGGGTCATGATCCTTTCGGAATCCACGAGCGCTTTAGGACAGCCCATGGAAACAACGCCGATTCGAGGAATTCTTTGCATGTTTAGCCTTTAATCCAAATCATCGCCGCATGACGTCCCGTTTTACCGTCACGGCGGAAGCTATAAAAGAGTTCGGGATTGGCATAAGTGCTGTGACGGGCTTCAACGACCTCTTCGACCTTGACTTGCAGTAAAGCCATTCGCGCTAAAGTCGTCAATGAGCAAAGGTATTTGCCATCTTCGTTGGCCTTAAAGGCAACCTCTGCCCCGTCAATACTTGTTTGCATGGCTTCAAGGACATCACTGCCCGTCTCAAAATCATCATCACCGATTCTGGGACCCAACCATGCGATAAATTGGGCATCGGGATCGCCGATTCGCTCGCGAAGCCGCTCAATGGTTTTTTGAAGAATTCCCGCCGCCAGACTGCGCCAACCGCAATGTACAGCCGCAACCCCCTTGCCGTTTTTCTCTGCAATCAAAACAGGCAAGCAGTCAGCCACTTGGACCACGCAGACAACATTGGGCGTAATGCTTGTGCTTGCATCGGCTTCTTCTTCCGGTGCAGCTGTCTCGGCATCGACCACGCGATCTCCATGAACCTGCTTGAGCCACTTGGGATCCGTGGGCACCAGTTGTGCGGCCAAATTACGATTCATATTGACGCATACCGGCACATCGCCTGTGTAAATACCGACATTAAAACCACCGATACCGTCCTTGTCACCAAAAGGACCAGAAGAAACACCGCCTGCGCGAAGCGTCATCAAAGCATCCACATTGGCCGGCCGAATAGAATCCCAATCCGGCTGCAAAATGGCTAATGCAGGTTTTGTCGTATCGTCAATCATTTTTCACCTATTTTCAAAAACACTGACCGGTTCATCAGTCGGAGCAAAACCGATTTCTGTCATCAATTGAGCTAAATCGTCGGGAGCGGGTACAAACCATTGCATAAGCTCCTTTGTTCTCGGGTGCTCAAGCCCCAAACGAGAGGCATGAAGGGCCTGCCGTTTTATGAGTGAAAGCGGACAACCTTCCGGCAACTTGCTCATTTTACCTTTATAGAGCGGATCGCCCACCAGCGGAAATCCTGCCCACTGCATATGTACGCGAATCTGATGCGTGCGTCCTGTATCCAAACGGCAGGCTACCCACGAAACCGACAATGGTGTCTGACCGACTCCGGGAACATAAGCAAAATCGACCAACCGTACATGGGTTTTAGCTTCTTTAGCTCTTGGACCTTGTCCCACGCAGAAACGAATCGGTGAACGCGGATCCCGCATAATCGGCTCATCAATAAAACCGGCTTGCGGAGCCTGACCATGAACAATGGCCCAGTATTCACGCTTAACCGTTCGAGCCTGGAGCTGTCGAATAAGATCGGTTTGCGCCTCAAGCGTCTTGGCGACAACCATTAAACCGGTTGTATCACGATCCAACCGGTGAACGATACCGGCTCTGGGCAAAGTCTTTAATTCAGGATTTCTGGCAAGAAGACCATTTAAAAGCGTGTCATCCCAATGGCCTGCAGCCGGATGAACAACCAAACCCGCAGGTTTATTGACAACAAGAATATCGTCATCTTCATAAATAACATCAAGCGGCATTTGAACCGGTTTGAAAGCCAGCTCTTCGGGGCTTGGCTGCTCCAAAACCTCAATTTCATCGCCGGCGGCCACTTTAGTGCGGATTTTCTCCGTAACCTCACCGTTGACGGTAACCGCCCCCTGTTCAATCCAGGTCTGAAGTCGTGCGCGCGACACAGAAGGCATCAGCTGTGCGAGCACTTTATCTAAACGGTCACCGGAATATTCATCACCGACAACAAAATACAGAGCTTCTTCGGATGAGGCCGACATATATATCCTTATTATTTACTTGAGCCAAAGGCGGTCTGATCGCTATAATCCGTGAATCAATTGACCGCATTTATCAGAGTCACATCAATGGCATTAACTTTACATCAATTGCGCAAGCGTGCGGCAACTTTTGCATTGGCCGCCGCAATCGCCGCTATGAGCGCCGGCTGCTCGCAAATCGAAACCGACGTTACCCAAGGCTGGGACGCTGACCGTCTCTACGAAGAAGCTCGCGCAGCCGCTGAAGACAGCGACTGGACTCGGGCGCAAGATTATTACACAAAATTGGAAAGCCGTTATCCGTTTGGCCGCTACGCCCAACAGGCACAAATTGAAAGTGCTTACGCCTATTGGCGTGACGGTGACGCCGCTCAATGCGTCCAAGCCTGTGACCGATTCCTGCGTCAATATCCCAACCACGCCAATAGTGACTATGTACTCTATCTGAAGGCGTTGGCAACGCTTAACCAACGTGACACGATCTTTACGGCGCTGCTCACGCAGGATATTTATGAGCGCGATTCTGATGCCGCTCGTACAGCTTTTGATACGTTTAAGGAATTGGTGGAACGCTTCCCGCAATCTCGCTACGCTCACGAAGCTCGTCGCCGTATGCACGAACTGGTTCTGTCTCAGGCCCACTCTGAATACAACATTGCCAAGTTCTACTACGACCGTCACGCCTACGTGGCCGCCATTGAACGCGCTCAAAATGTCGTGCGCACTTTCCAACAAACGCCCTATTCCGATGACGCTTTAAAGCTCATCCGTGATTGCTATGAACAACTCGGGGTTAAGGATTTAGAGTCTGACGTCAACCGCGTTATTGAACTCAACCAAAATCGCGAACGTTAATTTATCCGACCTTCTGATTATCAGGGGTGATTCGTCAAGTCGACTAATCACCCCTTAATTTTTCTCTGCTTTTTCATCCGGTTGTATCAGACAGACAACTTTAATACACGGTCGAGTTCTTCCGAGGACAAATCTCCAATCCACTTCTCTCCAACATTAACGGTTAAATCCGCGAGTTCCTTTTTACTCGCCAACATCTCGTTGATCTTTTCCTCAAAGGTGCCTGCCGTCACAAAACGGTAGACTAAAACATCTCGCTTCTGACCGATTCGATAGGCTCTGTCAGTCGCTTGAGACTCAGCGGCGGGATTCCACCACAGATCATAATGAATCACGCTTGAGGCGGCTGTCAAATTCAACCCCGTTCCACCGGCTTTAAGTGACAGGATCATCACCCGAGCGGTCGGATCATTTTGGAAACGATCAACCATTTTCATGCGTTCTTTAACGCTGACCGCTCCATGTAAAAAGAGTGCTTTCTCGTTAAGGCAGTTATCGATCCAACCTTGCAGCCGTTTTCCCATTTCACGGTACTGTGTGAAGATCAAAACTTTGCGTGACACTTCAAAATTTTGACTCAATAAATCCAAAAGCATTGTGCCTTTACCGGAATCCGGAACATCTGTTTCTGTCTTCAGGTACTGAGACGGTGAATTGCAAATCTGTTTTAATGAGGTGATGAGCTTTAGTACAAGAGCCCGTCTGATTGCTTTAGCATCAATTCCCTCTTCCTTGGCTTTGGATTCAAGGGTTATTAGCCTTTGCATCATCTCTGTCAGTGTCTTTTGGTAAAGAGCGGCTTGCTCGACGGTCAATGTTGCAAACCGGTCATTAACCAACCGATCCGGCAAGTCACTGATGATCGCTTTATCAGTTTTTAAGCGTCTGAGCATAAAAGGCGCTGTCAGAGATTTAAAAGCGTCTAAGGCCTGCGGATCCCGATCACTTTCAATCGGTTTGGCAAAGGTACGTTTGAAATCTTTTTGCGTTCCCAATAGACCGGGCTGCACAAGCGAAAAAATCGACCAGTACTCACTTAAGTGGTTTTCAACCGGTGTCCCACTCATAGCGATCACGCTTTGAGCGTTTAATAACGAAAGTGACTGTGCCAGCGTAGTCAAATGATTTTTGACAGCTTGCGCCTCATCAATAACTAAAAGTCTGAGGGGCAGTGTCCTCAAAATTTCAACATCCCGACGAATAACGCCGTAAGTCGTCAGAAGTACGTCATAGTCATCTTGGTCAGGAAGCTTACGTTTATCCCCATGGTAAATAACAGCCTTTAAATGGGGTGAAAATTTACTGATCTCTCGCTCCCAATTCGTCAAAAGTGTCGTGGGAACCACAATAAGCGCTTTTTTAGTCGAAAATTGCCCGGCTTCTTTGAGAGCGGTAAGAACAGCAATCACCTGAAGCGTTTTTCCAAGCCCCATATCGTCGGCAATCAGGGACCCTAAACCTAAATGAATGTTCTTCATAAGCCATTCATAGCCGCGCTTTTGGTAGGGACGAAGCTTGGCTCTTAAATGCTTCGGCAGATTTATGGTTGGAACTTGATGAATAGCGTTAATTTGCTCTTTAAGATTTTTATCCAGCGAAACCGGCACGCCGTCGATTTCTCCGATCAGAGCCGCGCGCAACTTCTCAAGCGGAGAAATCTCCTCAGCTTTTTGAATTTTCTGTCGATATTTTTCTATCTCTTCTGGATCGACATAAATGTATTCGTCTGCCCACTCAACCACCTCTCCGACGTGAGCCACCAAGTCGGCAAATTCTTCTTCGGTCAGAACATGCTCGCCAATTGCCAAATGGTAATTGAAGTCTGTAAGCGCATCTTTGGAGAAAAAACTCTTACCTGTGCTTGCGCTTGAAACCGAAGCCGTGATCTTTGGCTTAAGAAGATTTTTGAGCGACTGCGGCATCGAGAGCGATATTCCCAGTAAAGTCAGACTTGGCGCAATCTCAAAAAGAAACGCTTTTAGTGTTTCGGGATCTAACTTAACTGTATTATTTTTTGCTTCGAGCAATTCCCCCAACAAAGGGTAATGCCCTTTGAGGGTTGTTAGGACATTAAAGGCCGCAAATCGTACCTGCTCGTACTCTTTGCCGCGCATGAGCGTTTTTAAATCAATAGCTTTCGATTTTCCTTCTTTAGCCTTAATGCGGTAGTGAAGATTGATCGTTTTGTCTCTTGATCGAGTCAGTACAAAAATCGGATGCCATGGGAAATTAAAACTCAGATTCAGCACTCTGAGATATTGCGCGAGTGTGTGAGAAAGCGCGCTGTTGCAATCAAAATAAACATCGGTGCTCGAAGGCGAAGCAAAAAACAGACCACCCGCACTGAGTTTAAAATCTGAAGATAAAACTCGATGCCAAAGCGTGATCGCAAAGGTTAATCCCAAGTAGGCCTTTTGCTTAACGGATCGGCACTCTAAATCTGCGAAATCGAAAAGCGAATCAAAGTACGATACGAAAGTTTGCAAGAAATCAGCAAAAACCGATCCCACATAAGAGTAACGGACCGCTGGCATCCAATAAATTTGGGGCCAACAATCCTCTTTGTCACCTGAAACGACCACAACCGGAATAAGCGCGGCCGATTCATAAATGCGGTCAACCAGACGAAATAAAACTCTCAATGCATACAGGGGCTCAGAAAGTGTCTGACTGCATAAAGTTTCCGGCAACGACAAAAGAGTACTGATTAACCGCAAAACTTCATCGTTATCAATTCCCCTGCCTTTTTCATCGACCAACCGTATATCACGACCGTTGGATCGATCCAGAGCGATACGGTAGTGATGCCGTAAATACCTTTGCAAGTCTTTTTGAAGTTGAGCCTGGTAACGAGAAGAGAGTGAGTCTTCGTTATCGAACACTAAAAGTGCCCGTGACTTATTGGCATTGAAGCGAAGAGCCTCCATGAGATCTTGAGGAAAATTTTTTGAATTGCCTAAAGTGAAAACCGACGGCAAAAGGGGAAATATTTTCTCACCCGTATACTCAAGGGACTTCAAGGGAAAGTTGCGTAAATTGAAAGGCGATGGCCTGCGTGTGAATTCCAAATCATCAACAAATGAGGCAACCTCTTGAAGCGTTACCGCTCGATCTTCAACCGCCTCGGACGCATTCAGTCCGGCCTGCTTGAGTTTCTCCACGAGTTGAACACCGTGAAGGGTGAAAATTAAAAATGGATCCGAGTCGATGGCTCGTGAGAGCCAATAAATAACCGCGGCGATGTGTTTACAAAGTCTTGCCGAATCGGGACAGCTGCACGAACATTGAAGATCATGACTAGTAGAAGGAAAAAGTTTTAGTCCTAAGTCACTGCAAATACTTGCCAATTGGCTGGGAAGTTCATTATCGAGAAGCCTAGCAACAAGATCGCTTCGAGTTCGCAGACTGTCTATGAGTTTTTCCACTTTGTCGGAACTGAAGCGTTCAAGCTGGATACGAACCTCATAAGCCATAACGCTGCCCTGAACAACGGCTTCAATGGCAAAAGTTTCGGGATTAATATCAACTTGAAGGACGTTTCCCTTATTGCAATAGGTCTTGCCACGGGGCAAGCGATTGTCGTGGTCACAGGCTAAGAGCGCTTTTAACCACTCCTTTCCCCACCAAGTCAATCCATATTGTTCACGACGAGCCATCAATATGCCTCATCCGGGTTATCTAAAAATGAATAAACCCGAGCAAATTCCTGCGTTCGAATCATGGCCGGCAGGCTTTCAAGAACGACACGCCCATAACGCTTTTGCAGCAGGCGATTATCGCCGAAAACAATGACACCGAAATCATTTTCACTGCGAATAAGACGACCAACACCCTGACGCAAAGTCGTAATCATTTCCGGTAACTGATAGCTCATGAAAGGATTTTTGCCCTGATCGGCAAACCAATCTTTCTTTGCTCGAGCCACCGGGGTATCAAACTGAGCGAAAGGCATCTTATCAATCACGACAAGCTGAAGCGCGTCACCCTTCATATCAACGCCTTCCCAAAAACTCATTGAACCCACCAACACCGCATTGGGCATGGACTTAAAGCGATCGAGCAATTCCGACTTCGGCGCTTCGCCCTGAACACATAAAGTGAAGTTTGCTCCCATCCTCAAGCGCAATTCATTGGCAATGGCTTCCATTGAACGGAAACTCGTGCAAAGGAAAAAAGCTCTGCCTTGCGTCTTCTGCAATAAAGGCCAGGTTGCTTCAACCAATTCATGCGCAAAATTGTCTTCAAAAACTCCCGGTAAATTTTTAGGCAGATAAAAACGAGCCTGATAGGCAAAATTAAAGGGACTGTCCCACGTGTAGGTCTGGGTTTTTTTTGAAAGACCCAATTCGCCTAAGAAATAGGAAAAATCAACACTGCCGTCATCTTTTCGAGTTGAAATGGTGGCGCTTGTTAATATCCAAGCGTTATGCATTTTCTCGCGGGCTTTCGCAAAAGGTTGTGCAAGCGAGAGCGGCGTATTGGAGAAAAAGACATTTTGCTCTGTTAAACGAAGCCAAAGTACGGAGGGGATTCCACCGACCGTCTTAACCGCCGAAGGATTCGTGAGCGTGACTTGCCAGTCCTGCATCCGTTTTAAAAGATCAGCAACTCTGTCTGAAAAAAGATCGCACTCCTCGTTTGAGCCTTCAAGAGATTTAAAAGTCTTGGCAATGGTGAGAACGGACTCAATCAGTTTTTCAAAAGGCTCTTTAATACTCTGGGCGAAACCTTCGATGGAATTGATTTCAATTTCTGTATCAATTTCCACCCCCAGACCCCGGTGAATAATCTGGTGAAGATTAAGGGCAGCTTTTTTTACATCAAGAAAGACATCATCCCATCGGACAACGCCTGCCGCATGAGCTTTTCCGATCAAGCGGCCTTCCTCAGAAAAATCCTGTAATTCCCAAAGCGAGAAGATGTCTGAAAAATAATCGATTCCAATATCGGGCAGCTTGTGCGCTTCATCAAGAATCACCAAGTCGGCGTCGGGTAATAACTCGGCCATGGTGTCATCTTTGAGACTGAGATCGGCCATGAAGAGATGATGATTGACAATGACAATATCGGCTTCATGAGCGCGAGCTCGGGCACGATTGACAAAACAATCGTCATAGTGCGGACACTTTGATTTACCCAAACAATTGTCTTTTGTACTCGTCACCCAGGGCCACAGCGGATCTTTTTCCGGTATCCCGGGAATATCGTTTTTATCACCGGTTGCGTCCCGCCTGGCAAAGTCAATGATTTTTTTCAAACGCTTATAACTGTCTGCTTCAGGCAAAAGACCTCGATCCACAAGCCTTTCTAAACGTTCTTTGCAGATATAGTTTCCCCGGCCTTTAAGCACAGCCACATCGGCATCGACGGCAAGCGCTGAACAAATTCGACCGACATCTTTTTCGAATAACTGATCCTGAAGTGTTTTACTGGCCGTGGAGACAATCGTTTTAGAGCGAGAAAGAATCGCGGGCACTAAATAAGCAAATGTTTTCCCTGTGCCGGTGCCGGCTTCCACGACAGCAACACCCTGCGTTTGAATAGCTTGCCCCACTGCTTGAGCAAATTGCAATTGGCTGTCACGGCGCTTGAATCCCTCAATTTGGCGACACAATGGACCGTTGGCATCAAACGCTTCGACAATGGCTTTTTCTAAGCGGGAATCCATGAACTAAAAGAGGCCCTCTTTTTGACTGTTTTCTTTCTGAAGCTTCTGAGCTTGTTCGCGTTTTTGACGTTCAGCTTCATAAGCGGCCTTTCGTGCTTCACGCTTGGCCTTTCGTTCAGCCGCTTCCTTTTGCAACTGCGCTATGCGTTCATCCTGTGCTTTAAGTTTTGCCTCATAAGCTGCCACATTGGCCTGCTCTTGTTGCTGACGAGCCGATTGCTTGGCAATTTTTTCATCGTTACTTTTAACGCTTCCCCGTTGTGCCGGCATGGAAGGTTCCTGAGCGGCCTGAGAACGACGCTCCTTGGACTTGAAAATCCGAATTTGATGATCTGCCTTACGAATCAATTGATTGGCAATACGTGTACGTTTATAAAGGACACTTTCAGCCCGTTCTATGCAATCGTTGACAAAGACCTTTTTCTGACAAAGATAGGTATGTCCCTCGCGAAGTCTTTGAATGCGCTTGAGTTCCGCTTCACCGATCGCCTTTGCCTTTTCTGCTTCCTCTAGGGTTTTAAATTCCGGATCAACATAATCCGGATCCAGAGGACTAGGTGCTACAACACCGGCTTCCCAACCGAGCTCTTCGGGGGTTACGAATTCCGCATCCTCATTGGCGGCTGCGAAAACAGAAGTCGCCAAGGCCATCATGACTAACCCGACTGTAATTTTTTTACGCATAAAAATACCTATCTACCGTTATCGCAGAAATTTTAATCAAGACTAATTGGATTTTCTTTAATTTGAACAGATGCTCACCAAAAACACTTTTTGAAAATCATGAAATAGATTTGTTTAATTTGACATTCATCAAATTTAAAGATTGTTGATTTTGTTGTTAATAATGTCGACAAAAATAATGTGATATTTACTAACTACTTGATTTATAGATCTATTCAAGAAATGGGTTAATCTATCCCAAATTTTCGCCATGAATTTCAATTTTAAAACCACTAATTTCTTCTATTTATATCTAATAATTTTTACTTAGAAGGATAATTTATTGATTTATCGCATCTTTTTCTATCTCGCATTGGATTTTAATTTTGTCGACCTTTGTTTTCAGATCGTTTTTTTAGACATGATTAAAGATTAAACTGGCTTTGCGTAAACTGCGAGAAATCGATTGAACCATTTAAGGAAAAATGATGAAAAAGTTTCTCGCAGCCATTGCCATGACTGCCTTAGCGGCCACCAGTGTTAACGCTGCCACTATTTTGGTAGGAACCGATGCGGGCTACGCACCCTATGAATACAAAGACCCACAGACTAACGAAATTGTGGGTTTTGATATTGATTTGATCAAAGCCATCGCCAAAGCAACCGGCAATGAAGCCAAGATTCAAAATATGCAATTTGCAGGCATTATCCCCGCCTTGCAAAGCAACATGATTGATGTGGCGGCAGCCGGCATGACAATAACCCCTGAACGTCAAAAACAAGTCACCTTCTCAGACCCTTACTATGATGTCGGCGGTCTGATTATGGCGGTTCATGCCAAAAATGTTGATAAATATAAGCACATGAATGACCTGGAAGGTAAACGCGTATGTGCTCAAATCGGTTCCACCGGCGCCTTGCTCGCAAAGGAAATCAAAGATGCAAAGCTCGTTGCCTTTGACCAAACAGGCGAAGCCTTTATGGAATTGAAAATGGGCGGCTGTGAAGCCGTCTTAGTCGATAAGATCGTCACGGAATTTTATCTCGCTCATAAAGCTGAAAAAGATATCGTTTTGGTCCCCCACCTCTATACCCATAAGCAAAATGGTTTTGCCATGGCTAAGGGCAATGAAAAGATGCATAAAATCATCAATACGGGGTTAAAGACCATCAAAGAAAATGGTGAATACGACAAGATTTACGAAAAATGGTTCGGCAAAAAGCCTGAAAAGAAATAAATAATCTAAGCCTCAATAATTAGATAGGCCGATCAAATTTTTAACGATCGGCCCTCATTTTTTTATAATATTCCCGTTTGTATTGCCTATCAGGAAGAAAAAATGACGCGTCCTATCCGTATTGCAGTGACGGGCCCCTGCGGCTCCATCGGTTACTCCATTTTGTTTCGTATTGCATCCGGTGACCTCTTCGGTCATCAACAACCCGTTGAATTAAGACTTCTCGCTCGCAATACGCCTGAAAGTCAGGCTCGTCTGAAGGGCACGATGATGGAACTGTCCGACTGTGCCTTTCCGCTTTTAGCTGAAATGAGCGCTCATACGGACGAAAAGGAACTTTTCGACGGTGCTCAATGCGTCTTCTTAATCGGCGCGCAGCCTCGTAAAGACGGTATGGACCGCTCCGATCTTCTTCGAGCCAATGGGGAAATTTTCAAACGCCAGGGCCAAGCCTTAAACGAACGAGCCTCTCGTGATGTGCGCGTTTTGGTCGTCGGCAACCCCTGTAATACGAATGCTTATATTGCCATGCGCAATGCACCGGATCTTAAACGCGAATGCTTCTCAGCCATGATGCGTTTGGACCAAAACCGCGCAATGGCCCGCGTTGCCGAAAAGCTTCAGGCACCTGTTTCCGGTGTTGAGCAAGTTTTTGTTTGGGGCAACCACAGCAACACGATGTATCCGGACATCCGTTTCTTGCGTTATAAAGGACACCGCTTGGCCGATCAATTCGATGCGCAATGGCAAGAAGAATTTATTAAAAACGTAGCAACCCGTGGCGGACAAATTATCAAAGCTCGCGGTGCATCCTCTGCTGCGTCTGCCGCAAGCGCCGCTTTAGATCATATGCGTGACTGGATTTTGGGCAGCCAAGGCAAGTGTTGCACAATGGCCGTTCCCTCTGACGGCAGTTACGGCATTCCGGAAGGTCTGGTTTTTGGCTTCCCCTGCCTGTGTCCCGGCGAAGGTCGTTATCAGATCATCAGCAATATGCCGATCACTCAAGAAGTTCGTCATCGCTTGGATATAACCCGTGATGAACTTTTGGCTGAGGCTAATGCTGTGGCCGATTTACTTCCTTAAATGTCACCGCAAAAAATTGATCTGATCAATTATTTGGAGGGCGCCCGTTTTATCGAGCGCCCTTTAAGTGTTCCGAGCTGCGTTTTGGACACCAATGTCGTCCTAGACATATTGCTCTTTGCTGATAAAAATGCGGAGTCAATCCAACAGTTACTCGCTTCAGGCCAACTTCTTGCACTCGGTCATTACGATACCCTTTATGAGTTTGCCGATGTCATTTCCCGCTCTCAATTTAAGCTAACAGAAAGTCAAATTAAAGAAAAACTTCATGCGTGGATTAAGCTGCATTGGCTTATTAATGAGCCCTTGCCAACTGAAGGTTATTGCAAAGATCACGATGATGATAAGTTTTTCAATTTGGCTCGTTTATGCTCAGCTCGGTACTTGATTTCTAAAGACAAAAAGGTGCTAAAAGCCAAAGGCAAAGCAAAACGATTCGGCTGCATCGTCATCAAGCCTGAAAATTTAAATCTCTAGGTCTTTTCTCTATTGCGAGCCTCTCCTCTTCGTGCCAAACTGTCTATGAAACTTAAACGTTGGGAGTTGGCCATGGAGTTTTTATATCGCGACAAGTTGCCTAATCCTGCTGTAATCAACGAACGAATCCGCCAGTTCAATCACATCATCCACGGCGTGAGCCAATGGCGCGAACCTCCTTTGGATACCCAGTGGCCGATCTTGGTCAAAGACAATATCGATGTTTCCGGCCTTCGAGCAACAGCGGGCAGCTACGCATTAAAGGAACTTAAAGCCGAAGACGCCTTTTGCATTAAAAAGCTTCGTGAGCACGGTGGGCTTCCGTTCGGCAAAACTTCAATGTCAGAGTTGGCCGGTTTCCTAAGTACAAAGATGCCACCTGGCTATTCAGAGTTAGGCGGCCAAGGGATCAATCCCATCGATCCTTCTCTTACACCGGGCGGCTCAAGTTCGGGTTCGTGCATATCGGTTGCTGCCGGTTTTTGCCACGCAGCCATTGGTACAGAAACTCACGGCAGTATTGTGATGCCGGCTATTGCGTGTGGAGTTGTCGGAATCAAACCCAGCGTCGGCTTGGTTTCCCGTGATGGTGTCATTCCTATCTCGCACTCCTTGGACACACCAGGAGCCATCGCTCAAAGCGTTTCTCAAGCCGCTAAACTCCTTGAGGCTATTTGTGGCACGGATCCCAATGATGTAGCGACTGAAGATTGCCCGGAAAAAATAGACTTTCAAACCGATCTCGGTGAAGATAAGAGTCTTATTCGCGTAGCCCTTTTAGTGCCAGCTCACAGAGCATTTGATGCGGAAGAAAAAAGTATTCTCACTCAATTGATTCAAGCCGCTAAAAAACAAAATATTGTTATCACTGAAATTCAAACGAAAGACGTTGAAACGTATTACAAGGTTATTTCATCGACCGAAATTCAAGGCGATTTTGATCGTTATCTGCAAAAATACGGCAATGGCAAAACGCCCGGCACGTTCAAAGATCTCGTCAAGATGTATGAAATGCGTGCTCAACACCACCCCTATGGCATGGATCGGCTAACGGATGCGCTTAAGTTTTCGAGCGATTTGAATAATCCGACTTATCGAAACGCTTTGCAGCGCGGTATCGGTAATACAACACGAGCTATTGATGAAACCCTCAAGGAAACGAATGCTCAAGCCATCATTGCTGTCGGCTTTGTCCCTTGGTGGGCCGTGGCCAGGGCGCCCTATGTTGCCTTGCCGCTTGCACAGCGGCACAATCACGCGATGATCGGCATCACTGTAGGCTGCAGAAGGCTTGAAGACAGAAAGGCGCTTGATATTGCAGCTCGCCTTGAAAAAGTAATTAAGGAACTTTGATAATTGAAACGCCGCATTAAGCGGCGTTTCGTCTGTGAGCTATAGCTTTGCTAAAGCACCTAAAAATTGAACGGCTACGCAAGCCACCATCACAACGACGGCCAGAGCGATTCCGATTTGCATTATGCGTTTGAACATTTAGTCCTCGCTTTCGTTTGAAGGCAATACTGTATCGATTTTTTTATCGCCGGGCAACTCTTCCACATCACGCAATTTGCGCCCCATCACATTCGTTCTGGTTCTCACGCCTGCAATGGCGCTCTTAACACCATCGACTCGCTTTTCCATCGTATCGAGGGCATCGGCAAACTTCATAAATTCGGTTTTAACTTGTCCTAAAACCGTCCAGACTTCGGCGCTTCGCTTTTGAATCGCCAACGTTCTAAATCCCATCTGAAGGCTGTTGAGCAAAGCACTCAAAACCGTAGGACCGGCAACTGTTACGCGATAATTATTCTGCAAATCTTCAATCATGCCCGGGCGTCTCAGACATTCTGCATAAAGTGATTCACTGGGTAAAAACATCAGAGCAAATTCCGTTGTAAAGGGAACTTCAACGTATTTATCGTGGATTTTTTTAGCTTCTGACTTAATTCTTGCCTCAAAAGCTTTAGCATGCTTTTCAGCAGCCTCCGCATCACCAATTTCACGTGCATCTTCGATTTTCTGATAGTCCTCAATCGGAAATTTGGAGTCAATCGGCAGCCATACAAATTCCCCGTCATTAGCTCCAGGCATTTTTATCGCGAACTCCACCCGATCATTGCTCTTGGGACGTGTCACGACGTTCTCTTCGTAATGATTCGGAATAACATTGGCAAGAATTGCACCCAGTTGGACTTCTCCGAAGGTTCCTCGAGTTTTAACATTTGTGAGAACTCGTTTGAGTTCACCTACCTGTCCGGCTATGGAACGCATTTCTCCTAAACCAGTCTCCACGTCTTTCAGATGGGCCGCCACTTGTTTAAAACTCTCGGACAACCTTGATTCCAATGTCGTTTGCAGTTTTGTTTCAACGGTTTGACGCATCATCTCCAATTTAGAATCATTGTTGTTCTGCAAGGTTTGAAGCTGTCGATTTAATGTATCCCGAATGGCCGACAGTTCTTGATTAATTCCTGAAGACAACTGGCTAACCTGCGTTTTTAATGCCTCCCTGGCTTGCAGCTGAACCGATGCGTTACCCTGATTCATCTTTTGAATGAGGTCAGTGAAGCCAACCATATTTTGGTTTTGTGTTTGCGTAAGCCGACTTAGTGAATCGTTTACTTCCATACGAAGCTGGGCATTTGATTTCTGAATCGAGTCATTGACGGATTGAAGTATCCTGAGCTGATCTTCTTCACTATTTTCTTCAAGTCTCTTGGCAATCACTTCCAATATTTCTTTATCCTGTTTTTTTCCCGAAAGGGAGATCCATAGAAGAACCAAGAGAAAAACACTCAATATGGCGAAAACACACCCCCAAAAACCGAGGGGAGATTGTGACATTGACTGAATAATGGCTTGCATGTTAAAAAGGCTCACTGTTAACAATGAGCCCTAGTATAACGATCTTAACTTCAGGATTTGAAGTTATCGATCAGATGTTCCGAATGTTTCAACAATCATCTGAACCTGTTGGTCAAAATATGGATTAAAAGTCAGGCGAGCATAAGGATGAGCATCACGGTTTTCAGTCCATGAACCATACCAAACATATTTGCCTTCGTGACAGTATTGAAGCAACTTTTCGTCCTGGCCCCGCAGGCAGAAGCGCTCCTTGCCGTTAATCCCGTAGTACGGGTTCTTTGGAGAATAAACCAGTCCCAGGTGAGAAAAACTTCTGATTTTATATTTAGGTAAAAAGTCTGTTAATACCGTTAAGCGCTTGTCGCTCGCAATCGTTCCATCGGGCAAATTATCACCGTACCAAACAAACTGAGAACGAGAGTTCGTGAACTGTTTTTGCATCAACGGCAACAGTTCCTGTGTATTAACGATGCTATCGTTTTGGGCCATGAAAACCAAAACCGGTTTATCGTAGGGATAGCCTGAAACACGGCCCATGGCCGAGTCCATAGACGCTTTAAAAGTATTTAAAGCCTGCATCGGGACTGTACGATAACGAAATGGAGTCACACCACCAGCGGCTTCTTCGGGAGTCTTCAGCCAATCAATAAAGAGACTGACGAAGGGAACAAAATTAACCAAATTCGTTCTGACGCTTAAAGCCGGAGAAATCAGTACCAAGCCATCAACATTGGGGTTTTCGTAAGCCTCATGAATGGCTAAGTTGGCACCGGTTGAAAAGCCTGCCAGATAAACCTCCTTGACATCTCGGCTCATGATGCGGGTTTGCTCATCAATTAAGCGATTCCAGTCATCAAAAGTTACCTCAAGCATGTCTTCTGGCTTCGTACCATGCCCCGGTAAGACAAGAGCTCTCACCAAAAAGCCTTTATCGGCTAAGTAATGGGCAATATCGACAAAGTTGTAAGGAGAGTCCGTAAACCCATGAATCATCAACACGCCTTTACCGTTGGGCTTAGCGGGTCTAATTTCAAACGGCAATTGATGGGAAAGTTCGACTTCATGTTGATCGGTTACATAACGCCTATGGGTACTCATCCAGTGAGTCGTTTCCTGCACATACTGATTAAAGGACTGTTGTCCTAAGGGCATCACATCGCGATCTGCACGAGGCTCAAAGGAGACACAACCAGAAATAGAGGTCGCAATGGCGACGCTGGCTGTCAGCATCAACAATCGACTTTTAAATTTTTTGTGGGTACTCATTGAATAACCTCGTTTCCTGTCAACAAGCTGATGGTACAGAAAAAACGTCAGAATTGCTCTACTGGACTTTCTTATGTTCAATCATACTTTTATAGACCAGAGCAAAGACGAAACCTAGAACGCAAAAGGTAATGCCAACCTGACAACAAGCGGCAAAGTCCATGCCATTAGCAATCATTTGTTGCATGATAATGGGCCCCATAAGACCAGCGACGGAAAAGCCGCTAAACATAATCCCATAGTTAACACCGGCGTGCTTGGCACCGAAACGGTCAGCGGTAAAACCCGGATAGATGGACATAAAAGTGCCAAACGAAATGCCAATCAATATACAGCCGCAATAAAATAAGATGTAGTCTCCTTGTCCCGAGTTCATTAAAACGATTAAACCCAGTGCAGCAAAAATAAGTCCAAACATTAACACGCCGATTCGCCCCAATTTGTCGGACAAAGTTCCGGCAACCAAGCGTCCAGCCATATTGAAAAAAGCGATGGTTGAGACAGCTGCCGCCGCGCTTGTCGCATTCATGCCGATTTCGTTTTGAGCAATACTGGCTGCTTGCGACAAAATCATCATCGCACTGACGGCCCCGCACATTAATAATGCAATCATCGGCCAGAAAATCGGGCTGGCCAACATCTGTCGCCACGTCAACCCGGTTACAGCAATACACGTTTTCTCATCACCATGTTTTTTGAGCGGATTGAAATCCTCTGGGCAACGTTCACAAAAGTAACCGCAGAACATAATCACTAAGGCAAAAACCGTCCCTAATATGACAAACGTATTCATAATGCCGTAGTGTTGGGTCAAAACTTGGGCAATCGGTGGAACAATCACAGAGCTAAATCCATAAACAGCCGTTACTAAACCACCGGCAAATCCCCGCTTATCAGGGAAATATTTGATGGCTGTGCTAATTCCTGCCCCGTAGGCCAGTCCGAGCCCTAAACCGAATAACAAGCCGTATCCGATAACAATCTGTGTCACCGACGTTGCCCAACCGCAAAAACACAGCCCTAAACCAATCAAAAGTCCGCCGGTAATGATGACCAATCGAGGTCCATAACGATCATTAAAAGCTCCGCCCAGAATCATAGGGATAGGACCGACACTGTTGGCCACACCAAAAGCTATCGCTAAATCAGCTGCGGAAATCAAATGACCTGTGATGACAGTGAGCTCCTGAGCCGCTGCCGCAGAAAGAACACTCCATGCATAAATCGAACCCGCACACAAGTTGATACAACAAATCAGAATCAAAATGATCCAACGCTTAGTGGAGACATCCATACGTGCCATTTATTTAACCTCTGAGGTATTTAATTTGATGAATTTTCAACAAATGACCAAATTAATTGATTAATTTAATTTCTTCTAATAAGAACATTTCAATTAAAAGCCAGCATTAGGGATTATCAGAATTAGAAATAAGGAAATAAAGGCAAATAAAACAAAACTTACTTGACTTTTTGGCAACTCTATAGAAATACTAAGGAGTATTACCGAGAAGAAATAAAAAAAGATAAAAAAAAGCCAAACGCAAAAACGTTTGGTTCGATGTGATTGGCGGAAGGGGTGGGATTCGAACCCACGAACGCTTGCGCGTCGGCAGTTTTCAAGACTGCTGCATTCAACCACTCTGCCACCCTTCCAAGAGGTGAGAGCGCTATTGTATAGAAAATTGCGTTTTGAAACAAGAGAAATAACATTCAGATGCCCCCTTAGATGAGAAAATCATTAATATTGTCCTGTTATTTGAATGGAGAGAAAAATGGTCAACGAAATCACTCATGATCAAGTCCAAGAAATCATCCAATCTCACGATTTCTGTATTGTGAATTTCGGAGCCCCTTGGTGTATTGATTGCCGGCGTGCAGCACCTTTTTATAAAAAATTCTCTGAAGAATTCACTGATGTCTATTTCACTCATGTTGATGTCGGTGATCGTGATGGAGAACTGCGAGAACAGCTTCGCGGCCAATACGGTGTCGGTCATATTCCGACAATGATCTTCTACAAAAACGGAACAGAAGTGGACCGTATTGTAGAAGTTCAGACGCCGAGTGAATTGAAGAAATTTATTGAACGTTGCAAAGCTTAAAAATTTTTTAGTGTCGGGGCTTGAAATTTACAGAAGTCACAGTATAATTTCGGGCTTACGACACATCACCACGGAAGGGTGGCAGAGTGGTTGAATGTACCGCCCTGGAAAGGCGGCGTACGGTTATCCGTACCGAGGGTTCGAATCCCTCCCCTTCCGCCAGTTGTACAGATCCCAGACTTCGGTAGTTTGGGATTTTTGCTATCTGCTGCTTACTTCTCTTCATTTTTCGCTTGAATCCCCTCTTAGCAAAGTATAAGATGGCCTCACCTTAGCATTTGCACAAAAGAGCTGAATGAAAAACTGAGGTTAAAATGATCAGCCCTAAATCCGTTACCGGCGCGACTCTCATCGGCCTTATTGCCCCATTCATGTGGGGAGCAAGCGTATCACTTGTAAGAACCATCGCAGAAAATTTCGGCATTGCTCAAGGTCAGTGCCTGTTATATATTGTGGCCGCCACTGCCCTATTCTTTCTCATCGGTTTCCCCAAATTTGACCGTATTCCTTGGCAATACAAAACAATTGGCTTAGCAACCGCTAACCTCTCAAGCATCACTTTTTGCTTATCGCTTTATTTTTCCAACGGCGGCACACAAACGATGGAAGTTGGCATGGTCAATTACCTTTGGCCAACGCTCACCATCGTGTTTGCTATCCTTTTTAACGGACAAAAAGCCCGATGGTGGATTGCACCGGGGGCGCTTTTGAGCTTTTGCGGCATTTACTGGATTTTAGGCAACGGTCATATCGCTGTTGACGCCTTTATCGAACACATCAAAATCAACCCTATCAGCTATTTTCTCGCCCTAATGGCTGCCGTAACATGGGCCGGTTTTTCTTCCATGACTCGCGCCTGGTCAAAGGGAGAAAACATGAGTACCGTGATTTTTATTTTTGACATTATTATCTTCGGTGCATTCTGGGCGATGGGCGTTGGCGGCAGTCCGGTCATCACCGGGTTCGGTATCTTAAGCGTCATTTTGGGAGGATTAGCGATGGGAGTTGCCTATGCCTCTTGGACTCATGGGATGAGTTACGGCAACATCACTGTTTTAGCCATCGCATCGTATTTCACGCCGGTCCTTTCCTGCCTTTTCGCTTCCGTTTGGATTGGTGCCGAATTGACAGCAGCCTTCTGGCAAGGTGTAGCATTGGTCGTGACAGGTTCACTTATTTGTTGGCACGCTACCCGCAGTCCTTCAATTAAACACTCATGACCGAAAAGAACGATAAAAAAGAACCCGAAACAAAAGAGCCGATGTCTTTTGCAGAAGGCATCGGCCGAATGCTGGCCATGATGATGCTTTTGCTCAGAGCCTTAGCTATCGGTGTTACTTGTTATTTCATCTACCGATTCATTGAGCCTTTGCTGCACTGACTAGCGGAAAAAACGCAACCTCAGAGCATTTAAAACGACTGACGTTGAAGAAAGTGCCATTGCTGTACCGCCAATCATCGGCGAGAGCATCGGGCCACCCCACAATGCGTGAAGTACCCCCATCGCCACCGGGATTCCAAGGATGTTGTACCCAAAGGCCCAGCCTAAATTCTGATAAATATTTCTCAAAGCCGCCTTTGATAGGCGCAAAGCTGTCAGCACCGATTGCAATCCATGGCGCATCAAAATGACATCACCCGCCTGAGCACTTACATCTACCCCATCGGCTACAGCAAAACCGACATCAGCTTGAGCCAATGCAGGGGCATCATTTAAACCGTCTCCGACCATCGCCACTTTAAGCCCCTTATCCTGTAATTCACGGATAATCCTCGCCTTATCCTGAGGAAGAGCCTCACCATAGACCTCATCAATTCCCAATTCATCGGCGATTTTGCGAGCAGTCCTTTTATTGTCGCCGCTAATCATCAATGTCCGAACACCTAACTGTCTCAAAGCCTTAAGAACTTTGTTTGATTCTGGTCTCACGGTGTCAGCCACACCGATTACAGCAGCAAGTTTTCCATCAACGGACAAAAGCAGCGGTGTCCTCGCAAGCGAGCTCATACGTGCCAACGCCTCTTTTGCCACCGTGATATCAACGGATTGCTGAAGCATCAAACTGGCATTACCCAACGCAACGTTTTTCCCATTAATGTTTCCTGTCAAGCCTAAACCCGGCAGGACCACAGGCTGAATCGCCATGATGTCCGAATGATTGGCAGCCATTATGGCCTTGGCAATAGGATGTTCAGATCTGGCTTCTAAATTGGCTGCCAACGCTAAAACCTGTTCTTTCTCGTACCCATCAAACGTAATCGTATCCACGACCTTCGGTTGCCCTAAGGTAAGTGTTCCTGTTTTATCAAAAGCAATGACATCGACTTTTCCGGCCAACTCTAATGCGACAGCATTTTTAATCAGCACACCTAATTGAGCGCCTCTGGCTGTGGCAACCATAATTGAGGTCGGAGTCGCAAGGCCCATGGCACAGGGGCAAGCAATCACCAATACCGATATCATGGCTTTGATCGCAAGCGAGATCGGTTCATCAGAAAAAATTGCCCAGGCGCAAAAAGTCAGCACCGATAAAACCATGACTGTGGGGACAAAATAAAAACTGACCCGATCGGCTAAGGCGGCAACAGGCGCTTTTGAACTTTGCGCGCTTCTAACTAATCGAATAATTTGAGCCAACGTCGTATCATTACCCAAATGGGTGATTTCGATTACGAGTGGATGCGTTCCATTAAGACTGCCAGCAATAACTTCAGACTTCTCTTTCACCGCAACAGGGATAGATTCTCCTGTGAGAAGCGATTGATCAACCTCACTTGTGCCTTCAATGACAACGCCATCAACTGGGATTCTTTCTCCGGGTTGAACCAATACTTTGTCACCAATTTCAAGTTCAGAGAGTTTGACGACTCTGGAGTCTCCGTTTTCGTACTTTCTTGCCGTCTGTGGAACAAGCTTCATCAAAGAACCGATCGCGTCACCCGCTTTACGCTTTGACTTGGCCTCCATGTATTGACCGATTGAAATCATGGCAATGAGCACGCCGCACGACTCAAAGTAAAGGTTCATCGCATAGGTCGAGTCTCCGACCAAAATCATGATGAAAGAAAACAACGAGTAAACAAAAGCAGCACCGGTGCCCACCGCAACTAAGCTATCCATATTGGGGGCACCTTGGATGAGATTACTGAAACCATCTTTATAGAAATGCTTGCCCAAATACATAATGGGCATAACCAATAGGAGCTGAATAATGGCAAAAGCGATGGGAGAAACTTCAGGAGTCAAAAAAGTCGGCAAAGGCAAACCGATCATGTGGCCCATCGAGACATACAAGAGCAAAAGTGCCAAGATAATCATCGGGGGAAGAGATTTGAACTGATTACGCAGACTCTGAGCAGATAGCTCATTTTCTTTTTGCCATTCTTGAACCAAGTCCTCCCCTTCAGTGAGCTTGGCTCCAAAATTAATTTTTTCAATTCTGGCAATAACGGCCTTTACTCCTTCAGTTTTACCGATACCATCCTTTAAAACGACTTGCGCGCGGTTAGTCGGCAAACTGACACTCACCGAGTCAACTTCTGCCATTTTTGAGACCACCCGTTCGATTCTTGACGAGCAGGCAGCACAGTGCATACCCGTTATCGCCAATTCAAATTTGATCTTAGACATAATTTCTCCAAATCAGATGGTCACACTCTATACCCTATAGCTACTATAGGGTGCAAGATATCAATAGACCCTATAATGAGAACATCTCTCATTATGGTAACACTTCTAAAGGAGTCGAATGATGAACAAGTTAAAAGTTGATGGGATGCATTGCCAAAACTGTGTAAAAGCCGTCACAGAAGCGGTCAGTGCCCTGCCCGGCGCCAAAGGCGTTCAAGTGAGCCTTGAAAAAGGAGAAGTCACTTGGGAAGAAATGGGTGTGGAGATCGAAAAGGTTAAAGAAGCCATTGAAGACATCGGCTTTGATGCGTCAATGCCGACATACTGCTGCGCTCAAAAGTAATAGAACTTTGTCTTTTCAAAATTAAACCCGCTGTTGGTACAAAACCATAAACAGCGGGTTTTCTCATTGGGCTATAAGCCAGAGATTAGTAGTTTTCAGCCTTACGTTGGAAGTAAGCTTTAGCGTGAGCGCAGACCGGGCAAACTTCAGGTGCTTGCTTGCCGATCACAATGTGACCGCAGTTAGAGCATTGCCACATCGTATCGCCTTCAGACGAGAAGACCATACCACCCTTAACACGTTCAAGAAGCTTCAAATAGCGAGCTTCGTGTTCTTTTTCGATGGCACCGACCCCTTCAAACAAGAAGGCGATTTCTTCGAAACCTTCTTCACGAGCTTCGCGGGCCATACGGTCATACATATCGGTCCATTCGAAGTTTTCACCGTTAGCGGCATCTTGAAGGTTCACTTCTGTTGTGGGGACTGCACCACCGTGCAAGAGCTTAAACCAAAGCTTGGCGTGTTCTTGTTCGTTCTTAGCGGTTTCTTCAAAAATCTGAGCGATTTGAACATAGCCGTCTTTCTTAGCTTGGCTTGCGTAGTACGTGTACTTATTGCGGGCTTGAGATTCACCGGCAAAAGCTTCCATCAAATTCTTTTCGGTCTTGGTGCCTTTTAAATCCATTTCTTTCTCCTTAATGAAAAGAGGACTTTTTGTTCCTGAACCAATAGTAAAGGGTTTAGATATTTTTTTCTTGACAATAAATCAACATTCTATGAATGTCATAGAAAATAGACTAGGAGGAAGGAAAAAAGGCAACAAAAAAGGAACCCGAAGGTTCCCTGCAGAAAACTTGGTGCGCCGGGTAGGATTCGAACCCGCGACCCCCTGGTTCGTAGCCAGGTACTCTATCCAACTGAGCTACCGGCGCACTTGAGGGGGTGTATTTTAATCAATAATTTGAAAAAATCAATATGGGGATAATACTACTAAAGGATAAAATTTCCAAAATAATCAATAAATTAGAAGATTCTAAATTTATCAAACCAAAAGTCTCTTTTAAAATCAACTAGTTAAGAGGTTATCTATTAAAAAATAACAAAATATTGTGTAATGGCAAAAGCTGATTAAAAAATATGCGCCCATCTAGTCAATTTCACCTATGATAGAAGGCTGAGAGCAAATGCTCCCCCTGCTTGTGTGTTGTCTGTAAGGACACATGGGAAGCAATCGTTTTACATATGAGGAGTTGTATATGCAATTGAAACATACTTTGTTGGCCACTGCCTTAGTGGCTGCCAGCGCCACCGCCATGGCTTTGCCGAACGTTGAAGTTTTGGCTACGGGCGGTACGATCGCTGGTGCCGGCCAATCGGCCACGGGTACGGCTTATACCGCCGGTAAAGTCTCCGTGAACCATTTGGTCGCTGCAGTCCCCGCTTTGGCTGAAGTGGCAAATGTCATTCCGAAGCAAGTCGTTCAAATCGGTTCTCAAGATATGACCGATGATGTGTGGCTCAAGCTCGTGAAGACGATCAATGAAGACTGCAACAAGGTTGATGGTTTCGTTGTCACGCACGGTACGGACACGATGGAAGAAACGGCCTATTTTGTTCACTTGACTGCCAAGTGCACGAAGCCGATCGTTTTCGTCGGCGCCATGTTGCCCTCCACCGGTTTGTCTGCTGACGGTCCGAAGAACTTGTACAACGCCGTTGTGGTTGCCGCTTCCAAGGAAGCCGCTAACCGCGGTGCCATGGTTGCCATGGACGACAAGATCATCGGTGCTCGCGACGTGATCAAGACCAACACGACCGCTGTGGAAACCTTCCAGGGCGCTAACTTCGGTACGATGGGCTATGTCTTCAACTCCAAGGTGCATTTCGGCAATACGCCCGCAACGCCCCATACCACGAAGACCCCGTTTGACGTTTCCAAGCTGACGTCTTTGCCGAAGGTTGGTATCGTTTACAACTACTCCAACGTTCCTGCTGAACCGCTTCAAGCTTTGTTGAAGGCCGGCTACAAGGGTATCGTGACCGCTGGTGTCGGTAACGGTAACATCCACAAGAACTTGTTCCCGATCCTTGAAAAGGCTGCTAAGGACGGCGTAGTCGTCGTTCGTTCTTCTCGTGTCCCGACAGGCTCTGCCACGAAGGATGCTGAAATCAACGACGCTAAGTACGGTTTCGTTGCCGGTCAATACCTCAACCCGCAAAAGGCTCGCGTGTTGTTGCAATTGGCTTTGACGAAGACCAGCGATCCGAAGAAGATTCAAGAATACTTCGACAAGTACTAAGATCGACGGTTGAAACTCTCTAAGAGTTTCGAGTAGCTTCGATTAACCCCGGTCAGAAATGATCGGGGTTTTGTTTTGCTTTAAAATTCGGCTTCTATGACTGAAAACTATATCGGACGCTTTGCGCCTTCCCCTACCGGCTTATTGCATGCGGGCAGCCTTGTTGCGGCTCTCGCAAGTTTCATTGACGCTAAAGCCCATTATGGAAAATGGCTCATCCGTATTGAAGACGTTGATCAAACACGTTGCAAAAAAGAATGGGCAGAGGGCATTTTGTCAGTCCTCGATCGACTTGAAATGAAAAGCGACGGCCCCATTCTGTGGCAAAGTCAAAGAACTGATCGCTATTTGGAAGTCATTGATCAGCTGATTGCTCAGAAAAAAGTCTATGGCTGCTCCTGTACCCGTCACACGATTGAAAAAGAGAACGTGCGTTTAGGCGCCCCCCTTAATCACTATCCGGGAACCTGTCGCCAAGGCCCTCACGGAGCGATTCGCTCATGGCGATTTTTAACCAATGACACCCCCATCACCTTTACCGATCGCTGGAGCGGCCACTACAGTCAAAATGTTGAAAAAGCGGTGGGCGACTTTGTGGTAAAAAGAGCTGACGGTTTATTTGCTTACCAATTAGCCGTTGTTATTGATGACCACGACAGCGGTGTCACCGATATCGTGCGCGGAGCTGATCTCATTGACAATACTCCGCGTCAATTAGCGATTTACCGCGCTTTGGGCTGGGAAGAGCCAACATATATGCACATTCCTTTGGTTCTGAATGATCGTCACGAAAAACTCAGTAAACAAGGTGGAGCGCGGCCCCTTAGCGAAAATCTATTAGAAGAACTCAACCATGCCTGGCATCATCTTGGCTTTGCACCGATTTCAGCCAAGAATCCGACTGATTTTTACAATCAAGCCATTCCTCTTTGGCAAAATCGATTCCAAATAGCAAAATAGCCTAGGCATCAACCTAGGCTACTTTAAGAAACTTGGAGCGGGAAACGAGTCTCGAACTCGCGACCTCAACCTTGGCAAGGTTGCGCTCTACCAACTGAGCTATTCCCGCGACAGGTTGAGTATTTTAATGAACCTTTTTCGAAATGCAAGTCTTTTTGTCACTTTTTTGAAAATTTTTTCTTTTAGACAACCCTGCACCTCTATTACACCGCAGGAATCAGGTCCTTTGAGCGTTTATATAAAGACGTTTCTACGAGTTCTTTCCAAGTAGGAGCCTCCCCCTTCGGAGACAATCGCTTAACTCTTTCCGCTCTTTCTGCCGTGTCTTCAAACTTAAGCGAGCCCAAGAGCTGATCAGAGGCTTCAAAGTCATTGCATTGAATCAGCATGTCACAGCCAGCTTGAAGCGCCGCCTGGGCTCTTTGCGTTACGTCACCCACGCCCACAGCTCCTTTCATGGAAAGATCATCAGAAAAGACCACACCGGTAAAGTGCAACTCTTCCCTTAAAACCTTTTTGAGCCAATGTTCAGAAAAACCGGCAGGGTTTGAATCAACCTTCGGATAGAGCACGTGAGCTGCCATCACAGAGTCCAATGCCTGTCCCATCCACCGATAAGGCTTAAGATCAGCAAAAAGTAGTCGGTCATACGGTCGGTCATCAACGGGCAATTCCAGGTGACTGTCTGCAATCACCCAACCGTGACCCGGGAAATGTTTACCGCAATTGCTCATACCGGCTAAACGCAAGCCTTGAATAACTGCCAGAGCCAATTGCGTCACAACATTGGGATTATTTGAAAAGGCGCGTTCACCGATAATCTGTGAACGACCAAAATTAATATCCAAGCAAGGAGCAAAGGTGAAATCCACTCCGCAGGCACGAAGTTCTGCAGCCATCACATAACCGCAGGCCATCGCTGACAACAACGTGTTTTCCGGTTCATCAATCCACTTTTCGCCCAATTTCGCCATGGCAGGAATTTTGGTAAACCCCTCTTGGAAGCGCTGCACACGCCCGCCTTCATGATCAACGGCAATCAGCAACCCAGGCTTTACCGCATGAATAGCCGAGCAGAGTTCTGTGAGCTGATCACGATCTCGGTAGTTTCTTGTAAACAAAATCACCATTCCGACCAAAGGATCTGCAATCCTTCGAACATCATCTTTTGTAAGTGCTGTTCCTTCGATATCCAATACAAGCGGTCCCATCACGAACTCCTCTAAGATCTCTGCTCAGCCACGGCAAAAGCTGCCACGACACTTTTTTCATCGGTAATTGAAACGTGAACAAAAAGGCCTTCCTGCATCAAACGCTCCTTAAGCGGATCCTTAAAGAGCATAAGAGGCGCCCCCTTAGCGTTATGCATGACTTCCATGGACTGAAAGGTCACATCTTCGGCAATACCGGTTCCGAGCGCCTTTGAAACCGCTTCCTTTACTGCCCAACGGGAAGCAACAAAAGCCAAGGCATGCGAGTCACTGAGCGCTTTACGTTTTCTGTATAGCGGACGTTCATTTTCGGTAAGAAGCCGCTCAACAAAGCGCTCACCGTGCTTACTTAACACATCGGCCACACGGCTTACTTCTACCACATCACAACCGATTCCTCTAATCACGTTATTTCCTTTAGAGCCTTTTTAATTCTTCAAATATCCGACGGGTATTAAGGGGCTTATCACCCGCGTAATGGGTAATCATCCGTCTCATGAGTTGTTTGGCAAAAGTTAGTGTTTCCTTGGAACGAAAGTCCCGGTCATGAAGTTTGCGAATCATCTCAGAGGGGATGACAAGATGACGATTCGTTTCAATCACTTCTTCATTCCAAGGCTTTAATTCCTCTCCGTCCCAATACCAAGGCTCGCCGGTTACGGGTAGACCGTAGCCTAAACTCTCCATCAGTTCCAACTCAAAAGTTCTGAGAGCGACTTCATGATTGCAATCGGCATCGGCCAACTTTTCCAAGACTCGCACATAAGAGCCGAATAATTCGCTCATCTCATCTTCTCTGGCCAAAAGTCTCACAAGTAGCTCATTGACATAAAAAGCTGAGAAAAGGGCATCGCCCTCAATCGGAAAAAAGCCACCCAACCACTGGGCCCTTAGCAGATTTTTGACTTCATTTTGCCCGGAAAAGCCAATTTTCAACGGGGAAAAGGGGGTAAGAAGCCCTCGGAAGTGACTGCCCGGTCGTTTGGCCCCGCGAGCAACGGCCACCACTTTGCCATGATGCAAAGTGAAAAATTCGACAAGTAGGCTTGTCTCCTTCCAATTCCAGCTCTGAAGCACAAAGGCCGCGTCATCACTGTTGACGCGGCGCTCTTTGTTTTCCTTGGATGGTACTTCAGACATTACTCGTATCCCAAGCTCTTAAGTGCCCGGGCATCATCATTCCAACCCTTTCTCACGCGGACCCAGACTTCAAGGTAAACGTTTTTACCGAGCATATCACCGATATCCGCGCGAGCCAGGCGCGAGATCTCACGCAATTTTTCACCCTGCGCTCCGATCACAATTCCCTTATGAGCTTCGCGCTCAACGATAAGCGTTGCAATAATTTCTGCCCGCTTGTCGTCTTCAACCCACTTATCAATCGTTACCGCGATTCCATAAGGCAACTCATCGCCTAAAAGTCGGAAGGCTTTCTCACGAATGATTTCCGCGGCTAAAAAGCGCGGTGATTTATCGGTATAAATATCCGGATCAAAGAAAGGCGGATTTTCAGGCAAAAGCTTTTCAATCTCTGCCATTAGTTCAGAAACCTGTTTTCCTTTTTCAGCACAAACTGGAACAATCGCAGCAAAGGGGAACTTTTGCATTGATTGGGCCATCAAAGGTAAGAGCGCATCGCGCTCCTTCATCAAATCCACTTTATTGATAGCCAAAATGACGTTTTTAGCTTCAGGATTAATCAGTTCCAAGACCTTCTCATCCGCTGGTTTCCAGCCGCCGCTTTCAATCACAAGCACCACGGCATCGGTTTCACCCAAGGTGCTTCTGACAGAGCGATTCATACCGCGAATAAGGGCATTGCCGTACTTGGTCTGAAAGCCCGGCGTATCCACAAAAACGAACTGTGCCCGCTCATTCGTCACGACGCCCAAAACACGGTTGCGCGTTGTTTGTGGCTTTTTGGACGTAATACTCACCTTCTCGCCGATGATGGTATTGATAAGCGTGCTTTTGCCAACATTCGGGCGGCCCACAACGGCAATGTAGCCGCAACGGAAATTTTCCGGTACTTGAGGCATCTTAGTGATCCCCCTTTTTCTTGTTATGGAAATGCTGTTCAGCCAATTCGTAGGCGATTTTGGCTGCCGCCTGCTCGGCTGAGCGGCGACTCTTGCCAGTCCCCTTCACACAAATATCCAACTTTTTGACTTCACACTGACAATCAAATGTTTGATCATGCGCGGCACCGCGGATATCAACCACAGTGTATTCGGGCAATCCTAAATGGTGAGCCTGCAAGAATTCCTGCAATAGCGTTTTAGCGTCTTTACCCATGCGCTCCGGCGTGAGCTTACTTAAAACCGGCTCATAAAGTTTCAGAATCACGGCTTTAGCCGTATCAAAACCGCTTTCAGTCATGATAGCGCCGAAAATGGCTTCCATCGCATCTGACTGAATGGACGGGCGGTGGGCTCCGCCCGTCTTCATTTCACCTTCACCTAGGCGAAGATAATCGGATAAAACCAAACGATTGGCAATTTCAGCCAAAGCATCCTGGCATACCAAGTTCGCGCGAACGCGTGAAAGAGACCCCTCATTAAAGTGGGCATCGCGTAAAAAGAGAGCTTGACCAATCACGCAATTTAAAACAGAATCGCCTAAAAATTCGAGTCTCTCGTTATTTTCTGCGCCGAATGAGCGATGTGTGACGGCACGCTGCAGAAGTTTGCGGTTTGTGAAGCGGTAACCAATTTTTTCTTCAAGGCTTTCTAAGGGCAACATCTCCGATCTCCTATTGAATGGAGCCGATGCGGCCCATGTCACTGATATTTAACCAAATGAAAAAGGCTCGACCAACAATATCTTCACGCGGCACAAAACCCCAGAAGCGGCTATCAGCGGAATTGTCTCGATTGTCACCCATCATGAAGTAATGACCTTCGGGGACTTTGCAAACCACATCCCCCATGTTGTAGAGGCATTGATTCAAACCATTGTGGCCTTGGACCGGGCGAGCCATGGATGGCACTTTGTCATTTTCAAGGATCTTGTGTTTGACACCATCCAAGTTTTCGTCAAATTGGTCTAAATCCGTATAGGTCTCTTTATCAAAGAAAGTGCCGTCAGGCGTGATTTGCTGAAGTTCTCCGTTGATATAAAGCTGCTTGTCAACATAACGGATTTCATCACCGGGCAAACCGATTACGCGCTTAATAAAGTCAACGTTTTTATCCAACGGATATTTAAAGACAACAATGTCACCGCGCTTGGGAGCCGTGCCTTCGGTAATGGCAAAATTGAAGACCGGGAAGCGTAAACCGTACTCGTACTTGTTGACGAGAATAAAGTCCCCCGCGTGCAAAGTCGGCAGCATTGATCCGGAAGGAATACGGAAAGGTTCCGCAAGGAAAGAGCGCAAAATAAAAACAAACAGAATAACCGGGAAAAAACCGCCCGTATATTCAATCCATTTGGGTTGGGCGCTGAGTTTTTGATAAATGCTCTGAGCCTCACCGATAACGCTCATCTCACCTTGATCAATGGCTTGGCGATTCAGCTCAGAGAAGCGGTCAGCCTCTTCCTTGGCACGAAGCAAACGTTTCGGGCGCCACAAGAAACGGTCCAAACACCAAATAATGCCGGTGCCCACCGTCAATAACATCAAAATTAAAGAAAAATTCATTTCAGCCCCCGATTATTTGTCATCCACTTGCAAAATGGCAAGGAATGCTTCCTGAGGAATTTCAACCGTACCCACTTGTTTCATGCGCTTCTTACCCGCCTTTTGTTTTTCCAAAAGCTTTCTCTTACGAGTAATGTCGCCGCCATAACACTTGGCGAGCACATTCTTTCTGAGCGCCTTCACGTTTTCACGGGCAATAATGTTGGCGCCGATGGCTGCCTGAATGGCAACGTCATACATCTGGCGCGGGATGAGCGAGCGAAGACGCGTAACGATTTCACGGCCGCGGGCGACAGAATTGGCGCGATGGATAATGGATGAAAGCGCATCCACGCGATCGCCGTTAATAAGCATGTCAACCTTTACGACGTCAGCCGCACGGTACTCTTTGAATTCGTAGTCCATAGACGCGTAGCCACGAGTCAATGACTTTAAGCGATCAAAGAAGTCGAGCACAATTTCTGCCAACGGCAAATCGTACGTCAAGTGCACCTGACGGCCATGATAGGCCAAGTTGGTCTGAACACCGCGTTTTTCATTACAAAGCTTCATCACGGGGCCGACATAATCACTAGGAACGAAGATTGTCACCGTGTCAATCGGCTCACGAATCTCAGCAATTTTGTCAGGCGTGGGCAGCTTGGAAGGATTTTCAACCTGGATCACTTCACCGTCTGTCTTGAGCACTTCATAGACAACCGAGGGAGCCGTGGTAATCAGGTCCATGTTGAATTCGCGCTCCAGGCGCTCCTGCACAATGTCCATATGCAAAAGACCTAAAAAGCCCGCGCGGAAACCAAAGCCCAACGCTTGCGAAACTTCAGGCTCAAATTGCAAAGCCGCGTCGTTTAACTGCAACTTCGTTAAAGCATCTCTAAGGGCTTCGTATTGGTTCGATTCAACCGGATAAAGTCCGGCAAAGACCTGAGGCTTAACTTGTTTGAAGCCGGGCAACGGCTCTTTGGCCATCTTATTGGCCAACGTAATCGTATCACCGACCTTGGCATCCCGAAGTTCTTTGACACCCGCAATGACAAAACCCACTTCTCCGGCGGAAAGTTTTTCACACTGAGTAGATTTCGGCGTGAATTTACCTACCTGTTCAACTAAGTGGGTGGCGCCTGTGGCCATCAAGTAAATCTTGTCTTTAGGCTTAATCGTGCCATTGACAACGCGCACAAGCATCACAACGCCTACGTAGTTATCAAACCAGCTGTCAATAATTAACGCTTGCAACGGCTCCGTGTCGCTTCCCTTCGGAGCCGGCACATCGCGAACGATGCGCTCAAGGATATCTTCAACCCCCATTCCCGTTTTGGCCGAGCATGGAATCGCATCCGTCGCGTCAATTCCGATCACATCTTCAATTTCTTCTTTAGCTTCATCGGGATTAGCGGAGTTAAGGTCCATCTTATTGAGTACCGGAATCACTTCCACACCCAAATCAATGGCCGTATAGCAGTTGGCAACCGTTTGAGCCTCTACACCTTGCGTGGCATCAACCACCAAAAGCGCCCCTTCGCAAGCGCTCAGTGATCGGGAGACTTCGTAAGAAAAGTCCACGTGCCCCGGCGTGTCAATAAGGTTAAGTTCATAGACTTGTCCGTCTTTAGCTTTGTACTTCAAAGCCGCGGTCTGCGCTTTAATCGTAATGCCGCGCTCTTTTTCAAGGTCCATGGAGTCCAATACCTGAGATTCCATCTCGCGGTCAGACAACCCGCCGCAACGCTGAATCAAACGGTCAGCGAGTGTGGATTTACCATGGTCGATGTGGGCAATAATGGAAAAATTGCGAATATTTTGCATCAGTCGAATTTAATAACGTTAAAAACACGTATTCGGACCAATGGGAAAACCGGCTAGAAAAACTGCCTTTCCCTTTATTCCGAAACGAGGCCATTGTAACACGCCAACATGTTCTTTTAATGATGAAAATGCCGAGAATTCTTAGAACTTTCGGCATTTTTATGCGCTGAAAAGATTCTTACACTGATCTTACAAAAGCAAGCGAGAAATTACCTACTTAAGCGTCTCTGCCAACGGTTTGATTCGCTCATCAAGCCCTGCCAGTGTCAGCAGCATCAAAATGGATTTTTGCTCACAGGCTTCCACTCCTTCAGGATTAAACCACTCATCCAAAGTGTGTTGACCGTATTCCTCTCCTCCGCGTCCGAAACAGACCGCCGGAATTCCTTTGCCAATCGCTATGTTTGCATTGGTGCTTCCGCCAGGCATAAAAGTCGGTTTGATGCCAATAGCTTCGGTCACCAGTTTAGCGGCCTGAATAATGCGACAGTTATCATCCTGATTACCCGCCGGGATGTTTAAGAGTTTTTCGTACGTCACTTTGACAACATCCGCTTTACCCCAGCGTTCATTTTCCAACTTGGCTCCCAACTCAAAAGCTTTAATCATCTGGCAATTAAGTTCTTCCAGAGCCTCCTGAGAATCAGACCTCGCATTAATCTTAAAGGTGCATTTTTGAGCGATACCATGTATGGCTTGTCCCCCTTCAATCAAACTCACTGTCGTGATTGTTTTGGGGTTCGTAGGCAATTCAATATCCGCCACCAATGTGGCCGCCCTACTAGCCGCATGCACCGCACTTGGAATACCAAAAGCAGTCCACGCGTGACCACCGGGGCCTGTAAACGTCACAGACCAATCCACCATGCCTGTCGCATTGGCATAGAAGCGGTCATTCGTTGCTCCATCAATAGAAATCGAGGCGAGGATCTCCGTTTTCTTTTCAAGGGAATCCAGGACCGTGCGCATTCCCAACATACCGCCTAAACCTTCTTCACAAACAGTCCCTGCGATAATGATGTCATGGTAGGGACAAATGCCGACTGACTTAAGAGCCTTTAAAACAGAAAGGTTTGCCACGAGCGCTCGTGTGTCGTCACAGATACCTGGGCAATGAATACGGCCCTGCTCATCCACGGTAACTCCTTTTACATCACCAAACGAGAAAACCGTATCCAAGTGCCCTTCTAACAAGACGGACTTTCCTGTGTGCCCAATACCTGAGATACGCCCTATCACATTGAAATGATCATCAATGGTGACATTTTCTAATCCGGCTTCTTTTAAGAGTTCTGCGTAACGGTCAGCTTTCTTCTTTTCGTGGAAAGAAGGAGCTTCAATTAAAACGAGTTCTTTTTGCAACTCTATCATTTCTGGCAATTGCTCTTTTACAAGAGTGAGCGCCTTGATCACATCCGGCTCGGTCTTTAACTTCTGAATGGTCTCAACCAAGTCTTGATCAAATTCTTTCATCGTCATCGCACCCTCCTATTTAACTGACAAATAACGTTATCGTTCATGCTACACTAATCATTTAAAACAAATGAAAAATACTCTTGATGAGCACCACAAATTTGATCTGAGAGACATAGAAGTCTTTGTTATTCTCAATGTTTTTTATCTGTAAGTCATTTTTATCCAGATATCGTTAAATGATGTTTTAAAGGAATAGACTCTAAAAGTTTTTATTGCTGATCTAATCAATGCTTGAGCTATTTTTCAGTATTTAAAAAAAGTGCCAGAAATATTTCGCATTCCTGGCACATTTGAAATTAAAACTTAACGTCTAATTAAAAGACGTGGCGAAGACCGATGTTCCAACGCCAGTTTTCCTTGACGTCTCCGCCATTGGTGCGTTCAAGGTCGACATAGGTGTATGTGTTCGGTGTCCAATTAAAGTTGGCTCCGATACCGAATTCAACCCACATATCACCCAAATCTTCACCGATGTTGTCGTAAATACTGCGATCAGACATCAATGTGGCCGTTGAGTCAAAGTCTCCTTTGAAATCATGCAAACCAGAGACACGGGCGTAGATTAAACCTTTGTCTTTCGGGAAGTGGAAGCCGGTTCTGAAACCGATGCGACCGATCAGCGATTCAAAATCGTCTTGATCAATTTCAACACCATTACTCGTGTGGAATTTATCACCTTGGATATAGCCATAAGTCACTTCAGCTTGCGGCTCAAAGAATCCGAATTCACCAAGTCTTAAGTGCCAACCGTATTCGGCGCTGACACTAAAGGCATTGTTGTCAGAACTGCCGTTCATGCCCTCAAGCTTGAAGTCTGTATCTAAACGACTGTATTTAGCAATCAAATCCACAAACTGACCATTGTCAGCCATCCAAGTACCGTAGACACCTAAACCATAAGCTTTGTTGTCGGCGTCACCTAAGTCATAATCCGCGGAACCATCGGTATACGTGAAAGCAGCACCCACTTTCCAACCGTTACCAATATCGGTATCCGCACCAATTTGAACGGACGTATTCTTAGCCGTAAGGTTTTGAGAACCGTATTCTTGTTCAGAACCATAGATACGAGCCCAAGAACCAACGCCTTGAGGACTTGTGCGCAAATCACCCATACGTTTAGTGAGATCGTTCATTTCATGGCGCCACTGCATGATGCTCAAAGCGGCAACAGATCCGTATGCGTCTAGGCGAGTGTTTTCGGCCACGGTACGAGAAACAAATTCACCCTTTTCATTGTAAGTCTCAGTAATTGCGCCCTTGACGGCACCTTGTTCAACAAATTTAGTTTGAGTAAAAGAAGAACCTTCTGTAGATTTAATTCCTCCCTTTATATCAGCAAGATTTCCGCTCTTGACATCGTCCGCAGTAATGCCAGTGTAATTTACAGCTAAAGCAGGCGTACCCTCAATATCGCCGAAATCGATAATTGCTGCAGTCAAGGTACCATCTGGAGCAGTTGTTGTCGACAAGTTAACCGTGCCACCTGTCCCCCTTGTTTCTTCAATAAGAACCTTTTGATCCGAACCTTGGGTTAAATTAATAACACCACCATTCAAAGTCAGATCATTAAGGGCCTGCCCCTTCAATATTGTGTCACCTTCAGTACTATCAGTAATGATTGTCGGAGTCCATTGAGCGCTGTCAGCTAAAGTTACATGCAGTCCCGTGACCTTTGGATTTTCTTCATCATCTTCAATGTCTCTAGCATAATGCTGATACGCGTTACCATTCCAATAAGAATCGCTCCCAGTTAAATAAATATCAACATTCGCATCTATAATGTCACCACTATTTCCAGCTGGTCCAGGCGTTTCAAAAGCAATGTCTCCATTAATTTGAACAGTGCCTTCTTGACTCGTGTTGATTTTTACTGTCGAATTACCTCTAACATCGAATGCGGTTGGGGCATTGATTGTTACACCCCCAGTAATACTGATTTGACCATTTGAAAAAGCTCTTATTCCAGTGTCTTGCGCATTAATTTCTGTATGGTCAGCATTTATTTGAATACTTGCACTGTTGCTCGGTGGCTGAGTTTCTTGCGTTCCACTAAGTACAAACAAACCCACTCCACTTGAGTCTATTACCAAGTTCTTTGTGTGCACTGTAATAGAGCTTCCTTTGTTGTATGCAATCAAACCAGAAGATTCGAATCCTCCTCCATCGTCAGGCTCAGAATTGCCTTGGTTATTGATATAGACTGTTTCTGTAAACGAATCACTACCGAGTTGTATGCTACCACCTTGGGCAAAAGCACCATTTGCCGCTAATTCAGAAGAGGCTAAGGCATTTAAAAAAATTTGTTTCCCATTAATTATCGATGAACCACCCTTGTCACTATAAACTGTTGCTCTTGTTATATTCGGCGAATTTCTAGTTGTATTAGAAGTTGATATTGTCACTATTTCTGTATCGCTGGAACCAATAAAAATGAAACCATTAGCAGTTGCTTGAGAACCTTGATATTTAGCATTTATTTGAATTTCACTATCATCAACAGTAAGTTTGTACCCATCACGAGCTAAAACAGCAATTGAGTCCTTAGGATGATCAATCAGCCCATCTTCAATCGTGATATCTTCTTTATTAGCTCGAATAGTTGATGCATATGCCAACTGGAATAGACTTATAGACGATAATATTGCTAAAGATAGGGAAGAGAGTTTGAATGACATAATATTCTCCATGTTGTGACAAAGCTATTCTGCCCCCCCCCCAGAAATTCGTTTTGATTCTTATCAATAAAACAAAATGTGCCAGGAAAAATTCATATTCCTGACACATTTGAAGAAATGAAATCAAGTTTTACGAGATCTTAGAAAACGTATCTCAAACCGGCATTCATCATGTAATTGGTAGAAACTTCACCACCGGTCGTGCGATCAACATTACCCCAAACAGACAAGTTATCCGTAATGTTAAATTGGGTGCCAACACCGTAGGTTACCCAAGTACCACCAAGGTCGACATACATGTCTTGAACAGCCTTACCATTGCCTGCCGTACCATCGATTTCACCTAAGAAATCATGATTGACGGATGCGCGGGCAAAGAGCTTACCGGCATTATTCGGGAAGTTGAAACCAACGCGAGCGCCTAAGCTTGCAATCAAAGCGTCAAAGTCATCTTGTTCGACCTTAACACCGTTGCTTGCCTTGTAGTCATCGCCCATCACATAGGCGTATTGAAGCCCGAAGTTCGGTTCAACAAAAGCTTGTTCGGCAAAAGTGAAACGATAACCAACATTACCGCCTAAGCTGAACGCATTGTTGTCATAAGACGCATCCATATTGCCGGCGGTCGCATCAGTAGACAAACGACCATAACGTGCTAAACCGTTAACGAAGAGACCGGAGTCAAAGTTACGTTCAGCATACAAGGACAAAGTGTAAGCATCCGTATCAGCATCACCGCGCAACAAGTCCGCTTCACCAGTCATATAAGAGAAAGCGGCACCGGCAACCCAATCACCGATTGTCATATCAGCGCCAACTTGAACAGTTGTTGTCGTGAGTTCAGCCTTATCTTCATACTTGCTTTCGCCACCATAGACTTGAGCCCAAGCACCGTAAGCATATCTATTATCACGCAGGAATTCCATACGTTGGTTGGTGTAGGCCACTTCGTCACGCCAAGCAACGAGTGCTGCAGCATTTAGTCCCTTCATAGAGGCTAATTTAGTGTTCTCTTTAGCTATAACTTTGCCATCTTTATCAACAGACCAAGCTCCAAGAACATCACTTTCTTCACCACTGAAACTAAGTTCAGTCTCAGTTTGATCAGAATTTCCAATATTCAAACTATTCTGTAATGCTTCTGCAGCTTCTTCTACAGAGGAAAAATTATTACCTAATCCTGCAGAAGCAATTACATTCAATTGATCACCCACTAGAGAATTAATGCTAACAGTATCAACACCTACAGTATTCAAAATAATGGAACCATTATTACTATTTACGTTTTCAGCTGTAATGGTATGACTACCAACTAAATTAATCGTACTGTTAAATAAATTAATTTTCGATCCACCTTCTGATGAAATATTGCCATCAATTTCTGAAACTCCATCTGCAAAGGTTACATCTGCCTCATTTGTTAAAAGAAAATCCCCTAAAAATGAATTATTGCTCCCCTTAAAACTCAATGATCCTTCGGTTACTGACGCCGAATAAGCTTTCCCATCAGTATTACTTGTGGCTACTATCTGAGTATTTTCATTAATATTTACAGTGGTTTTACCATCGATGAGTATCCCGTAAGCATTACCACTATCTGTTTCAGCTGTAATATTTGACTCGCCATTAATTGACAAAATCACATCCGTTCTCTCGGAACTTTCATCAGGAACATTTTCAACACTAATGCCAGCAGCACGACCTGATTGACTCTTAACCTTTACATTTAATTCATTGATTTCACCGGCAGCATCATTCCAAACTTCTCCATGACTCGTGTTCGCAAAATAATTCAAAACAGAAACACCTGTTGCATTAGCCGCATTAGTTGTGATGTCTGCATTGATAATACCTTCAAAATTTAAATTACCTCCCTCCAGTTTAACAGCTGTAGCGGGAGAGGCTCCCCACCAGTTACCATCAAATCCACTTTTACCTGTATCTTCAAACTTTCCAGTTTCAGTTTCACCTGTAGAGTTGATGACGATATTTAAAGTCGTTTGAGATGAACCATAAGTCTCGCCGCCTGCCACATCAAGACCCAAAGCTTCGCTGTAGTTAGTGTTGTCTCTGTCTGTGTTGGTCTCCAAATTTATATTAACTTCAGATCCTGTCAGATGTAGAGAACCTCCGCTTACAGCTATACCGTAAACACTCTTACCATTTTTATTCGTAGACTTAACGTCAATAGTAGTTTTGTCTGCTGAAATAGTAGCTACACCAGAACCATTATTAACATAAATGGCGTCAATCATGTTATTGCCGCCACCAAGCATGTCTGTCTCAATTGACAAATCTAAAGTAGAACCACCTAAATCAATATTAGCGTTTCCAGTAATATCAATAACTGAAAGTTGTGGTTCTGAAGATGTATCAGATGTTTTGTTAACTACGATATCACTTCGAAAATTTTCTAAAACCCCTGAAGCAGATCCTTTAGCAATCAAATATGTGTAGTACTTGCTTGGTAATTGATCTTGGTACGTGTTGACTTTTGTTTCTTGAAATTCTGGAATATCACCACTCGTCCATTGATATGAAGGAGCCGAAGCAAATACGGGCGACAACCAACAAGCCATAACTGCAGTTGCGCAGGCAGTACGTGTTAAGTTTCCAAGGTTTTGCATATTCAAATCCTTTGTAAAGATAAAAAATCAACTTCATTCTGCCCCCCCCCAGAAAATCATCTTGATACATATCAACAGGCAACAAAAAAGCCCACAAAACGTGGGCTCGATGCAACAACAATTATCTTCAACTAAAGCTGTTCTACGACAATTCCCGCACTTTTCAAAAATTTAATACCGGCATCATCACGATACATCTCGTGATAGTAAACATGGGAAATGCCGCACTTCTGAATTAACAGTGAACAGTGAATGCAGGGACTATGCGTAATAAAAATCGCTGCATCTTTACTGCAGTAACCGTTATACGCCAACTTCGCAATGGCATTAAGTTCCGCATGCTGCACCTCGGGCCGCGTGACTAACTTACCGTCCACTTCCATCTCACAGCAATTGTCGTAGCCTGTCGGCATACCGTTCCAACCGATTGAAATGATGGAATTGTTTTTCACAATCACACAACCGACTTTAAGGCGCTTAGCATAGCTTCTTTGCGCGGCAAGCATAGCCACTTGCATATACATCTGATTGTCTTTTTGAATATCCATCATTACTCCTAAACAGAAAGAACAAAGCCCGAAGAGCCTAATTTAGATTCTTCGGGCCATATATTAATCACAAGCTAGAAATTATTCTTCCCAGTGCTTAAAGATCAATGTACCGTTCGTGCCGCCGAAACCGAAAGAATTCTTCATGGCGTAACGAATCTTCATCGGGCGAGCGGCATTGGCGCAGTAGTCCAAATCGCATTCCGGGTCTTGTTCAACGATATTAATCGTCGGAGGAGAAACTTGATTCTTCACCGCCAAGATTGTGAAGACGGATTCAATGCCGCCGGCACCACCTAACAAGTGACCAGTCATGGACTTCGTGGAGTTGACCACAAGTTTCTTCGCGGCTTCAACAAAAGCTTCCTTGATCGCCTTGGTTTCATTGATATCACCGACGCTCGTCGAAGTTCCATGGGCATTTAGGTAGTCAATATCTTCCGGTTTGATACCGGCGCGAGCCATAGCCATTTCCATGCAGCGTCTCGGACCATCCGTGTTCGGAGTCGTGATGTGGCCTGCGTCACTCGTTAAACCGTAACCCACGATTTCAGCATAAATGTGAGCGCCGCGAGCCAAGGCGTGTTCAAGTTCTTCAATCACCACCACACCGGCGCCTTCACCCATCACAAAACCATCACGGTCTTTATCAAAAGGACGTGAGGCATGAGCCGGGTCATCGTTGCGACGACTCAAGGCATGCATGTTGTCAAAACCTGCCACACCAACCGGGCAGATGCTCGCATCAGCGCCACCAGCCACCATCACGTCGGCATCACCGCGGCGAATGATCCAACTGGCTTCACCGATTCCGTGAAGACCGGTTGTGCAAGCCGTCACATGAGCGATATTCGGACCTTTTAAGCCAAACATGATTGACAATTGACCGGAAATCATGTTGATGATTGTGCCGGGAATCATGAAGGGAGAAACACGACGGGCTCCGCGTTCATGAAGAGCGAGGTAGTTGTCGCAAATCATGCCTAAACCGCCGATACCGGAACCGATAGAGCAGCCGATACGCGTGAGATCTTCTTTTTCTAAATCAAGACCTGCGTCACGAATAGCTTGCGTACCTGCGGCAACGCCATAATGCACATAGCGGTCATAACGACGGGCTTCTTTAGCAGGCAAATACTCTTCAACATTGAAGTCCTTGACTTCACCGGCGATTTGGCAGCCCATGCCGCTCGCATCAAAACGGGTAATCGGACCAATACCGTTTTTCCCCGCCAAAGCATTTTCCCAACTTGTCTTTACATCATTGCCGATCGGACAAACCATGCCAAGCCCGGTTACAACTACACGACGCATGGACATTCTCCCTTAAATATTCAATTCATTAACAAAACCCCGCCCAAACTTAACCAATTACTTGGTGTTTAAGGCGGGGCATCCATCTTAGAGATGGCAAATATTACTTAGCGTTGGCTTGGATGTAGTCAATCGCTTGTTGAACCGTACGCAACTTTTCTTGTTGATCGTCCGGGATTTCAATCTTGAAAGCGTCTTCCAAAGCCATAACCAATTCGACCGTATCCAAAGAATCAGCGCCGAGGTCTTCGATGAAAGCAGATTCATTCTTGATGTCTGCTTCATTAATGCTCAATTGTTCGGCGATAACCTTCTTGACACGTTGTTCGATGTCGTTCATTTGATAAGTCTCCTTGATGACAATTCAAACCGACGCAGCCATTAGGTGCGCCGAAAAATTAACTTCTTAGTATTTTATCAGAGCAAATAAAAAAGATGAGAGTGAAAACCCTCATCCTTTCGGACTATACCATATACATGCCACCGTTGACGTGAAGCGTCACACCGGTAATGTAGGAAGCGGCAGGCGAAGCCAAGAAAAGCACCGCATTGGCGATATCATCCGTTTGACCCAAGCGCGCAAGCGGAATTTGAGCCAAAAGGGCTTGGCGGTGATCTTCAGGCAACGCGCGGGTCATGTCTGTTTCAATAAAGCCGGGAGCCACAGCATTGACCGTGATATTGCGTGAGGCCAATTCACGAGCCAAAGCGCGTGTCAAACCGGCAACCCCGGCCTTGGCAGCTGCGTAATTGGCTTGGCCCGCATTACCCATGGAACCCACAACACTCACGATATTGATGATGCGACCACTGCGAGCTTTCATCATGCCGCGCATGACAATACGGCTTAAACGGAAGGCAGGCGTCAGGTTCGTGTCAATCACCTCTTGCCATTGTTCATCCTTCATACGCATGGCCAAACCATCACGCGTGATGCCGGCATTATTTACCAACACCGTCACGGCACCGTACTTAGCCGCTACATCAGCCAATACTTTTTCGCTTTGTTCGGCATCGGTGACATTGAGAACAACGCCTTCACCCTTGCCGCCAGCCTGAGAAATCTTTTCGGTAATGCGGGCTGCGCCGGATTCGCTCGTGGCTGTGCCGATAACCGTTGCGCCGGCAGCCAGGCAAGCATCCAAAATCCCCGCCCCGATTCCGCGCGAAGCACCGGTCACAAATACCACTTGATCTTTCAATGCGTCAGCAGTAAACACATTCGTCATTTTTATTTCCTATTGCTTAAGTTATTGAGCAGCGTTAATTTCTTCAAGCACGGCCACAAGCGAGTCTTGAGAATTAATATTTTTGACAACAATGGAGCTGTCGATACGTTTAATAAGTCCGGCTAACACACGCCCCGGACCACATTCAACGATATGCGTAACCCCCATTTCTTTAAAAGCTTGAATAGTCTTTACCCATTGAACGGCGCCCGCTGCCTGAGAGGCCAATGCCTCAATGATCGCTTCCTTATCCTTATGGACCTTCACATCCACGTTGGCGACAACGTCAATTTCTGGAGCCTTCATCGGAGTTTCTTCAAGCTTGGCGCGAAGGGCAACGCTTGCAGGCTTCATCAAAGAAGAATGGAAAGGAGCCGACACCGGCAAAACGAGTGCGCGCTTGGCGCCCTGGGCCTTAGCCAATTCACAAGCCTTTTCAACAGCAGCCTTTTCGCCAGCGATCACAACCTGACCGGGCGAGTTGAAATTTACTGCTTCAACCACGCCTTGAGCAGAAGCTTCCTGGCAGACTTGGGCCACCACTTCATCACTTAAACCGATAATGGCTGCCATTCCTCCTTGCCCCACAGGAACAGCTTCCTGCATGGCCTTAGCGCGGAAGCGAACAAGACGCACCGCATCAGCCAAATCAAATACACCGGCAGCCGTCAACGCTGAATATTCCCCCAAGCTGTGTCCAGCCATCACTTCAGGCTTTTTACCGCCCAAAGCCAGCCAAGCCTGATAAAGGGCAACGCTTGAGGTGAGCATGGCAGGCTGAGTGTTGACCGTCATATTCAGGCTTTCAGCCGGACCACTGTGAATCATTTCGGCTAAATTCTCTCCCAATGCATCGTTAGCAGTCTTTAAAGCAGCCTGCACAACAGCGTTATCTGCGAAACTATCCAACATGCCGACAGTCTGACTGCCTTGACCCGGGAATACAAAAGCTAATTTCATGAAATATTCTCCTTAGTCCATTTGACTAAAACGCTGCCCCAAGCCATGCCTGCACCGACAGCTTGCATTAAAACCACATCACCTTTTTGAATGTCATTATGACGCGCGGCGTTATCCAATGCCAACGGAACAGAGGCCGCGGAGGTATTGCCGTGGCGATTAACCGTCACGACCATTTTGTCTTCCGATATGCCAATCTTTTGGGCTACCTTTTGCATGATGCGCAAATTTGCCTGATGCGGAACATATCGATTGATATCGTCAACAGTAAGACCGGCATCTTTTAAAACTGCCTGAGCGCTCTCACTCATGGAACCCACTGCCATACGGAACACCTGCTGACCGTCCATGCGGACAAAAGGATCACCATGAATTTCGCCGCCGTTAACAAAAGCGTTGCAACCCAACACTTTTTCATCAAGCGTGCCGTCCGCGCTTAACCTTGCGGCTAGAATCCCTGGCTCATCAGACGCTTCCAACACAACGGCGCCCGCACCGTCACCAAAGAGCACACAAGTCGAACGATCATCCCAGTCCACAATGCGACTCATGATATCTACGCCGACTACAATCGCTTTTTTATAAACTCCGGTACGAATGAGCGCATCCGCGTTGGTTAATGCATAAATGAAACCGGCGCAGACAGCTTGTAAATCAAATGCCGCCCCTTTGGCACAGCCCAAAAGCTTTTGCAATTGGCAAGCGGTGCTCGGAAACACCATATCGGGTGTCGTTGTTGCGACAATGATCAAATCGATTTCAGAAGGATCAACACCGGCATCCCAAAGAGCCGATTTAGCTGCGCGTTCAGCCAACTGCGTAGTTGTCAATCCCCTTTCGGCCAAATAGCGCTTCTCAATTCCGGTACGTGTGCGGATCCACTCGTCACTCGTTTCGATATTGCGCAGAGCCAATTCATCGGCCAGAGCCTGATTGGAGGTGGAACGCTCCGGCAACGCCGAACCCGTCCCTGTGATTTTCGAATAAATCTGAGGCATGAACAAAAGCCTTTCTCAAAAAAATTGCTCTAATTGTAAAGCCAATGCCTGGCCGTTTATGAAGGCCAAAAATCAAGATTTGAAACAAAATTTGACAGAGTTTGAAACAGACTCATGTTAATCTTGGACTCACAACAATTGAATTTAAAAGGTCTCTGCCATGCGTCTGCACCATTTATTGCTTGCCCTTCCCTTCGCATTAGCCGCTCAATTCTCGGCCGCGAGCAGCGACATGGACATTACGGATGTTACCTGTACGGTCGGTTATATCAATGAAGTGGCACAAAAAGAAGGACTGGAAAAAGCTCAGGCACTCGCACAAAGCTGTATTGCAGCTGGCTACGATGATATTGAAAAACAAGTAAAAGAAGCCGGCGATATTTTAATGGATCACTACGAAGCCGCTAAATCTTTTATTGGCGAAAAAACAGACGAATACAGTGAAAAAGCAGAAAACATCAAAAAAGAGCTGATGCGCTGAAAGAAAACAATTCGCTTTTTTGAGGTCAACGATGATTAAAACCGAAAGTTCTTTAGCTAATATTGGTCCTAGCGGGTTTATTGATGGCTTCAACCTGATGGATGCAAACCTCGAGACTGGAATCCAGATGCGCTTTGCAATCGGTGGCGCAGGCCCCGCTCTCCTGCTGGTTCATGGGCATCCCCATACTCATATTATTTGGAGAAAAGTTGCACCGCTTCTGGCTCAAAAATACACGGTGGTCCTACCCGATCTGCGAGGCTACGGCGACACGGATAAGCCTGAGAGCACACCGGATCATCGCGTTTACAGCAAAAAAGAAATGGCCAAAGACCTCATCTCGTTAATGCGACTGTTAAGCATGCCAACCTTTGCCTTCATAGGCCATGACCGAGGCGCCCGAGTGGGGCATCGATTGGCTCTTGCCTATCCGGAAAGCGTTACAAAGGCGGTTTTTGTCGATATTGCGCCGACCGCAACGATGTACGCATTAACCAACAAGGAATTTGCGACAAAGTACTTTTGGTGGTTCTTTCTCATCCAACCGGAACCATTTCCTGAAAAACTGATCGGTTTTGATCCTGACTATTTCCTGCATCATCACATTAATGGGCAAATCAAAATTAAGGGTTGTGTTGAAGACAAAGCCTTTAACGAATATCTTCGCTGCTACAAAGATCCCAGAACCATTCACGCCATTTGCGAAGATTACCGTGCAGCTGCCAGCATTGACCTTGAGGACGATAAGGAGGATGCCGATAAAAAAATTCAGTGTCCTTTATACCTTTTATGGGGTGCCCGCGGCACAGTCGGCAAACTCTATGATGTTATTGGTACATGGAAAGAAAAAGCGGTGACAGTCAGCGGCGAAGCATTAGACTGCGGACACAGTCCCGAAGAAGAGTGTCCGTCAGTTTTCTTAGAAAAAGTCCTGGCATTTTTAGCTTAAATTGAAACTAATCGCCCGTAACCGTTTGCTCTTCAAAACTAAGACTGCGAGCCGCATAAAAGGCGGCAACAATACCAATTGCTGTAGAAATCACAGTGACAGCAGCAAAACCGGCTCCGCCCGTACCCAAGCCTGATAACGGAGCAACGATACCGCCGGCGACAAAACCCAAAGCTCCGAGAAGCGCCGCTGCACTACCTGCGCGCTCACGTTGCCGATCCAATGCCAAAGACGTTCCGGATGGAATGGTGAGACCTAAATTCAACAACGAAAAAGCGATCGATGCCTCAAGAATCCAAACCGATGCTTGCCAATACAATGAGGCTGCAATGAGGCTCGCTCCCAATAGCATTCCAATGGAGCCAAATTTCAGAGAAATCAGAGCAGATTTGAACCTCTGACAAACAAAGGTTCCAATGGTGATAACAATAGCGTTGCAACCGAATACAACCGAATAGGTCAAAGGTGTCAAACCGAAAAGTTCTTGATAAATAAAGGGACTGGCTGAGATATAAGCAAATAACAAACCAAAACCCGCACACTGCTGCACGAGAAGCAGGACAAAAGTTTTGTCATTTTTTAATAAGGCAAACAGACTGAAAAAGGGAAACTTAGCCGTATTGGGACGATAACTCTTAAGAGTTTCCTTAAAAAATAAAGTAGATATCAAGAGCACTAAACCAATAACGAACAAAACTACAAAAATATCTCGCCAGTTGAGGTATTCGTTCACCAGCGCTCCGCAAAGCGGTGCCAACACCGGCGCCAATCCCTGAACTGCTCCGATAATAGACAAAAACTTGGCTAAATCCCGACCGCTATACAGATCAGTTGCAATAGACTTGGCCAGGACAATACCACCCGCACCGCCCAGTCCTTGTACAAAACGCGCTATTACAAAAAATTCCATTGTCGGCGAAAAAACACAAGCAACGGTCGCCGCACAAAAAACAGCCAATGAACACAAAAGAGGCACTTTCCTGCCTTTTCGATCCGATAATGGCCCCACAATAAGTTGACCCATAGCAAGCCCCCACATAGAAGCGGAAAGACCTGCTTGGGTCAGAGCCGCTGAGGCGTTCAGGTCTTTTGCTTGAGCGGGCATGGCCGGCAAATAAAAATCGGTTACAAAGGGACCGAACGCTGTCAATGCAGCCAAAAAAATCACCATAAAAAATGCACTAGCAAATATTTTTTCAGACATCTTTACACCTAACAAGGAATACAAACAAAATAACCTTGAAAAGATGTATCTAATGCAAACGGCAACCGGTTACGGAAGGGGCTAGGAATTGCCTTGCCTGTCTGGGCAAGGAACGGAAGTGAAGAAAAATTTCGTAGGTTGTAATTGATGAACTTTTCAGCATGCAGGCATTCTAATCACATTGAATGAAAAAGGGAACCCAAATATCGGATTCCCTTTTTTAATCGACAGATTGAAAATCACTGATGAAGCTTTCCCGTTTTGTCTCCCACCGCAACGTTTTGCACATTGGCTGTGGGGTTTTCGGCGTTGCCGGCGAAGGCTAAAGTCGAGATTAGCTCCAGAGCGCTTTTCTCAATCCAGTGAATTATTCACCCTTAACGTCGATCACCTTCTTACCACGGTAGAAGCCGTTCGGGCTGATGTGGTGACGGAGGTGAACTTCACCGGTCTTCGGTTCAACAGCCGTAGCCGGGTTCGTCAAGAAGTCATGAGCACGGTGATTGCCGCGCTTGTTGGTCGATTTTTTATTTTGTTGGACTGCCATAGCAATACCCCACTTTAAGAAAACACGCGATTATACCCTAGATATGCGCATCTTGCCAATGCCATTACCTAAAGCTTGGAAAAAAGTTTTGCGATTATATCAGTTTTTCTTCAATAAGTCTCGTAAGTTAGCAAAAGGTTTCGGTCTTTCGATCACTTCTTCGTCTTCGGAAGCTATGTCGCTATGTTTAAGCGGAGCTTCACAATCATCATGACGGGGGAAATTAGGCAGTGACAGAATGATTTCTTCCTGAACCCAAGCCGCCACATCCATATGTTCTGAACCGACAACCACTTCCCACTCCTCATCTTCTTCAACAGGAATGCGATTGGCTTCTGCTTCGCTTTTAACAAAAAGAAACGGCACTTCACGCTCAATGTCAATATCTATCGGTTGAGTGCAGCGGGTACAGCGCATTTGCACTTTTCCCTCGATAGTCAGTATGGCCGCCGGCAAACCGCGGACGCCTTCCGTTCCTTCAATTTCAATTGCAAAGGGTTTTACTGTTTCACTATTAATAATTAGGCTGGCGAGTTCGGGCATCTCCGAAATGTTCACCGTTGTGTTAATCTTCTGACGATTTGTTGCCACTGAAAAAATGTCGACAGTGGAAAAGTTTTGATTGCTTTTCGACATCCTTTACTCCCAAAAAGGTTACGAGGCGTATGTTACAGAAGAAATTGGTTCTGGGGTCAAGTTCCCCCTATCGAAAAGAGTTATTGGAACGTTTGGGTGTTCCGTTTGAATGTGTTTCTGCCGATATTGATGAAAGCCGCCACGAAGGTGAAACACCTGAAGCCCTTTGTGTCAGACTGGCTCGCGAAAAAGCCCTTAAAGTCAAATCCATGGTGGGCGAAGCAATTGTGATCGGCAGCGATCAAGTTGCCGTTCTGGGAGAAAGAATTTTGGGCAAACCCCACACTCGCGAACGAGCGATTGAACAGCTTTCCAGCATGCAAGGACATACAGTTTATTTTCTGACAGCCCTTTGCATCATTGGTGAAAAAGGCGAAATCTTTGAAACAATGGTTCCGACTATTGTTACGATGAAAAAACTTTCCGTCAAAACTATTGAAAATTATCTCGATCGCGAACAACCTTTCAATTGTGCTGGCTCTGCCAAGATCGAGAAGTTGGGTATCGCCTTAATGAAGGAAGTCCGCTCAACCGATCCTACTGCGCTCATCGGGCTGCCTCTTATTGAAACCGTAAACCTTTTAGCTAAAGCAGGCCTGGAAATTATTGAAGGAATTGGTGAGGCCTAATTAAGTATGACTGCAACGCTGTATTTATTACCCAATCGAATAGCCGAACGTCCGGTAGAGGAAACAATCCCTGCCTACACGCTTGAGGTATTGCGAAGAACTCAGTTTTTTCTAGCTGAAAATGCCAAAAGCGCCCGCGCTTATTTAAAAGCCGCCTCCCATCCTCAACCAATTGCCGAACTTCACATAGAGGAAATCGGTCATGAACCGCAGAGTGAAAAAATTGATGAGTGGCTTACCCCGCTTTTGGAAGGCCATGACATTGCAATTGTCAGCGAATCAGGCTGCCCCGGTGTAGCGGACCCAGGCGCAACGATCGTCGCCCGCGCTCAAGAAAAGGGACTAAAGGTTAAGCCTCTGGTGGGCCCCAGTTCTATTTTGCTCGCTTTAATGGCAAGCGGTTTAGACGGTCAGCATTTCCGCTTTTTGGGCTACCTTCCGATTAAGGAACCGAGCAGAACTCAGGCATTGCGCGATGCCGAACATCAAAGTGCCAAGGGTGAAACTCAAATTTTTATTGAAACACCCTACCGCAATCAGGCTTTTTTAGAGTTTCTCTGTCAAACACTTCAAGCCGATACAAAAATTACGATTGCCTGCGATGTCACGGGGGAAGCTGAATTCATCAGAACCAAAACAGCCTTAGAGTGGTCTGAAGAGAATATTGATTTACCGAAATTGCCAACTATTTTCGCCATCCTGGCTGTTAAAAGCCGAAAAAACAATGAACGGAAGGTGAAGAAAGACTTCAAGCATTTCGCACGTAAAAAGCAAGGCAGCTTTTGGCGTCAAGCTTAAAAAGACATGGGCGGTTTTCCCGCCCATATCCTTCATTAAAACTTCGACTAGAAAATTAAAGCAACTCGTCAACACCCAGAGCGCTCGCTAACTGGGGCACATCGTCCACAACAGGCACCTTCCACTTCACCAATTCACTCTTGGGAAATGCTCCGTAGCTGACAGCCACAGCCGCGCAGCCGGCATTTTTCGCCAACCACAGATCGTGCTCGGTGTCACCGATCATCACCATTTGATGAATGTCCACACCAGTCTCTTCAGCCAACATTTGCAGCATCAGCGGATTGGGTTTGCCGGCGCTTTCATCAGCCGTAACCGTTGCTTCAAAAATATCACCCACCCCGGTTTGTGCAAAAACCCGATCCAATCCCCGACGACTCTTTCCGGTTGCAACGGCAAGACGCAGACCGGCCGCTTTCATTTTGCGCATTAGATCTTCAAGTCCGGGGAAGATTCCGATTTCCTTTTCTTTAACGAGATAGTACTCACGGTAAGCTTGTTCAAACTGATCGTAGTGATCAAAACGGAATTCAGGCTCAATGGTTAAAATCGCACTTCTCCAATCCAGTCCAATCACACTTCTGGCGATCTGCATGCCGGGATCTTTATAACCCAAGGCGACAAAAGCATGGCAAATACCCGCGGCGATCGGTTCGGTTGTATCCATGACCGTACCGTCCCAATCAAAAACAAACAGATCAAATTTGGGTACCAACATCGTTATTGTTCCTTTCTCTGCATTAAAGCAGTAATTAACTCTGCACAATCTTTAGGCAATTGAGCGGTCACAGACATTGACTGTCCGGAAATCGGGTGCTTGAATTCTAAGCGATAAGCATGCAGAAACATTCGCTTAAAGGGAATGCCGAGACTGCCTTTAGCGATTTTCTTATTTTCTTCAAAATCACCGTATTTATCATCACCGACCAAAGGGTGACCCGCCCATTGAGCATGGACTCGAATTTGGTGAGTGCGTCCAGTTTTCAAATCAACATTGAGATAAGAAACTGCCCCGAAACGCTCAATGAGCTGAAAAATACTATGACTTGGCAACCCCTTTTCTTCGTCCACACAGACACGCCGTTCACCGGATGACGTTACAAATTTATAAAGCGGGGCTTTAATGTGCTGACGGTCATTGACCCAGTCACCCAAAACAAGGGTTTTATACGATTTATGTAATTCACCGTTTCGGATCATCTCGTGAAGTCTGACCAAAGCCTTTCTGCTTTTAGCCAACATCATCACGCCGCTTGTGTCACGGTCGAGCCGGTGCACAAGTTCCAAGTAAGGTTGGTTAGGGCGGGTGGCTCGCAGCCGTTCAATCAAACCGAAACTAACGCCTGAACCACCGTGTGCAGCTAATCCCGCAGGCTTATCTACCACTAAAATGTGCTCATCTTCGTACAAAATCGGCAATTCAATATCGTCAATCGGACGGGCTGATTCTTTTTTAGCGATCGTCGATACACGAATAGGCGGCACTCTCAACTCATCGCCCAACTGCAAGCGGGTATCAACCGTCGCTCTTTTTTTATTAACACGGACCTCCCCGCCTCGCACAATTCGGTACAGATGGCTCTTGGGGACGCCTTTAGCTATACGAAATAAGTAATTATCAAGCCTTTGTCCATCCGCATCCGCGCCGATGCGAATCCAGACAACGGCATCAGCTTTAGCACTCGCTTGCGATGATGGAATAAATATAGGGGTTTTCCCAACTAAATTTGCCATAACTCTATATAATGGGGAACTTGTTGAATCGGAACAAAAAATGTAGTTTGTTGCGATCAACTTTGATCGAAAATCAACATGTGCATTTTAGCCATGTTTTGATTAAAAATTTCTCTTTGTTGAACCGTGTGTCCAACGAAGTTTTTTGTGTGCCTGAAAGAGCTGCCTTTCAGGTTGTTGTGGCGGAGCTGCAGTTTGTCTGCAGACTGTGAAGCCTAAGTGTTTAATACACGAAAAGCAGCAAACGGTATTTGTTAAGTCCTCTTTTCGGACCCAATCGGTTGATCAGAGGCGTTTGTTAATTGCCGTGATGAAGAAATCTGTGGTTGGACAAGCCCCACTGGGATCACCGTTGAACATTTTCGGTGAATCAGACTTGTCAATATTAAGACGATAATGTTTATTAGACCTCATGTGAGGGATTGAGCTCATAGATGCAAAATAGGGTCACTATTTTGAATTCGTTCGTTTCGGTGCTCTCCCTACCGCGGCTTTGATAGTGACGCGACACATGTCTAACAATTTGTTTTCTCGCACGACCTCGGTTAGAGCTATTCACCGGGGGTCTGGTTATTTGAGAAAAGATTAAGCGGCCGGATGTTTTTCCCGGCTATGCTTGCGCCACGGATTTGTTTCTGACACGGCACGCCAGACTTTGACGACCTGCGACAGTGGTTGTCAGCCCGGAGTGTTCAATGAAACGCATGTTATTTAACGCCACGCACGCCGAAGAGACGCGCGTCGGTATTGTTGATGGCCAAAAGCTCATCGATATTGATATCGAAACAGCCGGCCGTGAACAACGTAAATCCAATATCTACAAAGGCATCATTACCCGTATCGAACCGAGCCTTGAAGCTTGTTTCGTCAATTACGGTGAAGATCGCCACGGTTTTCTCCCTTTTAAAGAAGTTTCCCGTCAATATTTCAAAGAAGGCGTCGATGTTCGCACGGCGACCATCCGTGATGCCCTCGTTGAAGGACAGGAACTGATTGTTCAAGTTGAAAAAGAAGAACGCGGCAATAAGGGTGCTGCACTAACCACCTTTATTTCGCTTGCCGGCCGCTATTTGGTCTTAATGCCTAACAATCCTCGCGGTGGCGGTGTTTCCCGTCGTATTGAAGGTGAAGAGCGTCAGGAACTGCGCGAAACGATGGATCGTTTGAAGTTGCCTGCCGGCATGAGCATCATTGCCCGCACCGCTGGGATTGGCCGCACGGTTGACGAATTCCAGTGGGACCTCAATTACCTGCTCAAACTTTGGGAAGCGATCTGCGAAGCCGCTCAACCGCAATACGAATTACAAAGCCGTGAAGGCAACCGCGTTGTTACCAAATACGTGACGGAATCCGTCGGTCCCAAGGGTGAGGCACTTAAGCGAGCCAACCCCGCACCGTTTTTGATCGTTGAAGAAAGCAACCTGGTCATTCGCGCTATTCGCGACTACTTCCAACCGGAAATCGGTGAAATCCTCGTTGATACCGATGAAATTTACGATCAAGCCCGTCAGTTCATGGCCCATGTGATGCCTGACATGGTGGGCCGGGTCAAGCGCTACCGTGAAGAAACGCCGCTTTTCTCGCGCTTTCAAATTGAGCATCAAATTGAAACCGCTTACTCGCGTACGGTCCCCCTGCCCTCCGGCGGCGCTATTGTGATTGACCACACGGAAGCCCTGGTGGCCGTTGACGTGAACTCTGCACGCGCAACCAGAGGCTCTGATATTGAAGAAACCGCCTTCAGAACAAACTGCGAAGCAGCCGACGAAGTAGCTCGCCAAATGCGTCTTCGCGACTTGGGCGGTTTGATCGTGATCGACTTTATCGATATGAACGATCCGAAGAACCAACGCGCAGTTGAACAACGCCTCAAAGACGCGCTCAAGTATGACCGAGCCCGTGTTCAAATGGCAAAAATCAGCCGCTTCGGTTTGATGGAATTGTCCCGTCAGCGCCTGCGTCCGGCCTTAGCCGAAGGCAATCACATCACCTGCCCGCGTTGCAACGGCGTTGGCGTCATTCGTGATACTGAAAGCTGCGCATTGCAGATTTTGAGAATTCTTGAAGAAGAAGCCATGAAGGAAGGCACAGGAGCCGTCCACGCTCAAGTGCCTGTGGATGTCGCAAGCTTCCTTTTGAACGAAAAGCGTCGTGATATTGCCAAGATTGAACAACGTCACCGTCTGCCTATCGTTTTGATTCCTAACAAGTTCCTCGAAACGCCGCACTACCATATCGAACGTCTGCGTTACGACGATGAACGCTTGGATGATGAAGTGGCTAGCTACAAGCGAGCTGAAGAAATTCAACCCGATGAGGAGGCTATCGATCCTTATCGCGTGAAGAAACCGGAAGAAAAGCCGGCGGCCAAACGCCAAGAACCGGTTCTTCGCAACTTCATGCCCGAAGTAGCTCCTGAACACAATGAAGCTGACCGCTTAATCAATAAGAAGGCCGAGCAACGGGCCGCCCGCGAAGAAGCGGCCAAGCGTGCCCAAGCCGCCCAGGAGCCGAGTCTTATCCGACGTCTGATTAACTTCCTCTTTGGTTCCGGTCAAAAACCGGCTGAAGAAAAGAAGGACGAAGAGAAGAAGGGACGCTCTGATCGTCGCTCTCGCCGCAATCCCCGCGATCGTCGCGAGAAGGACTCTACGTCGCGTCGTCAACGCAGAGAACGCACCCGTGTTGAAAAAGATGAAGACAAGAGTGCAACGGTTGATAAACCGGAAACAACGGAAAGAGTAAAGACTCAAGACAAGGAAGCGGTTCGTGATACGCAAACCCGTCGCCGTCCGCGCCGCCGTGTCAAGAGTGAAGACGCTCCGGAATTGCTACCCGCGCCTGAAACCAAGGTTGCTTTGCCCAAACCCGTTGTGGAAGAAGCCGCACCGGCTCCTCAAACGGTTGCCAATGACGAAGACTTCAACTTTGCTACCGATACCATTCCTGAAGCAAAGGTTTCTGAAGAACGTGTCGAAGTTTCTGTTGAAGCCCAACCTCAGGCTGAAACGCCGAATATTGAACGTCGCCCGCGCCGTCGTCGTCGCACAACAGACGATTTAATGGTTCGCCGTGATCGAATTCCGCCTGAAATCGAAGCCGAAGAAATGAACCGTGCTCCGATTGTGTTGCCTGAAGAATATATCGAGGAAGCCCCGGTGCGCACTGAACCTTTGAACGAATCCGTGCTTCATAGCGAAGTGAAGGGAAATACGGTTGAACCGCGTCACGTGAACGTTGAAAGTCAAATCGCTAATCAAAAACGCGAACCGTTGGCACAGCGTCCCCGCGCCGAAGAGCAACCTCTCGAAGAAAAGGTTGAAGACGTTCAAAAAAACGAGGTAACGGTGGAGGTTCCTGTTGCCGAAGCCACTTTAGCAGTTGAAGAAACTGTTTCTGAAACCGCTGAAGTTGCGACAGCAGAAGACGCCATGGCGCGTTTGACAGCCGGTCTTGATGAAGCCTTGGCTAAGAGTGGTTTGACCGTTGTGCACACCAATCCTGAATTGGTCCACCCAGTTGATTACTCACCTGTCATCTATCCGGGACGCCCCAGAAAGGTTTTGCCGCCTTTGGATGACACGCCGCTCATTCAGATTCACACAAAGACCCTCTGATATTACTGATTACTGACTCGGAGGGCGAAGCCAAATGGCTCGCCCTCCTCTTTTTCTAAACAAAGTATCGTGACTGACAGCAAACTTCTTAATAAGACAATTGATGAACTCGTAAAACTCATCAAGAAAGCCGACGCAGCAACCGATATTGATCAAAAATATCCGATCTACACCAAGTTGCAGCTGGCCGCTGCTTCAGCGTACGCCAAATTAGAGTCAGACTTCATAACACCGGTCATTCAAAAGCTAGAAGAAAACAATTACGAATACAGCGATTTAATGCGCTGGACATTTTTCTTTGAATGCTTATCGTGCAACATCACAGATGACAAATACACTCATGCCTTGATGGTCATGCCGTTTATGGCCTCAAGCGCCTACGGTTTGCCGTTCGGAGAAATTCCGCAAGAAGCGTTAAAGAAAATCGAGGTTTTCTTAAAAGGTCTCTTTACACCTGACTATCAAATCCGCATCAATAGCGATATGGTCAGTACTGATACATTTGCCCTACGGCCTTTTGAAATGCAAAGCCATGTCAGACAATGGGTGGCCTCGAGTAAACCTGGTATCTCGCGCTTTATCACTTCTGAAGAGACCCGTGAGGAGATGACCGAGCTTGTTGCTGATATTCGTTTAATTCCTTTCATTGTCAGCACCCCCATCAAAAAGCTTCCGCTCACCACTTTTGTGCCGGAAGTCAGTTTGCAGAAAATGCAGAAAAATCTTGTTTTCGCACTCAAGCGCATTTTTGATGAGCATTACCCGGCAACGCACATGGAATTTTTGCAGCATCCTTCTGAAGAGCTTCAGACGTACTTGCAAAAAGTCGATGATCCGAAGAACTACAACACAAGTCTCATGTTGCCGTGCATTGCCTCCATGATGGAAGCCGGCCGTCTCTTCCGCCATTTCTCTTTAAGAGAAGCACTTGCCAAGCTTCAGCAAACTGACGGCTACGCCATTAAAGATCTGCAAATTGCCGTCGCTCCTTTTTACGAACCGGCGGGACCCGGAGAGGCAAAGATGGCAGAATTTCGTCTTGGCATCAGTCTTAAGGGCGAGAATTCAAAGGTTTATCAAGGATTGGGGTGGCCTGTCTTTTTTGATGATCCCGCCGAGCTTCTCGATAGTCTCGAAGCCACTTTAATGCTGCACAAATTTGAGCATGAGCAAGTGCGATTTGTGAGTGAAGGGACGTTTATGCTCGAAGACGATGATGAGGAAGTTCGTTACCCGGCCTTTGACGGTAAGCTCTATGAACCATTCTTACGTGAAGAGATTTCTTACCTGACACCGACTCTTTATCAGCTCAATTGATCTTTTGTCTTAACCAATAAATGAACGGCTCTGTCGCGTATTTTTGCTGACAGAGCCGTTTCTTATTTAATGGATTAAATTAGTTGCGTTGAAAAACGAAATTACCGTTAACCATCGTGGCATCGACCTTAACCTTGAGGATGTCGTCAGGATTAATGGTGAAGATGTTGTCGCTTAAAACAACAAGGTCCGCGAGATACCCCTTCATCAAACGCCCCTTCACCTTTTCATCAAAGGAAGCGTAGGCGCTTTCAATGGTGTAGGCATCAACGGCCGAATAAATATCCACACATTCCTCAGGATGCCAACCGCCGGCAGGTTCGCCACGCAAATTCTTGCGAGTCACCGCACAGTAAAGGTTGGCAATCGGATCCATATCTTCTACGGGGCTATCCGTACCGTAGCTCGTGTGAACGCCCAAATCCATCAAGGTCTTGAAGGCATAGCTTGTTGCCGCCAAGTCCTTACCCACACGATCTTCCACAATGGCCGTGTCGTAGTGCAGGAAGATCGGCTGAACCAAAGCTAGGATGTCATTCTTTGTGAAGCGTTCAAGCAACGGACGATCCGTGATCTGAACGTGAATAATGCCCAAACGCAACGGATTTTCACCATTTTCACAAACCTTGTCATAGGCGTTCAAAACGTTTTCAATCGCCGCGTCCCCAATGGCGTGCACAGCCACGCCACAATTATTCTTAACAGCCATGCCGACCAACGTATCGATTTCTTCAGGCGTTAAGGTGGCAATACCACGAGTGGACGGATCATCAGCATAGGGTTCACGCATGTAGGCCGTACGGGCGCCGAGGCTGCCGTCAACAAAGAGCTTCAAGGGACCGAAGCGGTTGAAGTCGTTACCCACACCCGTGCGATAGCCTTTATCCAAAAATTCTTGGAAAGCATTGGGCTCCATGAAGCTGAATTGGTGGTAGACACGGACAGTCGGCGTTTCAGCCAACACTTGATTGTAAGCTTCAAGCGTCGATTCCCAGTCTCCCATGCGCACGTCACACGTTTGAACAGAGGTCACCCCCGTTTCATTGGCGTGCTTCATGGCTGTACGGATTAAACGCTTTTTCGTTTCAACAGAGCGTTCACTCATCAAGCAGCGAACCTGAGCGCGTGCGTTTTCACGCACAACACCGGTCAATTCTCCATTTTCTTGGTCAATGGCGCCGCCTGCGTTTGGAACCGTGTCAACCGTGACACCGGCCATTTCAAGCGCCTTGGTGTTGCAAGTCAGAATGTGACCGCAAGCGCGATCGAAAATGATCGGGTAATCCGTCGAAATCTTATCCAAGTCGTGACGAGTTAAAAGACGATGCTCGTCTGTAAAGTAGTCCTGATTCCACCCCATCCCGTGAATCACTTCACCGGGCTGCGGTTGATTTTCTTCAATATAGCGACGACCGCGTTCAATCACTTCTGCGATGGAAGTAACACCTTGAAGTCGAACGGCAGCCAACGCGATACCCGTGTTAAAGAGGTGTTGGTGCGAGTCATTAAAACCCGGAACAATCGTGCGGCCTTGAGCATCGTACAAATTTTCGTTGCCCGTGCAGGCAGCGCGCACCTCTTCCTCTGTACCGACCGCTGCGATCTTACCATCATCACCCACTAAAAGGGCCTGGGCAAATACGCCTCGTTGGACATAAATATTGGCGTTATAAATCAATGTCGACATGGTGTTACTCTCCATTTTCCTTAGCTTGAGCGGCCACTTGAGCGTCGTGCTGCTTGCGGAACATTACTTCATAGATAACCAAACCAAGCAACGGCACAATGAAACCTAAAACAACGGTGATCGGATCGTTGCTGATCGTGTTGATGATCAAACCGATCATCACAGCGCAGATGATCAAAATCGGGATCGGATAGAACCAAACGCGATACGGGCGTTCCAAATCTGGATACTTGCGGCGCAAGACAATCACGGCAAAGAAAGTCATACCGTGGAAAATCATACCGCACAAGGCAACCAAACTCGTCAATTCACCCAAGGTTCTCGACAGAATCAAAACAATGGCGAGAACAGCCGAGGCAAGTTGGGCGTTGACCGGCGTGCGATACGTCGGGTGAAGCTTGGCAAAGGGCTTAAAGAACGCACCGTCACGAGCCATGGCGTAAGTCATACGCGGAAAGGCAAGAACGCAACCGTTTAAGGAACTGAAGATTGCCAAAATCATGGCAGCGCCCACGATGTAGAGACCGGCGCTGCCAAAGAGCATGTTGGCGGCTTCCGTACCCAAGTAGTAGTTGCCGGAATTAACCATTTCAACAATCTTGCCGTAAGGCACGACACGGAAAATGGCGTAGTTAAAGAGCACGTACAAAAGCGCCACGCCAACGATAGCCAAAATCAAAGCAAGCGGAATGTTTCTCTTCGGATTCTTGATTTCTTCTGCAATGTTATTGAGGTTGGTCCATCCTTCATAGGCCCACAACGTGGCGATAACGGCGAAACCGATCATCGAAAGCAAAGTCGAGATGGAGGGCATTTCACCCGGGTACATGAAGAGGTCGGGGGATTCTTCGCCCAAAAGCAGACCCGCAAAGAGAATCAAAAGAATCGGCAACATCTTTAAAACCATAAAGACATTACCCAAACGGCTGCCGATACCCACCCCGCGGATATTAATGAGCGTCAGGAGCAAAACGGTGGAAATGGCAATAACCTTTTGACTGATCGGGTCAATTGTCCAAATGGAATTGAGCGCCGCGGCAAAGGCGACAGCCAATGCAGCGATGGAGCCCGGGTTGGACAGGCAGAAATTACCAAACCCGCACATAAAGGCAATGCGTTCGCCATAAGCTTCACGCAAATAAACGTAGTAGCCGCCCGCCTTCGGGATCATGGCACCTAATTCAGCAAAGCAGATACCGCTCAAAAGCGTCACCAGACCGCCGATTAACCAAACCAAAAGGGAGAGACCGGGACTCATGCCCGCGCGTTGGAGAACGATGGCACCGATGTAGAAAATACCGGAGCCGATCATGATACCTGCCAAAACGGAAATGCCACCGAAAAGCGTTACATCACGACGCATTTCAGTCTTTTCGCTTTGCAGTTGATTGGCAACAGAGCTTGTCGTCATCATCTAGTCCTTATTGTTATTGAATTAAACAAAAGCTACAAAAAAAAAGTTGCATCCATCGATGCAACCTTGCTTATGTCATTCAAATAAGGCGATGACAGCCGTTTGCGATCGATAGCTCCTCCACTTCCTGTCGAAAGCGGGAGTCATGGAAATATTCTTCCCATGCCCAACTGGTGATTCCTACCGGAATCATCGTTTCGGCGACTTGACCTTTCTCGAGCTGTCTTCGGGTGTCCCCTCAGGCTTGATACTCTTTCGCGTCGCGCCTCTATCAACTTTGGATTAAATTAAACGCCAAAAATTAACGTTTGTAAATAGAAAGAAAAAACAAAAAAGGCCCGATTTTTTTATTTCGGGCCTTTTTTTAAGCAATTTAGATTAGAAGTTTCTAAATTTATGCGTCAACTGACTTCACATCAAAGGTGAAGTCATCGCCTTTGGCACCAACCGTCACGGTATCACCCGGTTTAACGTTGCCAGCCAAAAGCAGACGAGACAAACCGTTTTCGATATGATCTTGGATTGCGCGCTTCAATGGACGAGCACCGTAAAGCGGATCAAAACCAACCTTGGCAATTTCCGTTAAGGCTTCATCGGTCACAACCAACTTAATGTCCTGAGCCTCGACACGGGCGGCCAATTTCTTCAGTTGAATCTTGGCAATATCCTTAATCACCGATTCACCCAAAGCATTAAAGACCACAATCTCATCAATACGGTTGATGAATTCCGGACGGAAGTGCTCACGCACCTGCGCCATCACAGCGGTCCGGATTTCATCCTTGCCGGCTCCGACAAGCGACTGAATTTCATGAGAACCCAAGTTACTTGTCATGATGATGACCGTGTTCTTAAAGTCCACCGTCCGACCTTGACCATCGGTCATACGACCGTCATCCAAGACCTGCAGCAAGACGTTAAAGACATCCGGGTGCGCCTTTTCCACTTCATCGAGCAAAATGACGCTATAGGGTTTACGGCGAACGGCCTCGGTCAAATAGCCGCCCTCTTCATAACCCACATATCCCGGAGGCGCACCGATCAAACGAGCCACCGAGTGCTTTTCCATGAATTCGCTCATATCGATACGGATCATGGCGTCTTCCGTATCAAAGAGAAACTCTGCTAAAGCCTTTGTCAGTTCCGTCTTACCGACACCTGTCGGTCCTAGGAAGAGGAACGAACCGTAGGGGCGATTCGGATCTGATAGACCGGCCCTTGAGCGCAAAATCGTTTCAACAACGGCCTTGACGGCTTCGGGTTGTCCCACGACACGGCGTTCGAGCGCTTCACCCATGTGAAGAAGCTTTTGACGCTCGCCTTCCATCATCTTGGAAACCGGAATACCCGTTGCACGGGAAACCACCTCGGCGATTTCCTCTGCTCCGACGCTTGTACGCAAGAGCTTGGGCTTCATCTCGCCTTTCTTAGACTCTTCTTTTCTCAGCTTTTCCTCAAGTTTAGGCAACACGCCGTATTGCAACTCGGCAAGCTTTTCGAATTGTCCCTGGCGGCGGTACTCTTCCATTTGGTGACGGGTCTTATCAATATCGTCACGCGCTTTCTTCGCTTCAAGCGCCTCGATCTTTTCTTTCTTCCAGACCTCTTCCAAATCACCGTACTGCTTGGTCAGATCCGTGATTTCGTCTTCAATCGCGGCCAACCGTTTTTTACTGGCATCATCGGTTTCTTTCTTCATCGCCTCGCGTTCAATCTTTAATTGAATGATTCGGCGATCAAGCTTATCAAGGGCTTCCGGCTTGGAGTCGATTTCCATCTTCACGCGTGCCGCCGCTTCATCGATCAAGTCAATTGCCTTATCGGGCAAGAAACGGTCGGTGATGTAACGGTGCGACAACTCAGCCGCAGTCACGATAGCCGGGTCAGTAATTTCAACGCCGTGGTGAGCTTCGTACTTTTCCTGCAGTCCACGCAAAATAGCGATCGTATCCTCAACGCTTGGTTCATCGACCATCACTTTTTGGAAACGACGTTCAAGCGCGGCGTCCTTTTCAACGTACTTGCGGTACTCGTCAAGCGTGGTCGCCCCGATTACGTGCAATTCTCCACGGGCAAGAGCCGGCTTTAGCATATTGCCCGCATCCATCGAGCCCTCGGTCTTACCGGCTCCGACCACGGTGTGCAGTTCATCGATAAACAAAATGATCTGACCGTTGGCACGCGTGACTTCTTTGAGTAACTTCTTTAAGCGTTCCTCAAATTCACCACGGTACTTGGCTCCGGCAATCAAGCCTGCCATATCCAAACTTAAAATCCGTTTGTTTTTCAACGTATCAGGCACTTCGCCATTGACAATACGCTGGGCCAAGCCTTCCACCACGGCTGTCTTACCGACACCGGGTTCACCGATCAACACAGGGTTATTTTTCGTTCTGCGCTGCAGAATCTGCATGGCACGACGAATTTCATCATCACGGCCGATAACCGGGTCAAGCTTGCCTTCACGCGCCTTGGCGGTTAAATCAATGGTGTACTTTTTGAGGGCTTCGCGCTGATTTTCCGCATCCGGATTATCAGCCGAGTCTCCGCCCCGCACTTCTGCAATGGAAGCCTCAAGCGCCTTACGGGTTAAGCCGCAGCGTTTGGCAATACGAGACGCTTCCCCTTGCGCTTGCGTCAAAGCCAAGAGTGCCATATCCACGGAAATGTATTCATCACCGTGAGCCATGGCTTCCTTTTCAGTGAGGTTCAACCAATTGATCAGATCGCGGCCGGGCTGAATATCGCCCCCCGTACCGCTTACCTTCGGCAAATGGCGAACCGTGTCTTCAACCTCTTGAACAAGCCTTTGAACCGATACACCGGCTCTCTGTAGCAACGACTTCGTGGATCCGTCTTCGTCACGCAAGAAAGCTGCGAGAAGATGCACGTCTTCCATGATTTGGTTGTCGTTGCCAAGCGCAATTGTTTGTGCGTCAGCCAAAGCTTGTTGGAATTTTGTCGTTAATTTATCTTGTCTCATTGTTTTCTTTCCTTCTGCTTTGCCCGTTTCCAGAACTGGCAAAACAATCTTTCTAACTCCTATATGGGGTAGGGTTTAGAAATTTCAAGAGAAAAGAAAAAGATATTTTTTACTTATTTTTCAATGAGATAATGACAAACTGAAATAGATTGTCACACAAAAGAGGTGGATCAAAAACTTTTTTCTCACAGATGCCCGCGAATGGTTAGCACACCGAGAATCAAAGCAATAAAAGAACCGCCGATATGCATCAAGAAGTGTTCAAGAGAAGCTAGCCACTGACCGGTCAGCATAAAGTGCAGGTTTTCTCCCAAAACCGCCGTCAGTGTGGAAAAGGCACCGAGAAAACCGGTGATGATAAAAAGTCTGACGGCTGGACTGATTTCCGGCCGGGTCGAAAGCCAGGCCAGAGCCATCCCCATCAGGTAGGCCGCGCAAAGATTAGACAAAAGCGTTCCCAAGGGCGAAGATAGGAACCAAGAGGTGCCGTTAAAGGCATAGGTAAGCCACCACCGGATCATCGCACCTAAGGTGGCACCGGTAGCAACACTAACAACCACTAACCAAAGAGGACCGTCTTTTGTCATAGCTAATTCACAAAAAATTGCGATGATTGTACGCCAAGAAGCAAAAGCTTTGTTAAGCTTTAAGCGCTTACATTAAAAGGATTTGCGATGAGCGTTACTTTAAATCAGCCGATTGCTCCATTCTCTGCCCAGGCTACCACTGGAGAAATCACTTCCGAAATGTTCAAAGGCCGCTACACGGTCCTTTATTTTTATCCCAAAGACAATACCAGCGGCTGCACGATGGAAGGCCGCGACTTCGCCGCGCTTTACACGCAATTTAAAGAGGCCGGCTGTGAAGTGATCGGTGTTTCCAGAGATTCAATCAAAAGTCACACCAACTTCTGCAACAAGCAGGGTTTCCCCTTTGCGTTAATTAGCGATAGCGAAGAAACGCTTTGCAAGGCTTTTGACGTCATTAAACTGAAAAAGCTATACGGTCGTGAGTACATGGGCATTGAGCGCAGCACTTTCCTCATTGATCCTCAAGGTGTCGTTTGCGCCGAATGGCGAAAAGTAAAAGTGGCCGGACACGCTCAGGCTGTTCTTGAACATTTGAAATCGTTGCAATAAGGAGAAAAGCATGCCGCTGCCTCCCCTGCCCAAAGCGATGGGTTCAATTTTGAAAGAAGGTGAAATGACGGTTAAGCCTGCATCCAACCCAAAAAGTTTCAAAACAGAAGTCAAAGAAAAACCTGTCGTTTCTGAAACAAACAAAGCCGTCAAGCGTGTCAAATCACCCAAAACGGCTGACTTACTCGAGAAAAAAGAGAACTCACCGAAAAAACAAAAAGGCTATCGAGCAAAGACACACGGCAAAAAGCTTTTTGTGCTTGATACAAACGTACTCATGCATGATCCGATCTCGCTTTTTCAGTTTGAGGAACATGATGTATTTTTGCCGATGATTACGCTTGAAGAGCTCGACGGTCATAAAAAAGGGATGAGTGATGTCGCTCGCAACGCCCGACAGGTCTCCCGTTATCTTGACCAACTTTTAGGCCACAGCGACGGCAATATCTCCGAAGGCATTGAGTTAAGCGCCTTGGGAAACACCGAGGCTCAGGGCAAACTATTTTTCCAAACGCAAACACTCGAAGCACAGCTTCCTCAAGGACTGCCTCAAGGCAAGGCTGACAACCAAATTCTGGGAGTCGTTCAAGCCCTTCAAAATAAGGAAAAAGAACGCTCAGTTGTGTTGGTTTCCAAAGACATCAACATGCGCATCAAGGCAACGGCAATGGGTCTTGCTGCCGAGGACTATTTCTCGGACAAGACGCTTGACGATACCGATATGCTTTACTCGGGCCGTATGCAGCTTCCTGAAGATTTCTGGGAAACTCACGGCAAAAAGATGCAAAGTTGGAAAGAAGACGGACGTACTTGGTACAAAATTACCGGTCCATTGGTTAAAGATTGGTTTACAAACCTTTTTGTCTATTTACCCGATGATTCTTTCCTCGCTCAGGTCAAAAAGATTGAGGACAAAACCGCCACCCTTTGCGTTGTGCGCGACTACATGCAAAGCAAACACTCGGTTTGGGGGATCACCGCCAGAAACCGTGAACAATGTTTTGCGCTTGACCTATTGATGAATCCGGATATTGATTTTGTCACTCTATTGGGTCAGGCAGGCACCGGTAAGACTTTGATTACACTTGCCGCGGCTTTGACACAAACGTTGGATATGCGACGCTTTTCTGAAATTATTTTCACGCGTGCAACTGTCAGCGTTGGTGAAGAAATCGGCTTTTTGCCCGGTACGGAAGAAGAAAAGATGCTGCCGTGGATGGGAGCGCTTGAAGATAACTTGGAAGTGCTCAATAACATTGATTCGGGAAGCGACTGGAGTCGGCATGCCGCCAACGACCTTATCCGCAGTCGCATCAAAGTAAAGAGTATGAGCTTTATGCGAGGTCGGACATTTTTAAATAAGTTCGTGATTATCGATGAAGCCCAGAACCTTTCGCCCAAACAGATGAAAACGCTCATCACCCGTGCGGGTCCAGGTTCCAAGATTGTTTGTCTGGGCAACATCGCTCAGATCGACACCCCCTACCTCACCGAGGGCTCTTCAGGTTTGACTTACGTGGTCGATCGCTTCAAAGGGTGGGAGCATTCCGGCCACATCACCTTACAGCGCGGAGAAAGAAGTCGTTTGGCTGATTTCGCAAGTGAATCTCTTTAAGAACTAAGGGATATTTCGGCACCTGAGACTTTACTCAGGTGCTTTTTTTTCAATTAACCTAAAGCGCAGTCAAGAGCCATCATTAAGACAAAACCCGCCATCACACTCAATGTTCCGATATTAGAGTGTTCGCCTAAATGGGCTTCGGGAATCAGCTCTTCGACCACCACATACATCATGGCCCCAGCACTGAAAGCTAAAAGCCAAGGCATAAAAGGTGCAATCCAAGAAGCGCAGAGCACAACCAAAATGCCGAATACGGGTTCTGCCAGTCCAGAAAGGGCTCCAAAAGCAAATGCTTTCTTTGCGCTATAGCCTTCTTGACGTAAGGGCAATGAGACTGCCGCGCCTTCAGGAATATTTTGAATACCCATACCCAGCGCTAAAGCAAAAGCCGCAGAAAGCGCCAGAGGATCACCTGTTTGACCGGCTACGACAAAAAGTAAACCGACGCTCATTCCTTCAGGGATGTTGTGAAGCGTAACGGCAAAAAATAACAAAGAAGCTCGAGATAGATGGGACTTCGGACCTTCGGGATTTTTGGAGCCGGGGTGCAAGTGCGGAAGCAGCTCATCGAGCAAAAGTAAAAAAGCGACCCCTAAAATGAAGCCTCCGCAAGCCGGCAACCAGCCTGCGCCTCCCGCTTCCTCGGCCGCTTCCATCGCCGGAATCAAAAGACTCCAGACAGAAGCGGCGATCATAATACCGGCTGCAAGCCCTAAAGCCATACGATGTACATTTTCAGAAATTGTTTTTCTGAAAAAGAAAACACTGGCGGCTCCCAGCGCGGTCATCATAAAAGTAAAGCCGGTACCGCTTGCGGCCCACCCTATCATTGTTATCAGATTAGCTGTTTCCATCTCAAGCACTTACAACAGTATTAATAGTGAAATTGTTGCAAACCTAAAGGGGGATTTAAAGTCCATGGGACTCAATTCTATGAGAAACAATCATTCAGATAGACAAAATTAATTAGAAAAAAGCCCTACAGCACAATCCGATCAGAGTATCCTGGCAAACTCAACAAAGAAAGGAAGACCTGTGAAAAAACACCTGATCGCCTTAAGTCTTGGAACATTGGCTTTAGGAATTGCCGAATTTTGCATGATGTCCATTCTTTCCAGTGTGGCGGCAGAACTCAACGTCAGCATTCCACAAGCCGGTCACTTTGTCTCGGCTTACGCCGCCGGCGTGTGCATCGGCGCACTTTTGATGGTCATATTTGCAAGAAATCTTGGGCTTAAAACGTTGCTTTTGATGATTGTCGGATTCATATTTTTTGGCAACGCATTAACAGTCTTCGCCTTTGACTATTGGGGCATGCTCGGTGCACGTCTAATTGCAGGACTGCCTCACGGAGCTTATTTTGGCGTAGGAGCCATTGTGGCCACACAATTGGCCAAAAAAGGCGAAGCCTCTAAAGATGTTTGTTTGATGGTTGCCGGCATGACTGTCGCCAATCTAATCGGTGTTCCACTGGGAAGCTTCCTTTCATGGGCGGTGACCTGGCGGCTTGCTTTCATGATTGTTGCAGCGGTCGCAGCACTGGTCTTCATTGGGATAAAACTTTGGATTCCTGCATTACCGGCGCTGCCTGATTACGGCTTTTCTGCTCAGTTTAGGTTTCTAACTCATTTGACTCCGTGGCTCGTGTTGGGCGCCATCGGTTTTGGCAATGGGGGATTTTTTGCCTATTACAGCTATGTCAATCCCATCATGGAAAATTTAGCCTCCGTACCGGCTTCATTGATGAGTGCTGTGATTACATTGGCTGGCTTTGGTATGGTTTGCGGAAACCTTTTGGCCGCCAAACTATCAAGACGTATCGGTAATGCCGCCTTGGCCTGTCTCGGTCAAGCGGTTCTCTGTTGCTCGCTTATCCTTTTATTTTTCAGCGCACAGTTAACTTGGATTGCCATCGGCCTGACCGTCATCGCCGCAGGCTGCGTTTTCTTTATTTCGGGACCAGAGCAAGTTCTCATTCTCCAAAATGCTAAAGAAGGACAACTTTTAGCTGCCGCCATGGGACAAGTCGCGTTTAACTTCGGCAACGCTGTCGGTGCGTGGTTGGGAGGTCTTCCAATTGAAGCTGGCCACCCGGAAAACTGGTCTTGCGTGCCGGCGAGTGTTCTAGCCGGTATCGGCTTTTTGCTTTTGTTTGCAACTTGGAAAATCCATTCGGCAAAATCAGCCGAAAAAGAACAAGCGCAGTAGTTTGTCAGAAATCGCCTCCGCTTTTTCAAAATTTAATAAGCCGCACTTTTTAAAGCTATTGCTTCCATCTTAAATTGATAGAATGAATGCGATCATTTTGTGGAGAGAAACTCATATGGCAAGACAAATGAACGCAATCAACCAAGCTCTGCTTTACTTGGAAGTAATTAAACGTATTCCGCGTCATCGTTTCATTTCCACGCAAGAAATTCAAAATAGTCTTCTGGCCTCCGGAATCAATATTCAAACTCTCACGCTTCAGCGTTACTTAAAGCAGCTTTATGAAAGCGGAAGCCTTCCGCTTGAGAGAAATGACAACTCCAAGCCTTTCAGCTACCGTATGGGAACGGATACATCACCCTTCCCCTTTACCAATCTCTCAGCCCAAGAAGCGCTCATGCTTCGATTAATCGAAGCCAATTTGAGATACCAGTTGCCTGGGAAATTGAATAAAGCAATGCAACCGTTTTTTGATGCGGCTAGACAAACACTTGACGACATTCAGGGACGCATTACCCATGAAAATGAATGGCTAAACAAAATTGCGGTGGTCTCCAATAGCCTTCCTCAAATTCCGCCCAATATAAAACCGAGAATTTTTGAGGCGGTCTCCAATGCCCTTTTTGAAAATAAAAAACTGAAAATTGTCTACCACAATGCCGAAGGGCACGAAAAGACAAAGACCGTTTCACCCATAGGACTTGTTCAGCAGGATATCCGTTTATACCTCGTCTGCCGCTTTGACGGCTACACGGACATTCGTCATTTGGCTTTGCATCGGATAAGTGACGCAACGCTTTTAAATGAGTTGGCACAAAAAGAGAGAAATTTTGATATTAAGACGTATGTCAAAGAACACCACTTCAATTACTCCAACGAAAACACCCGTACTATTTTGTTAACGATTGAGTTTACCAATGAAGCCACGGCGCTCAATCTGACTGAGGCTCCTTTCAATCGTACCCAAACTATAAAGAAGCTCAATAACGGACACTATGAGCTCAATGTTGAAATTGAAGACAGCCTATTGTTAAGCGGTTGGATTAATACTTGGAAAGATATAGCCGGTATTGTCCGAATTGAAAAAAAGCCGATTGACTGAATACAAAAGAGCTAACGATGTTAAAAACCGTCTACAGCAACGCTTACGAGATTTTAGAAGCCTACTTAACGGCTGAAATTACCGAAGATAAAAAACAATCAGCCGATCCTTTTGAGCGCGTCCGTGTTATTTCCGCCACCAGTGCCATTAATAATCGACTTCGGCAGCACCTTGCGCAGGTTAACGGAATCTGCTCCGGAGTGGACTTTTGGACAACTCGATCCTGGTTTCATAACTACGCCGGCATCGGTGTCGGAGAACCTGAGGAAGCCCAGGATTTCCTTTGGGTTATCTGGTCCGTGCTTGACGACGAATTCATTAACCGTCATGAGCGGCTCAGAATCTTCTTCAGTCATCGAGTGACGGATAAGGAAAAAGCGCTGGCTCGCTATGAGCTTGCCCGCAAAATTGCCTCGGTTTTTGATAAGTACGTCAATTACCGATTTGATTGGGTTGCTGAATGGATGGGATTTTCCGGTGTCAAGCCCCAAACGATCTATAGAGGAATTGATGACAGGCAACTGTCTTCTGAGAAAAAAGCACTCCAAGCGCATCCTGACTTTATTTGGCAAAAAGCGATTTGGGAGAAACTTTCACAAACCGCTGTCTGGAACGGCCGGGAAACATTAAGACTTTACGCAAACCCGGAGTCTCTCGAAATTAAATTCGCCAATGAACCGGAAACTTTGCACTTTTTCGAACCCAGCGGCATTTCGCCGCTGATGTTGCCGATCATTAAATTGCTGTCCGAACATGGTCATAAGGTTTATGTTTATCTCTTGAATCCCTGTGTGGAGTACTGGTTTGATTCTTATTCGGATCTTGATTCTGAAAAAAGCGAAGCTTTGAATTTTTTACGCAAAAACGCTGCCTCCACCCGGGCAATGATCAACCGCTTCTGGACTTTTACACCTGACGGCCAGGAAAATGCCGGGCATGAGCCAGAAAAACTTCCCGATCTTACGAGCGCCCCACTACAAAAACTCAATATTTGGACGCAAGCCCAAACAGAGCGATTAGATCTCGTTCAGGACTCTGAGCTATTGCTTCACACGGCTCAAAAAGCCCTTTTACAAAACTCAGCCCAGGGGTTGCCTGAAAAAATATCGCCTTCAGATCCTTCCGTCAGAATTATCAAGGCGCCAACGTTAACCCGAGAAGTCCAAAACGCCATCAATATGATTCAGGCCTTCTTCACCGATCGTTCTCTGGCGCTTAAACCGGAAGAAGTGCTCATTACAACACCTGAAATCGATAAAACAGCTCCCGTCTTTGAAGCCTGTATGCGAGCGCTGCCACCGCAATACCGAATGGATTATCAAATATTCGGGCAAACGGCAACCGATGCCGATATGAATGCGCGATCCCTTGTTGATCTGGGTAAATTGCTCATGAATGGTATTACCCTGCCCGCGCTCAATGCTTGGCTGGAGCTTCCCGCGGTCGCCCGAGCGCTCGATTTAAAACTCGATGATCTCAATGTATTGCACGACTGGCTTTTAGCGGCCGGTTTTCGAAGCGGAATTAATGCCGAACATCTAAAAGCGACTCATCCGGATTTTTCTCAGGCCGCTTTATCTGAGGCCGGTGAAGGAACTCTGGAACGTGCCATCGAACGGTTAAGCTGGGGCTACGTTTTTAAAGAAGGCACTTTAACCTGCACGGATGACATTTTGCCAGTGCAGCACGGTAGTGATCCGTTTGCCGGTTTAGCAGACAATCAGTCACTCTTTATAAAACTATGCCGCCTTGCCGACAAACTCAAAGAAGCTTTCAGCAGTATGAAAGCTTTAGGCGATGAAGCACTGCCCGCAGATCTATCTTTATGGACTCACAACCTCTTGGAAAGTTTTTTCGGCAATAACGCTGACAAGTTGGCGCTCATGAGTGTCAGAAATGATCTAAGAGTGCAGGAACTGGCACTGACCACCGTTCCTGAACCGATTACCATGCCCCTTTGCGTGTACTGGCGAGCCCTTGAGGACAGAATCAGCGAACCCTCGGACAAAAATCCTGCGATCGGCCGCCTGACTCTTGCGCCGATGAGTACTTTCAGAGGACTTCCCTATAAAGTTATCATCATCATTGGATTAGGCGAAGAATCTGGTTTCCCGGGCAATCAGCGTTTTGAAGAATTTGATCTTATGGGCACAGACGCACTTAAGCGACAAAATGATCGTGACAGCCGATCCGATAATCGAAACGTCTTTCTCGATCTTTTCCTTGCCGCTCGCAATCGCTTTGTATGCTCTTATTGCGTCGGAAGCGATAAGAAAGCGCCTCTTAACGCCTCACCCGTTGTGGTCGATTTACTGGATTTTCTCACTCAAAATGCAGCCCCCGAGGATAACGAAACAAAGCTGGAAGCCAAAAAGCGCATGGCCGATACGATTAGCACTGAAATAACGCTTACGGACACCGCCGCAGACAATTTCCGATTAAGCCCGACGCGTTATTGGAAAAGTTTCATGGGCGAGACACTTGATGCGCTGAAAAAGGCCCGTGAAACTAACTATCAGGGCTTAGAGCCTCAGATGCTCACCGGCCCCCTTGACGAGAAACTCTTTTCTTCCACACTTTACTTGGAAGATGTTCTGGCTTTTTACAAAGATCCTGCCGTGTGGCTTCAAAAGCGTTTGGATTTCAGACAATATGAAAACGGACTCCAGGATCGCGTTCCCCTATTCGGTAGCAAGGACGGTCTTGAATTGTCGTTGCTGAGACGAGAACTCATGCAGGCGCTCGCTGACGGTCATTGCACCCAGGCCATTCTGAACAAAATAGCTTTGGATCCGACTAAAGGAAATCAAGAAACCCGTATCCTGCAATATGAAGAGGAAGTTGAAAAGGCCAATGAAACCCAAGCGGTAAGAGCTGAAATTCTCTCTTGCGGTAAAAGCGATATGCAAACGATTTCTTTGCCTCTGGAAAATCTTTACCCCTTTAAAACGCTTTTGGCTGAAAATATCCAAACAATCACTTTTCACCTTGAAGATGAGCAAAGGGAAAAAGATCCCATGGCTTGGCAAAGCAGTACTGAAAACGATACGCCGTATCTGCTTGAATTAGCCTATTCCAAGAGCGGCAGTGTAACCGCTCAAGCCAAAGCGGCCATCCTTTGTGCGATGGGTGTTCCGGTTAATTTGCTACTTTTAAATATGAACGAAAAACCGGTTTTGAGTATTTTCAAAGCCATTGAAGAGCCCATAGCCCGCTATTTTTTGTTTAGCTTAATTGAGCTGATGGTGAAGACTATCCAAAAAGCCTGTGTCATCACCTCAAAATATGACAATGCGGTCGAAGCGGCCATGTGGCGCGGTCGCGACTATGAAACAATCAAAGGCTACAGCACGGCGTTTTTAGACAATGCGCTTAAAGCCATAACGCCGGATGCCGTTTTCCCGAAAGAGGACAAAGGCAAGAGAACGAAGGCCATGCAATTGCTCACTGAAAACTTTGAAAATTTAATGCTTGGAGGCGCGCAACAATGAGAAAGGAATTTAATGTCATCGACTCGCCTCTTTGCGGCCGAAAACTCATTGAAGCCAGTGCCGGCACGGGTAAGACATACTCACTCATTCATATTGTCTTGCGCCTGATTGTTGAAGAACGGATTCCGATTGAAAGACTGTTGCTGGTAACTTTCACCAAAGCCGCCACGGCTGAATTGAAGATGCGCGTGCGCGAGATTTTAATTCGCGCGCAACAGGCCTACGAAGATAGCCGGGATGAAGACACACGGTACGATCCGACGCTCATTGCCTTGATCAAAAAGTGGCGCGAGGCTGAAATTGATCCAACCGTTTTTCAAGATGCAATCGATAGACTTGACGATGCTTCTATCTGCACCATCCACAGCTTTTGCCAAAAGATGCTCGAAGAACACAAGTTCTCGAGTTCAGAAGGTTTTGACTTTGAAATCGGAGATGATAGCGACCTTCGACAAGAAGTCATTGAAGCGTTTTTACGTGAGGCATTAACGCTTTCAGATAATGATGAGTTTAAGAAACTGCTCCTTGACACCAAACCGTGGGAGGAGATTCTCAACGCGCTGAATTCCGCTCCTAAGAATGCCACTGTCAAACTCTTTGATGACCTTCTTTTCATTGATCAGAAAACAGGTCAGCACGATAAAAAAGAGTGGAAAGAAACGCAGGATCAGAAAAGCTTGGAAGAGAGCCTTCGTTTACTGCTGAGACGATTTATCGAAAAAGCGCCGGAAGCGTTAAAGCGAAAAAAACGCGAAAGCGGCATCCGCTCCTTTAATGACTTGCTCTTAGATATGTACGAAGAGCTCGATAACCGGGCTTTTGTTGAGCGCGTTCAAAACCGCTACGACGGGATTTTAATCGATGAATTCCAAGACACCGATCCTATCCAGTACACTATTTTCAAACGTCTGTTCCTCGCCGAGGATAGCCGCGCCAAATCCGTCTTTTTTGTCGGCGACCCCAAACAGTCGATCTATCGATTCAGAAATGCCGACATCAATACCTATCTGGCCGCACAGGCCGATATCGGTGAAATTTATGAGCTAAAGAAAAACTATCGCTCCTGTCCGAGCCTCATCGAAGGAATCAATCGTTTCTTTACTGAGTCGGCCACCCCATTTTTAGATGCCGGCATGGGTTACAGTGCGATTTCAGCCGGATCCAATAAAGGTCCCCTTTTACTCAAAAAAGGCGATTCGTTTGAAGCACTACCCACCTTTGAAATTTGGACTAAAGAGAAAGCGGCTTTAAATCCTACCGGTGACCGCAATCAGCAAATCAACCTCATTGCCAATGAGATTGCCGCTTTACTATCCGGCAACGTTTATAAGTCTAAAAATGAAAGGCTCAAACCTAGCGACATCGCTGTTTTATTTCGTGTGAAAAAATATGTGCCGGATTTTCGGGCTGCCTTGGCTAAAAAAGGCATTCGTGTTCTTTTTCAAGATGAAAACAGCATTTTTTCAACCGACGAAGCGCGAGAGATGCTCCTTATCATCGAAGCGCTTGAGTCACCCCAGGATATTAAAGCGTTGCGCTTAGCCAGAAGCACAAGACTGATGGGCGAGAGCATCAACGCGATCATCCCGGAAGCCTTCGGCCGCGAGGGACAGTCGGAATTAGACGATAAGGCTGCGCTTAAGGCCCGAGAGCTTATTGAAGAAGCCCTCACGATATGGAATAAGCGTGGAGTTTCCGCCGCCATAGCTAAAATTATGCTTGAGTGCGGCACACAAAAAAGACTCTTGCCGCTTCAAGACGGAGAACGACAGCTCGCCAATTATCAGCATCTCATGGAAGCGCTGCAGGAGACTTCTTTATCTTTAAAAGGCATTTCCGGTTTGGCCCGATGGCTGAGCCAGCAAATTCAAAATCCACCCGATGATGAAAAGTATCAATTAAGGCTTGACAGCGACGCGGACTTAGTCAATGTCATGACCATTCATAAGAGTAAAGGGCTCGAGTATCCGGTCATCTTTTTACCCTTTGCCAATGCTTTGGAATTGGGGGCCGCCGGTCACCATAAAACTCGTGTCTTTAAGAGCATTCATAACGGTCGGATTTCATTTACTTTCAGTTTTTATCCGGTCTATCCGAACATTGACGAAACGCTCTACCATGAGGAGGATTTGGAAAACTTGCGCTTGGCTTATGTGGCCATGACTCGAGCTTCACAACGCCTGGTGTTACCTCTTACGTACTATAAAAGCGGCAAGGCTTTCAAAATTACCAGCAATGCCTATGCTAAGGCATTAACAGGTAAAGAAAAAGCCAGCCAAAGCGATTTTGAAACCTGTCTGACTCATTGGCTCAAAGACGCGCCCGAAGAACTGGCCGTGCAGAAAATAGCCGATGATACGCAATGCCTTTCCTGGCACAAACAAAGCGCAACACGTCAAGACAATAATGAAAACGATGAAGAACTCAGTGCCGCGTGCGGCCGAGTGATTCCGACGTCATGGTTTCCGACAAGCTATACAGCCATTGCGCGAGGAGCAGCAGAAACAACGGAACGTTTGACACTTATCGAAGAAAAAGAAGATAGCGATGAAAGTGAATTGATGAATCGTGAATCTTTTGAAAAAAGTGAGCAGCAGAAAGATCCTCAGACACTGACCATTATGGATTTTGAACGGGGACTTGAAAGCGGTACCTTTTTGCATGCTCTTTTTGAGCGAATCGGGTTTGATATTGTGAAAAAGGCCGCTGACGGCTCTGCGGAATCCGAGGCAGCGCTTAATCGAAACCTTACGCGTCTCATGATTCCTTTCCAATACCATTTACAGCCCTATGGCATTGAAGGATATCTGCCGGTTTTAAACAAACTTTTAAAGGACGTGCTTTGCTCAAAGATAGTTGATAAAACTGTATTTGGAACTCAAACGGATTTGAGGTTGTGTGATTTAAGCGCTAAACAAAAAACCGCCGAAATGAATTTCACAATTGCGATCGGCAATCCGGCCGAAGGCCATCGTCCGGTTAGCTCCAAGAATTTGAGCAAACTTTTAAAGCATTTTGATCCCCTGTATCACATTGAAATCGACAATGACAGAGAGTTGCGCGGCTACCTCACAGGCGCCATTGACCTTGCCTTTGAATTCGACGGTCGGTTCTTTGTTTTGGATTGGAAGGGCACAAAGTTAGCCGATACGGCGGAAGGCTTTTCCCTTGAAAGAATGCTCGAAGAAATCCAAAAACATCATTACAGTCTTCAGTACCTGATTTATCTGGTCGCTCTCAGGCGTCACCTGCGCTTTTGCGGCATTGAAAACCCCGATGAAAAAATTGGTGGCATCATTTACGCCTTCATTCGTGGAATACGCAAAGACGATCCCAAACCTTTCGGTGTTTTCACTGCCCGGCCGCCCAAGGCATTGATCGCCTGTCTGGACGATTTTTTTGAAAATGGTTATCACGAAGGTTCTGTGAACGCGTACGCTCAAACCGCTCAATTGGAAGGAACGATTTAATATGATTCGACGTAAACCACAAGCCATTGTTTTTGATCTGGACGGCACCCTTTGTGATTGCGAACATAGGGTTCACTTTATGCGTGAACGACCGAAGCGCCGGGAAGAGTTTCACTCGGCGTGTGTTTTTGACAAAGTTGTTCCCGCCTGTAAGGCGCTAATCGACATGGCAGAAGAAAAAGGAATCAAGGTTATTCTTTTATCGGCCCGCCCTGCCCGCTTTAAACCACAAACCGAAGAATGGCTCACCAAGAACAATATTCATTATGATCAGTTGATCCTGAGCCATTATCCGGAACTGAGCGACCCGGACTATAAGCTTAAAATGTACCGGGAACTGATTGAACCTTTTGCGGACGTTATCTTTGCCGTCGATGATCGTGATATCGTGGTTCAAATGTGGAGAGACAACGCCATCACGTGTCTCGATATCGCCGGCAATCACTTTTCTTAGACAGGTAAGCGACCATGGCAGACAATCAAACAGAACTCAGCCCCATGCTGCTCGCCTATCGGGCGATTGGCCTTTCACTTTGGCGAACACGCCAAAGGGCTCTCAGCACAAACGAAAACCCGCCCGAATGCCTTTTCAAACTAATGGACGCTTTGGCCATAGCTGATGAAAAAGGAAGTGTGTGCATACAATGGGAAAAGACCGAAGCCTTCCTTGGAGGCGAAGAAATTCAACTTTTAACTGAAAAACGTCTGCTCGCGCAAAAACCACAGTCAGACCGGGAAAATATTGACGAGGAGATTCCTTTTGTTCTCGACATCGGCGAACGAGTTAACCGTCTGTACATGCAGCGTCACTTTGAACAAGAACGTGATGTCGCCACCAAAATTTTGGCTTTTACACAACAAGATTCTTTCAGTTTAGCGACTGCGGCAACCCAAACACTCAAGCACTTGGATACCCTGCGCTATAACGAATCCTCCGATGACGATCCCTCACGCGCAGAACAACAGGGGGCTGTTGCAGAGGCCTTGAAAAAGCACTTTTTCATTATTACGGGTGGCCCCGGTACAGGCAAAACAACGGTTGTTGCCAAACTTTTGGAATGCCTTCTAGCTCAAGACGCTTCGCTTAAAGTGGCTCTGGCAGCTCCCACGGGTAAAGCCACAAGCCGCATCATGCAGTCTCTTATGGGATCATGCCAACGTTTCCCGTCATTTTTTAGCCGTGTATTGAAACGAATTCAAGAAAAAACACTTACCGCCCAAACTATCCATAAGTGGCTTTTGACACGAAATGTTAAAGGCGTAATGCCCAGTGAAAAGGATCCTTTGGATATTGACGTTATGATCGTGGATGAAGCCTCCATGATTGATTTGCGATTAGCCCAAAGACTATTAAAAGTGATTGATCCGAAAAGAACCCGTCTGATTCTTTTGGGTGATAAATTCCAGTTATCTGCCGTGGGACCGGGTTCTGTCTTAGCTGATCTGACCGCAGAAGATGGAGCGCTTGCCAATAATATGGCAGAACTGACCATCAGCCACCGTTTCACAAGCGACTCCAATGTCGGTCGTTTGGCTCAAGCCATCAAATCGGCTAACTCTAGCTTTAATGGTGAAGACTTTATCAATCAATTTAAAAAAGCCGAAGACGGCAAAGATAAGGTAAGCATCCGCCTTTATCGAACAGGTTTTGTTGATCCGTCTCTTATTAACTGGATTCGCCCACATATCAAAAGCTATTTGCAAGCGCTAAACAACTACCTGAAGGATTTGGAAAATCTGATAGCCGATGAAAATCTTCTTAAAAAACTGTGGGATGAAGCGGAGAGATTTCGAATCTTAGCTGCGCAGCGCGAGGGGGCGAATGGCGTCAATGCCATTAACCGGTTAATGGAAAGCATTGTTCGGGAGCATGTAGGCGCTGAAGAAGATTCCCTTTTTTATCCTGGACGCCTGGTCATCATCCGAAAAAACACGCCGGTTCTTGATGTCTACAACGGTGATGTGGGAATCGTGATCCCTCAAGCGGACGACCCTACCCGATATGATCTTTATATCGGTGACCGCCATAAACGCATTCCTGTCGGCCTCTTGCCCGAACACGATACAGCTTTTGCCATGACGATTCACCAATCACAAGGCTCACAGTTTGAACACGTTGCCGTGCTTTTGCCGGTTGCAGATGATAATCCCTTGTGCTGCCGGGAACTTTTCTATACGGGCGTTACCCGTGCTCAAAAAGAAGCGGCGGTCTTCGGAACGTTTAAGAGTATTGAAGCCTCTGTTTTACATAAGACAGAACGCTCTAGTGGCTTGGCAGATCGCCTTCTAGGTCGATGATAAAAAATGGGCTCCGTCAATGGAGCCCTATCGTCTTAATATTAAAATACGATTAGATTTTTCCAACCAATTCAATTGAAGGTTTTAGCGTTTTCTTACCCGGCTCCCACTTAGCAGGGCAAACCTCCCCCGGATTCTCGGCAACGTACTGAGCCGCTTGAACTTTGCGAAGAAGTTCCTTTGCATCACGACCGATACCACCGTCGTGATGTTCCATAATAACGATCTCGCCTTCAGGATTAATTACAAAAGTTCCTCGCTCAGCCATACCATCGGCTTCGATCAAAACATCGAAATTACGAGCAATCGCCTTGGTGCTATCGCCTAACATCGGGAACTTCACTTTACCGACCGCCGGCGATGATTCATGCCAAGCCATATGAGTGAAATGTGTATCACAACTGACTGCGTAGATTTCGACCCCAAGCTTAGTAAATTCCTCATAGTGTTCGGCTAAATCTTCTAACTCCGTAGGACACACAAAAGTAAAGTCTGCCGGATAGAAAAAAATGACAGACCAGTGTCCTTTAAGGCTTTCTTCCGTTACAGTAACAAAGCGACCATTTACAAACGCTTCTGTTTTAAAGGGCAATACCTTGGTATTTAAAAGAGACATTTTATTCTCCTAATTGATAATGATTATCAATAATGATACAGAGAATAAAATTTTTAAACGTAAAGAAATGTCAGAAACTATGGAAATGATTGGAATTGGGCCACGGATGTTTCCAGTGACCCATGACAAAGCTAAACAAACCGCATCACGCACATAATGCCGATCATGATAAAGGCAATGGCAAGTTTTGCCGCGATGCCGGCAACCATACCGATCCAAGTGGCCCAACTGACTTTGCCTGCTTTTCGCATATCGCGGTGACCGATCATTTCACCCACAAAAGCCCCAATAACGGGGAAAAGGAAAATACCGACCAAACCAAAGGGGATACCGACGATTGTGCCGACAAAGGCACCGGTCAAACCCAATTTTGTCGCCCCCGCTTTCTGCGCTCCCATGGTCTGGCTCACCCAATCGATGATAAGCGAGATAACCGTCAGCACGCCCAAAGCGATGAGCGTTCCCCAACCGAAGAATTGATAATCTTCAAGGTAGGCAATGAGCCATCCGCCCGCAAAGATCATCGGAATACCGGGCAAAGCAGGAATAATGGTTCCGGCCAACCCAACAAGAATCAACACAAACGATACGGCGTACAAACCGTAGGTTATCAATGCATCCATAGTCTTATACTCTTGCCCTATTCTTAAATTGTGTGTACTCACCAAAGAATGTGAGCTCCACCGTTCCGGTCGGACCGTTACGCTGTTTGCGGATAATAGCTTCAGCATCGCGTTCTTGGTCCGTATCCTTTAAATCTTGGTTATAAACAACGTCACGATAAAGGAAGATAATGACGTCAGCGTCCTGTTCGATAGAACCGGATTCTCTCAAGTCACTCATCATCGGGCGTTTGTCAGGACGTTGTTCCAATGAACGATTTAACTGAGACAAACCGATAATGGGACAATTAAGCTCTTTGGCCAAAAGTTTCAGCCCACGGGAAATATCGGAAATTTCCTGCGCGCGGTTCTCTCCGCGTCCATCACCCGACATCAACTGAATGTAGTCCACAACAATGAGTCCCAATTGTTTGACTTCACGCGACAAGCGTCTTGCGCGGGATCGAACATCAGTAATCGTCAAACCCGAAGAGTCATCAATAAAGATATTATGCGAATTGGCAATATCGGCTACCGCCGCCCCCATCTTTTGGAATTCGTCACCTTCTAAGCGGCCATTTCTTAAATGTTCCAAACGAATGCGCTGATAAGAGCTGATCAAACGCATAGCCAATTGTTCCGCCGGCATTTCCATGGAGAAAATCGCAACAGGCATCTCAGCGCGCAGGGCCACATATTCGGCGATGTTCATCGCAAAGGTTGTTTTACCCATGGCGGGGCGCCCTGCCACAACAATCAATTCACCGGGGTGCATGCCCTTTGTGAGTCGGTCTAAATCAATAAAACCGGTCGGCACACCCGTGACAGGATTTTGGCTCTTGGAGTTATAAAGTTTCGTGATTTGTTCAGAAACCGCCGCCAATGCGCCTTTCACGGGTTTTAATCCGGCCCCGGCAACTTGGGCGTCTTCACTGATTTTGAAAATAGAACTTTCTGCCCGATCCAAAATGTCTTTTGTTTCCATTCCCTTGGTGTCCAAGGCAGAATCGACAATCTGGGAGCCGACATTGACCAAACTGCGAAGAATGCTTCGGTCGCGAACGATTTCAGCATAACGACGAGCGTTGGCCGAATTGGGCGTGTTCATGGCCAAAGAGTTTAAAAAACTCTTGGTTCCTTCCTGACCCAAACCTACAGCGGCCATTGAATCGTGAACAGTCAAAACGTCCGCGGGACGTCCTTGACTGATAAGCTGAACAATATGCTCGTAGATGCGACGATGATCCCCCCGGTAAAAGTCTTCAGGCGAGACAACGTCATTCACCATGTCAAAGACACGGTTATCAATCAAAAGACTTCCTAGTAAACCTTGTTCGGCTTCGGTCGAATGCGGCGGTAAGCGTACGGTATCAGTGGATTTTTCTTCAGGCATTCTGACAATAAATTCATAAATGTATTAACAATGGAGAGGCTATTTTAGCAGACGACCTTATCCGCTCATGAAAGAAAATGTTTCTGCAAGCGAATTATTTTTGAGAAATAAATTCCCGATGGCAAATTCTCACCACCGGGAATATCTTATTGTTTTTAATAAATATTATTAATTACCAAGCGTATCGGACACCGACATTGAAGCGATAGTCCGTATCCACTTCCCCGCCGTTTCCAGCTTCTACATCAGCATACAGATGAACTTGATCGGTAGCGTTGTAATCGGCACCTAAACCGTATTCATACCAGGTCCCGCCAAGCGATTCTGTCAGTGTTCTGGAAACATCAGCACCCTTGCTGTAACGGAACTTAGCATCCCCTTCCCAGTCATGCAAAACAGAGGCTTTTAAGAAGACGCCGCCTCGACCTTGACTATCTTTGTAGCCCATCTTCACACCGACTCGACCAACCAGGGAGTCAACGGAGTCATTTTCAACCTTAATACCTGTCGAAGTGTGGTAATCAGCATCAAAGACATGACCGTACCACATTTGAACTTGCGGCTCTAAATAAAGTTCTTCGGTTGCAAAATAACGCCAGCCCATTTCAGCTGAAAGCGAAGCGGCGTTGGTGTGGTAGTCGCCAGTGGATTTAATGTCATTGAAACGAATATCAAAGGCATTCTTCATCCGTCCGACTTTGCCGACTAAGTCAAGGTACACGCCGTTTTTGAAAAGCCAAGAACCGTAACCGCTGAACGTATAAAGATCGCTGTCTCCGTCACCATAGTCAAAGTTATTATCACCATCGGTGTACGAGAACGCACCTCCCAACCAGAAACCATCACGAACCTGACGGTCGTAACCGAATTGGAAAGCGGTATAGCGATTGATTACGTTTTGGTCACCGTATTCTGCTTTACCGTGATAGACTCGTGTCCAAAGACCGTTTGATTGAGCAGAACTATCTCTTAATTCACCGACACGGCGGTGCATATCATCGATTTCGTTACGCCAAATATGTAAACCCAAAGCTGCCATTTCGGCAATGCCGTGAACATTGGGGTTGTCAGTTTTACCTGTTATTTTGACATTTGTCGCAGTACAACCTGGACATCCATCAGCAACGACACCTGTAGCACCATCAGAAATATCGTCAGCCAACTGTTCCAATTGAACGCCTGGCAAGCAATTTAACTCATTTTCACGAATATTATCTTCAACCACTTTTATGTTGGTCTTGACAACATTGGCTAATTTAGTCAAATCAGCTTCTGCGTTACCAGTATTATTTTCAGCAGCGCCAATGACATGAATATTTTCTGCTTTTGTCTTTAGGTTACCCTCAACACCGGTCAAATAGACATGAGAATTGCTTGAAGAATCCGCCACATTAATAGTCATTGATTGAATATCGACAATAATGTCTTCCGGCCGCCAATCAGAATTATCTTCCGCTCTCCAACCACCAAAATCAACCAATGAATCAGCAGCCAAATTCATTGTTACATTTTCACCCTTAAGCGTAAGAGCCGGCATGGTTTGTTCTGAGTAGTTTACTTCTAGTTCTTCTTTATTATCAGCAAATACAGAAGCTTGAATTTTGGCCCCTTTCTCTAAAGTGATCTCTTTAAGTGTAACTTCAGGCTTATATTCTTTTGGATCTTGTGTTTTAGGGTTAACATATGTTTGCAAAGTTAACCGGCTATTTTCTCTAACCGTAACAGTTTCAATTGTCGCTTTGGAACTATCATTGAGCTGAATGTGTCCCTTATCTCCAATAGCTTCAACGTTTCTAAAATTAACATTATTGTCATTAAAAATTTCAACTCGGGCGTCTTGATTTCCAGTTTTATCTTGTAAAGTCACACTTTTTATTTCAAAAGTCTGCCCTTTTTTCCCGCCTGTTGACTTTCCAATTCTCAAACCCGTCCGACTACCATTCGATTCAATATAGAGCTCTCCGATGCTCTTCAAAACTGTGGGATCTTCAATCGTTAAACCAGTCTGATAATCCGCTTCACTATCTGTAAACTTGGCATCCAATATTTCCAAACGGTCAGTAGAAAAACCTCTTTCCAAAATAAAATTGTCACCGTAGGAGTTAGTATCGGCTCCTTTGAATACAACCTTATTGGCGGTTACATCACCGAATGTTAGACTATTGCCCTCTGTAAATATTACTAGCTCTTTAGTCTGAATCAATCCATCATTAGTGAATTTACCTCCAGTCACTTCAATCCGTTGGTTTTGGATTGTCGCACCTTCTTCCACGGTCAAACCATCTGCGGTATTAATGGGATCTTGATAAGGCGAGTCTTTGTCTGCAACTGTAAAAGCTAAAGTCGAACTAGAAATAACTGACAGTACCGCCATGGAAATAAGAGTCTTTTTCATATCATCCTCATCAAATAAATACGAGCTATTGCGTTGATTTTGCCCCCCCCCCAAACTTTCGTCTTGACGAATATCAATTGGATTAAAAAATCACCGATTTTTGATGGAAAACACTAAAAAAGGCCCGATTCCCCGAGAGGAACCGAGCCCTGAAGTTAGACTATTAAGTCAATTAGAAGACGTAGCGGGCACCCAAGTTCACACGCCACTTTTGATCGATATCGCCACCGAAGCCGGTGCCAACATCAACGAACGTGTTGACAGAATCCGTGACTTGGTACGAAGCTCCAAGAGACACTTCACCCCAGTTGTCATCCAATTCGTCATCAAACGTACGGACAGCGCCGTTGTATTCGTAATTACCTTCAACATCGCCCAAGAAGTCATGGTTATAAGAAGCCTTGACATAGGCAGAGCCACGGTTTTCAGCAAATTGCATACCAGCCATAACGCCCACACGACCAATCAAGCTGCTCATATCGTCAAACTTGACATCACGGCCGATGGAGCTCGTGTAATTTTCTGCACGCAAATGGCTATAAGTCAATTGAACTTGCGGTTCAATAAAGTAGTTTTGGATGTTCCAACGATGACCCGTTTCAATACCGAAGATAGCACCAGTCAACATGTAGTCAGCGCTTTCTTTGCCAGCACTCGTACGGAGGTCATAGTCAGCGTCAATACGACCGATCTTTAACATCGTATCCAAGAAGCATCCGGATTCATTGAAGTAGCTGCCGTAGAAACCAACCGTGTAGGTGTTGTTGTCAGAACTACCAGCGGTCAAATCCGTATCACCCTTCGTGTAATCGAAACTAAAACCAATCGTGACGTTATCGGCAATGCGCTTATCAACACCCAATTCAACCGTGTTGTAATCGTGTTGGATATCTTGGCCATCCAAACGACCATTGTTATAACGAGCCCAAACACCGGCGGCGTTAGGCGTCGTACGCAACGTACCCATACGGTCGCTCAAGTTCGTCAATTGAGAGCGCCACATCAAGGCATTAGTGATAGCCAAGTCTTGAGTCGAACGAATCATCTCGTTTACACGAACAACTCGTGTAACGATATTGCCCTTTTCATCTCTGGATAATTCAAGCTCGTCACCCATAATACCCTGAGCAACAGATAAATCATCTACAGATTCATTAGCAATAGAGATTCCCTCGAACAATTGGGAGGCGGTTGCAACACCAGATTGGAGTTGATCAGAAACAGCTCCTGTATAACCGACACTAATATTTTCTGCTCCTTCACCAGTAACTTCTTCAATGCTTAAAACCTTCTCTCCCTCATCAGCAACGTGATTAAGAACAAACTGAATATTGGAATCTTTATCGGTTGTAAATGTTCCTAAATCAAGGTTGTTATCTGTCCCTTCAATAGTAACCGAACTACCCTCTGAATTTAATGTCAGTTTTGAGGAACCAGAGTAATCACGGTCCTTGACGGTGTCAAGAGTAATTGTCTCACCAAGAACTTTATTAATATTCAAGGTAGAAGTCTGATTAAGTTTGACAACACCTTCAATATGAGAACCTTCCGTTAAATTAATTGTCACATTGGAAGGGGCATCATTTGCATGTCCTTCCCCATGATCAAAAACTGCAATAGCAGTACCACCATTTGCAATAATCGTACCGCTGTTATTAATCGTTACCCCACTAACACCATCGGTAACACGAATACCATAAAGCTCTGCGTCTTCAGCACCGTTAAGAATAATCGTCCCTTCATTAGTGGCCGTATGGGTTCCATTTCCCGCGCTGACATCCAAGGCCGCACCCACACCATCAACAACAATTGCACCTGTCTTACCATTGATAATGGTGTTGCTGCCTGAGCTACCAACACTCATACCCATGGCATTTTTTACATAGATGAGACCATTATTCGTGAGCTTACTGCCAACATTACCATAAGCAACTTTCACAGCCCACCAGTCCGTAGTATTGTCGACTGAAAGGTAAACATTTCCATTATTTGTAAAATTGCTAGCATTTGTCTGAAAAATTCCTAACTGAGCATTGGCGTCATTTCCTTTTGAAGCTGTCGCCCAAACGCTCGTTTTATCTGCTACCGTATAATTCGCTCCGCTGACAACATTTACAAATGCCTTGTCATTACCTTTCCCTGTGAAAGTAAAAGCCTTGTTTTCATCCAATTGGGTATCTTCGGAAATGTTCTCCCTAGTTGGATTCTCTGAAGCAACCAAGTCTGTAGGTTTATCAACCCATTGAACACTTGCGGCCAACGATGACGCAGAAATGGCTAACATGACTGACGTTGCTAAAATTGATCTGGTAAAACTCATAAAAAGAACTCCATGAAAACGCGTTTTCCCACAAAACGCATCATGCGAAGCCTACCCCCCCCCAAACTTTCGTCTTGACCAATGTCAATCAGGCATAAAAATTCACAATTTTGTTGCAAAAAGATTACAAAAAAGGCCCGATTCCCAAAAAGGAACCGAGCCTTCTGTGTCGATTACGATACTAAAACTTAAGCTTCAGCAACGACGCGGACGGTGATTTCGGCGGTGATGTCCGTCATCAAACCGATCACGATCGGGGTTTCACCCAAAGCCTTGATCGGGCCGTTGGGCAAACGAATTTGAGCCTTCTTAATATCGAAACCTTGAGCTTGAAGAGCGTCAGCGATGTCAGCGTTCGTGACAGAGCCGAAGAGGCGTCCGTCAACACCGGCCTTACTGGCCACTTCAACCACGTCACCGTTCAACTTGGCAGCGATCGCTTCAGCAGCGGCGATGCGTTCGGCCTGAGCCTTTTCAAGTTCTGCGCGACGTTGTTCGAATTCGGCAATAGCGGCTTGCGTAGCACGCTTAGCACGCTTGGTGGGGATCAAGTAGTTACGAGCGTAACCATCCTTAACCTTAACGATGTCACCCAATTCACCGAGGTGGGTAATCTTTTCAAGAAGAATAACTTGCATTTGATTAACTCCTCACTCGATTATTGATTGTCCGTGTACGGCAACAAAGCCAAGAAACGAGCGCGCTTGATGGCCGTGTCGAGTTGACGTTGATAGTGAGCCTTCGTGCCCGTCAAACGAGCCGGCATGATCTTGCCGTTTTCTTGGATGAAGTCACGGAGCGTTTCCACATCCTTGTAGTCGATCATTTCGACGTGTTCAGCCGTGAAGCGGCAGAACTTCTTGCGCTTAAAGAGCGCGTTTTGTTGGTTGCCACGGCGCGGCTTACCCTTGCCCTTTGCACCAAAAGCCATTTTTAAACTCCTTGTGAGTATTGCGTAATATGAACGATCATTTGTCGGGAACGCTGTGAGCGGGGAGCTAAAAAACCGGAGATCTCAAAAACCGATCCCAACGGTTCTTTATCGAGCGCCAAGGCGATATCGCCGCAGGCCTTGCCGGCAAAATCGAAAACCAATTTCCGATCACTTCCGGCCTCTTTAACCACACTCATGTGGTGAAACACCACTTCTAAAACCGCCAACCCCGCGGGTGTGTACCGCATCTGGGCTTTTTGTGTGAACTCGCCCGTTAATCTGATCGTGTTCACCGGCGTATCTCTTTATTGTTTCCGACAGGGATAAAAAATTAATTAAGCGGCGGCAGCTTCTTGAGCTTGAGCAGCTTGGGCTTGAGCCTGAGCAGCTTCGCTAGCGGCCTTCTTTTGTTCTTCTCGTTCGACGATCTTCATCATCGGAGAAGGAGCCGTTTCAGCCTTCTTCATCTTGATCGTTAAGTGACGCAACACGGCGTCGTTGAAGCGGAAGCCGTTTTCGATCTCAGCGAGCGTTTCATGCGTGCATTCAACGTTCATGAGAACATAGTGAGCCTTGACCAACTTTTGAATCGGATAGGCCAAGGGACGACGACCCCAGTCTTCCACACGATGCATCTTGCCGCCTTGTTCAGCGACGAGAGCTTTGTAGCGTTCGATCATAGCGGGAACTTGCTCGCTTTGATCCGGGTGCACAATAAAGCAAATTTCATAATGACGCATTGGAATTGTCTCCTTACGGGAAAAGCCACCCGGAGCGTCTATTTCCGGTGTGGCAAGGACAGAAAAAGCGTGATTGTAATCAACAATCATGGCTTTTGCAAGCCAAAAGAACACCTTTTTCGCTGACTTTTTAAAGAGTTAGCGAAATTTTTCTTCATAGATTGCCAAAGCGGCGCTATATTAGCACCAATAACACTGTTTTTGGGGATTTTGGTTATGCAAGTGACTGTTGTCGTTGAAAATTTTTGTACAAACCGCCTTTTAAGAGCTGAATGGGGCTATTCGCTTTATCTGGAAAGCGACAAAACTCGTCTTCTTCTGGACACCGGCTCCGAAGGTCACGCTTTCACGCACAACCTCAAAGCGCTTCAAATAAACCCTAAAGCCATCGAGCATATTGTCTTTTCTCATGCGCATTTTGATCACACGGGAGGCTTAGTGGACGCCATACTGCTCGCGCCCACCGCCAAGCGCTGGGGAGCGCGTTTCATGTCCATTCAACGTTGGGCCGATGCCGATCAAAAACGAAATGGCGGAGGCGGACCGCTTTTCCGTTCCATTTTGACTGATCCTATTGACGGATGGGCTCAAGTAACCGATGAAGTGATTGCGTTCACTGTTCCTCAAGATGAGCGCGACCGCCGCTTTGTGAATTCGAAAAATATGTGGGAAGAAGCAGAAAACGGCGAAATCATCCCGGATACTTTCGCCGATGACCTGTCGCTTTTGGTCAAAGGGAAAAACGGAACAAGTGTTGTACTGGGGTGCGCACACGCCGGATTACCCAACATTTTGCGGTATGCACAGAAAACTTTTGGGGTTAAGGAATTTGATACTGTTTTAGGAGGAACGCACCTGAGCGCCGCCAAAGATGAAGAACTTCCCATATGGATTGAAGCGTTAAAGGAATTCTCAGTAAAACATTGGCGCCCCAACCACTGCACGGGTTTTAAAGCGGCCGCAGCCATGGCCCGGGCTTTTGATGATGTGGATTGGGCCGGCTGCGGACGGTGTCTAACGTTGTGAGCTATTCCCGACGCAGCTCGAAATGAGTGAACATCGCCTTTAACGCATCCAGTGTTTCAGGTTCCGGATACTCGTGCCCAACGTTGTCAAAGGGAAGATCCAATTCCTTTGGCTTGCGATAAACCTGCAGTGCGAATGTCTCCACTCCCCGCTCTTTAAGTTCACGGGCAAGACTTAAAATCTTCGCATCGGGTAAATAGACCGGATGGGCTGTTGTCCGACACTCATAACTCACTTGAGCCGCCTGGATAATAGCCAAGGACTCCGAAACATTTTGAGCGGGATTGGACTTTTCCAGTCCCGTGATCCAACGGTATGCAACTTCTTCTGAGAGCGCCGCCTTTACATCAAGCCCCACCCAATCCACTAAGCCGATCACCTTTTTGACGTGTTCCGGATAGCAGCCCGAGGTATGCAGTCCGATCTTAAAGCCCATTTCTTTGACTCTGGACATGGCATCGGCCAAAGCGGGATCAAGCGTCGGCTCACCGCCCGAAAAAACCACCGCGTCTAAAAGACCCTGACGTCGTTTGAGTAAAGCGATCAATTCTTCCCAACTGCTATGCAGGTATTGAGGCGGAAATTCCCGTGGTTGCATGTGCGGATTGTGACAATAGCGGCAGCGCCAGGGGCAGCCTTGAATGAAGGCCACGGCTGAAAAATACCCCGGGTAGTCGATACTTGTGTAAGGGGTAATGGCTGCGATCTTTAAGTGTTCAGCACTCAAGCGTGAAGTTTCCTCAGGCATAAACGGCAATCCTTACAACAACACGAAGACAAAACGGCGCCGAAAAGAAAGTCTTCACGGCGCCTTTCAGATTTAGAGGTTATTTAGACAAACCACACTTACTTTCTACAAAGCACTTGCGTTCGTAAAATTCCCCCTTTTTACCGGTGTTAAAAGATGAAACCGGTCGATGGTAGCCCATCACACGGGTCCAAACTTCACAGGGTTGGCGTTCACTGTCTTTTAATTCGATTTTTTCGTCTTTTTTATCCATTTTCTTTCTCTCAATAATTAGCAATCAGCCTTTTGGCAAGCCGCCTGTGCCTTTTTGGCACGAATTAATTCAGCGTCGCAGATCGGACAGAAATCATGACGACCGGAGATATAGCCGTGTTTGGGGCAAATCGAGAAGGTCGGCGTCACCGTCAGATACGGCAGACGGAATCTCGAAAGGGCTCTGCGCACCAATTCTTTGCATGCCTTTGATGAGCTGATGGCATCGGCCATGTAAAGGTGAAGCACCGTGCCACCCGTGTACTTGCGCTGCAAGTCGTCTTGCATTTCAAGCGCCAAGAACGGATCATCGGTAAAGCCCACCGGCAGCTGAGAGCTATTGGTGTAGTAGGGATTGGATTCGGTACCGGCCTGAATAATATCCGGGAAACGCTTTCTATCTTCTTTGGCAAAACGGTATGTCGTGCCTTCGGCCGGTGTAGCTTCAAGGTTATACATGTGACCGGTTTCTTCCTGGAATTCAACCATACGGGCACGAACATGATCCAAAAGCTTTAAGGCAAAAGCATGACCCCAATCATCGGTGATGTCATTGGCGTCATTTGTGAAATTGCGGATGCATTCGTTAATACCATTGACACCGATCGTGGAGAAGTGGTTACGAAGCGTACCGAGGTAGCGTTTCGTGTACGGGAAAAGTCCCTGATCAATATGGCGTTGAATAACCTTGCGCTTGATCTCAAGACTCGTCTTGGCCAAATCCAAGAGGTGATCTAAGCGATCAAAAAGACCCTGTTCATTGCCCTTAAAGAGATAGCCTAAACGAGCGCAGTTGATGGTGACGACACCGAGCGAGCCCGTCTGTTCTGCGGAACCGAAAAGACCGTTGCCGCGCTTGAGAAGTTCACGCAGGTCCAACTGCAGACGGCAGCACATCGAACGGATCATATTGGGCTTTAATTCCGAATTAATGAAATTCTGGAAATAAGGCAAACCGTATTTGGCGGTCATTGCAAACAATCTGTCTGCGTTTTCGCTGTCCCAATCAAAGTCAGGCGTGATGTTATAGGTCGGAATTGGGAACGTGAAAACACGACCCTTGGCATCACCCTTGGTCATCACTTCAATGTAGGCGCGATTAATCATGTCCATTTCGCGCTTGCAGTCGCCATAGGTAAAGGGCATTTCTTCACCGCCGATAATCGGGTGCTGGTCCTTTAGATCTTCGGGGCACGTCCAGTCGAAAGTGAGATTGGTAAAGGGGGTCTGCGTACCCCAACGGGAAGGAACATTGAGGTTATAGATAAGCTCCTGGATGCTTTGAAGGACTTCCTCATAGGGCACGTTGTCTTTCTTGATAAAAGGTGCCAAATACGTATCAAATGAGGAGAACGCTTGAGCACCGGCCCATTCGTTTTGCATTGTGCCCAAGAAATTGACAATCTGACCCGTAGCCGATGAAAGATGTTTCGGGGCGCCCGCTTCAACTTTACCCGGTACCCCATTGAGCCCTTCCGTTAAAAGAGTACGCAATGACCAACCGGCGCAGTAGCCCGAGAGCATATCCAAGTCATGAATGTGGAAATCAGCTTCACGGTGAGCACGGCCGATTTCAGCCGGATAGATGTAGTTGAGCCAATAGTTGGCCACCACTTTACCGGAAACATTCAAGATCAAACCGCCCAAGGAGTAGCCCTGATTGGCGTTGGCGTTAACGCGCCAGTCAAGCTGCTGAAGGTACTCATTGATAGAAGATTCAACATTCACCCAACTCTGTCTGGCATCACGGGCCTTCTGACGTTGTTCACGATAGACAATATAGGCGCGAAGCGTTTTGAAAAAACCTTCCTCAAAAAGGGCGCGCTCCACAGCGTCCTGCACTTGCTCAATATGAGGCGTGACTAAATTGAGAGCAACCAGGCTCGGCAATACGCGCTCTTCGGTGATTCGGGCGGCACGAGACTCGTCAAATTCACCGGTCGCTTTTCCTGCTTTGGCGATGGCGGCAACAATCTTATTTGCATCAAAATCCTTGACGCTGCCATCACGCTTGATCAAGTGCGATAACTTCTTCTCAAACATCAGAGGTACTCCAAAAAACGAATATCGCTCCCAACAACTGAGCGATTGCATGATTAACTTTAAAGAAGTACTGTGATTTTTCTGCCTATTTATTAAGCACTTTTTAGGCACGCACTACATTTAGATAAGTGACTTATCCACAGTTTTGAAAAACGCTTGATTTACAGAACAATGGGATAAATTTTAAAAATATAGGGTTTTCCCTTGAATACAACATGTTGTGTTCGCGCAATAAAAACAAACAATGAATTGTTTAAAAATGGACAAACTTATTGTTTTAGCAAGGAAAATTAGGCAAAAAGGTTTGCCTGCACTCTTCGGACCTGTTAAGTTGCGCTTTAAATAACCAAAAGGGGATTTTGAAAATGAAAAAATAATTTTGACTGTCGCTGCCGCCGGTTTGCTATCCGCTTGTTCTTTGATGGGGCCGTCACATTCTGTTAAGGGAGAAGTTGTCGATGCCTCCCATGAACACCGTTACGATCGAAACAGCGGATTCTAAGATTTATTCATTCAGCACGATGGACTCAGACAAGACCGAACTTAATGGCTTACTCTTAGGTAAGAAAATCGAGGTGCAATTTTCCGGAAACTATCAAGACGGAATGCCTGCTAAGAAATTGAGCGATATCGCAAAGTAGTCCTTGATTTCCAAAAATGAAATGGGTTACCGAAATTCGTTGCCCGACTTCGATAACCCATCCATTGCTAAGCATGGTAAGAGAGTGATTCATTGCTGACCAGGCCTTGAATTCGCTCTTACAATTGAGGAGCTTACATGCTTGGAAAATCTGTTCTTAATTCTATCTTAAAAAGGCGCCATTGCAATAACATCTTATTGTTTTTCTTATAAAATTTTCGGATTTTTTAGGGTTTTTCACCTAATTTTCAATACTGATTTAATCGTTTTTTCCGCTTTTACAGGAATCACTAACCATTCCTTGAGAGTAATCCGTTCGGATGATTCTCTTAACATTAAGGGCAAATACCAGTATTCTTAGCGAGTTATTGTCATTGATATCTGCTATAGCAAGCGCCATGGAAACCACACAATCTCGCTATGAAGATTTTCTGAAGATCCGTGTTTTACCCGAAGTGCTCACTCATCATTTGGGTCGTCACGATGATCTGCCTGCTCTCACCCAGTACGTTGCCACCGAAAAGTCTTGGAAAACGCTGACATACCGGGAGCTTTATGAAAGAGTCCAACGCTGGCGAAAAGCTTTTTGCAAATTCAATTTGGAAAAAGGGTCACGGGTGGCCATGCTTTTACCCAATTGCATCGATGCCATTTGCTTTGACCAAGCTGCACTTGCCTGCGGTTTAGTCCCCGTTCCCCTTCACGCTGTTGACACCCCGGGGTCAAGCGCCTTCATTCTCAATGACAGCGAAGCCAGAGTATTGGTTACAGCCAAGTACCTCAAGTGGAAGGGCATCCGTCAAGCCGATACCCTGGCAAACTTAAAAGCCGTCATCATTACGGATGACTCAATTCCCGAAGATGACCGTGTCAATAACGCCGGCATTAACGTCTGCACGCTGGCCGAGTGGTTAGAAGCCAGTGAAAATGTCACGATCACCGATATTGACATTGATCCCCAGGACTTAGCCGCCCTTGTCTACACCTCAGGCACAACCGGCCGTCCCAAGGGCGTCATGCTCACTCATGAAAATATCCTGGAAAACGCCAAAGGCGTTATGGGCAATATCCGCCCGAATCCGGACGATAAGTGGTTTTCGTTCCTGCCTCTGTCGCACACTTTTGAACGTACGACCACCTATTACCTAGCCATGGGAATGGGCAATCAGATCTACTTTAACCGCAACATTCTTCAGATCATTGACGATTTGCACTATGTTCGACCGACGATCCTCATGTCTGTCCCGCGTATCTACGAACGCGTGTACGCTAAATTAAATGACAAACTCGCAAAAAAAGGTGCACTGACGCGATACGTTTTTAATTGGGCTGTTGAAGTCGGCTGGCGTCGTTTTTGTAAAGAAAACGGTTTGCCTGTTGAACATACCTGGCGCGAATGTCTTGACGGCTTAATGGCAGACTGGTTGGATGAAAAGGTCGGCACCTCGCTTCGTGAAGTCTTTGGCGGGATCAAGCCTCACGCGTTTATTTCGGGTGGCGCCGCCTTAAATCAAACCGTGGCTCGAACCTTTATCGGTTTGGGCATCCAGATCTTCCAAGGTTACGGCATGACAGAGACCAGTCCGATTCTGGCCGTCAATAAAGAACACCAAAACGACCCCTCCACGGTCGGTATGCCGTTGCCGAATATGCAACTTAGACTCGGCGACAATGATGAGCTGCAGGTGAAAGGCCCATGCGTGATGAAGGGCTATTGGAATCGACCCGATGCTACGGCAGACATTTTCACGGAAGACGGTTGGCTTAAAACCGGAGACCAAGCTGACATTCTTCCTTCAGGTCATGTCCGCATCAAAGGCCGTATTAAAGAAATCATCGTGACGAGTACCGGTGAAAAGATTCCACCGGCCGATCTGGAAATGGCGATTGAAAGTGATCCGATGTTTGCTCAAGTCATGGCCGTTGGTGAAGGCCTACCGTATATCAGTCTTGTGGCAGTGCTTGAATTGGAGCGCTGGAAAGAATTAGCTAAAGAGCTCAATTTAGATCCCAATGATCCGAAGTCACTGAACGCAAAGGTTGTTCACCAAACGCTTTTGCGCAAGGTGAAAAAACTCACCCGGGGCTTCCCGCAATACGGTGTTCCCCGCGCTTTGATCTTGACGCTTACGCCTTGGAGCATTGAAAACGGCATGCTGACGCCGACACTCAAATTAAAACGTCGAATTATCAAAGCGCGTTTCCAGGACGATATCAATAAGCTCTACGAAACTCACGCCGGCTAATCAGCAATCGAAGCATCCAGAAAAGGCAGGCACCACCTGCCTTTTTTTGCCCTATTTCATCGATAAAATCACATAAAAAACGAAGTATTTTTCGCAAAATCTTTATGTACAATAATCTGTTTAGTAAAACTTTCCGAAGAAGCGCCAAAATGGTCGGTCATACATACATTGATGATTTCAAAACCTTGCCCGAAATGCTCGCGCACACCCTCGCGACTAAACCAGAAAAAGAAGGGTACCGTTATTACGACTACGAGCACGAAAAGTGGACAAGTGTGACGTGGAAAGAATTCGGCGAACGTGTCATGCGTTGGCGCAAAGCCTTTGCCACCATGGGGTTAAAGCGCGGCGATCGCGTCGCCATGCTTTTAATCAATTCACTGGACGCACTCACTTTTGACCAAGCCGCTCTCGCTAACGCCCTGGTTCCCGTTCCCCTTCACGCTATTGACACGCCGGAATCGGCCGCCTACATTATGAGTGACAGCGGCTGCCGCTTCTTAGTGACCACCACAAAAGCCCGTTGGAACGCCATTTTCAATTCCGACACACCGGTGCCGACGCTCGAGCAAGTTGTTTTTACAACCGAAGAGGAAGAAGGCGAAAGTAAGACCGTTCATTACTGCGGTGTCAACAAGTGGCTCAAAGCGGGAGAGACTTTCGATGTAAGCCAATTGCCCGCCGGCCCGACCGAAGAGGATTTGGCCGCTATTGTCTACACGTCTGGCACAACCGGCCGTCCCAAAGGCGTTATGCTCACGCATCGCGCCGTCGTTTCCAACGTTCAGGATACGGCCAAACAGATGCCTTTAAGCGATGAAGATCTCTTCTTATCCTATTTGCCGCTTTCTCATACGTTTGAACGTACAGCCACCTATTACAACTGTGTCGCCCACGGCGCCACACTGGTCTTTAGCCGCGGTCCGATGCAGCTTGCCGAAGACTTCAAAGATATTCACCCGACCATCATGTGTTCGGTGCCGAGAATTCTTGAACAGTTCTACGCCAAAATTCAAGCTCAGTACGCCAGACAAGGAGCTTCGGCTCAATTGATGGCTGACCGTGTGGTTGCGGCTGGCTGGCGTGATTTCTGCCGGGCAAACGATTTACCGCTTGAAGATGACGGCTTGCCCGCCATGGACTCCATCATCAAAGCCCTTTATTTTGATCGCGTGGCTGCTCCCATGCGTGCACTTTTCGGTCCGCGCTTTAAATACATCATCAGTGGTGGCGCTGCCTTAAACGGGATGGTTGCCAAATTCTTCTGCGCTCTCGGTCTTAACATCCGCCAGGCTTACGGTTTAACCGAATACAGCCCCATCATCTCCATGAACGGCATCACGGGCAACCACCCGGCCACAGTCGGTCTGCCGCTTGCCCGTTGTCAAGTCAGAGCCGGAGACAATGAGGAACTTCAGGTCTATGGCCCCAGCATGATGAAGGGCTACTGGAATCTGCCTAAGGAAACCGCTGCCTCTTTCACCGAGGACGGATGGCTGAGAACCGGTGACCAAGTGGATTTAAGCGATGGCGGCCGAGTACGAATTAAGGGCCGTATCAAAGAAATTATCGTCACCAGTACCGGTGAAAAAATCAGTCCCGTTGATGTGGAATTTGCCATTCAGGAAGATCACCTCTTTGAACAAGTGATGGTGGTCGGAGAAGGTCGTCCCTACATTACGGCTCTGGTTGTCGTCAACGACATGCTCTTTAAGCTTTTGTGCGAAGAAGTGGGCATCACGCCGGATAGCCCCGCGCTTAACCTTTGCCGCGATTTACGAGCCAAAGTCGTCAAACGCGTGCGCATGGCGGCCAGACATTTCCCGCAGTACTGCGTCCCCAGAAATGTCTACATTATGCGTGAGCACTGGACGGCTGAGGACGGACTGCTGACGCCGACCATGAAGCTTCGCCGTCGGCAAATCGCTGAGCGCTTCGCTAAAGAAATCGAGGAGTTGTACGACTCCCCGCGCAAGCGCTAAGGGCTTTCATTAACATCTAAAGGGGCCACGCAGGCCCCTTGAAATATTTATTAGTCCATGTTTTTCGATACTCATTGCCACATTCACATGCCTCAGTTTGCTAATGACCAAGCTGAGGTGCTCGAACGAATGAAATCGGCCCAAGTAACAAAAGCCGTGGTCGTTGCCACGGAAGAGGCCGAAATCGCCCCGGTACTCACACTGGCTCGAGAAAACGATGGTCTCTATGCCGCCTTTGCCGTCAGTCCGCAAGACGAAGCATTGCCCGATCTCACCGAAGAGGAGATTGTCCTGCGAGTGCAAGATCCGAAAATGGTTGCCGTCGGAGAAACGGGACTAGACTATCACTACTGCCAGGAACCGCTTGATTGGCAACGCAACCGTTTTGCCACGCACATTCGTGCGGCTAATCTGGCCAATAAACCGCTTATCATCCACTCACGTGAAGCCGCTTTCGACACGCTTGATATTCTTAAAGCCAATGGGGCTCAAAATTGTGGTTTTGTCCTGCATTGCTTCTGCGGTGATTGGGATTTTGCTAAAAAGGCTTTGGATTTAGGCGGCTACCTTTCGTTTTCCGGCATCGTGACTTTCCGTTCCGCTCAAGATATTCAGGAAGTAGCCCGCAAAGCGCCAGATGACCGGATTTTCATCGAAACCGACAGTCCCTATTTGGCACCTGTTCCCCTTCGAGGCAAGCGCAATGAACCGTCATTTGTCCCTCATGTCGCTCAATTTCTCGCCCAACTGAGAGGAAAGAACATCGAGGATGTTGCGGCTCTTACGATGCAAAATGCCAATCGTTTTTTCCGGATTTAAACATGCTTAAACTCAGCCTTACCCTTGCCCTTTGTGCTCAAAGCCTAGTTTGTCTAGCCCAATCGGTCACGCCGGGCGTTCCCCTTGCGCAACAACTTCAAGAAGCTATCGCCAAAGACGATGCTCCGAAAGTAGCCTACATGCTCAGGGAATTGGCTTACGACCCGAATTTTTATCTTCCCAATGGCGACACTCCTTTAGTTTTTGCCATTCGCATGGACGCCAAAGTCAGTGTCAACCAGGTGCTTTTAAGAAGCTTCAAAATTAATGTCAAAGTGCCGACTCTGCGAGGCGAAACCCCTTTGATGCTTGCTTCAATTAAAGGCGATGAGGCTTTAGCTCAAAAACTCATTGACATGGGAGCCCCTGTTAATGCCAACTACGGATGGACGGCGCTTCATTACGCGGCAAGCACCGGACAAACTCAAATGACTCGCTTTCTTATTGACAAGGGAGCCGAGGTTAATGCCCGCACCGAGCGCGGTGTCACGCCCTTATATATGGCTGCCCGCGTGATTGCCACACCGACCGTTGATGTATTGCTTAAAGCCGGCGCTGATAAAACGCTATGCAATGACCAAGGGATCAGTCCGGCTGATATTGCGAAAAAACGCGGCGACAGCACTTTGGCAAAAAAATTAGCCATCAAAGCCTGCGCCCCATGGCCTGTCCAAGAACCGGGCAAAATGACTGACACGACTGAAGGCACCTCAGAGCCTTCCGACACAATTGATGTGACTGCACAGGATCAAAAGCAGTGAAAGAATCACAAGCTCTCGAACTCTTAGCGCCGGCAAAAAATGCTGATGTCGGTATTGAAGCCATTTTGCACGGAGCCGATGCCGTCTATATCGGCGGTCCCGGTTTTGGTGCCCGAGTCGAAGCGGCCAACGCGTTTGCCGATATTAAAAGACTCACTGACTTCGCCCATCGCTTTAACGCCCGCGTCTACATGACACTTAACACCATCGTTAACGATGAGGAACTCAAAGACGCGGTTCGCCTGGCGTGGCTTGCATACGAAAACGGAGTCGATGCCCTTATTGTTCAAGATATGGGGATTTTGGATAGCGACCTTCCCCCGATTCAATTGCATGCTTCCACACAATGTGATGTCCGCACAGCCGCTAAAGCACGATTTCTCGAAAGCGTCGGATTTTCTCAAGTGGTCTTAGCCCGCGAAATGAGTCTTGAGCAAATCCGCGAAAGTTATGAAGCGCTTCAATCCGCTCGGATTGAATTTTTCATTCACGGCGCGCTTTGCGTCAGCTATTCCGGCCAATGCTATGCGAGTTTTGCCGCGACCGGCCGAAGCGCCAACCGCGGTGCCTGCGCACAGCTGTGCCGACTTCCCTACAGTGTTTACACCGAAGATGGGCAAGAGCTCATTCACGAGCGCCATGTGCTGTCTTTAAAAGACAATAATCAGACCGAAAACTTGGAAGCTTTAATTGACGCCGGTGTCAGAAGTTTCAAGATTGAAGGCCGTTTAAAAGATGCGGCTTATGTCAAAAATATCACGGCTCATTATCGACAAATGATCGATAAGATTCTTGAGAAAAGAGCCGATTTACACCGATCAAGTGACGGAAGAAGTCTCATTGATTTCACACCCGCCCCTCAAAAATCCTTTAATCGCGGATTTACTGATTATTTCACGCGCGGACGCCATCATGACATGGCCGTTTTCGAAACACCGAAAAACGCCGGTGAAAGAATCGGGAAAATTCTTAAAGTAACAGCCGAAGTCATTGAAGTTCGTTCTTCTGAAGCGCTGCACAACGCCGATGGGCTAACTTATCTCACACGAGAAAAAACACTCATGGGTTTTGCCATTAATCGTGCAGAAGAAGTGGAACCCGGCCGTTGGCGTCTGACTTTGCGCGAGCGTCCCATATTGAAAAAACATCCTCAACTGGCCCCGGGCACCATTCTTTACCGAAACCGAGACCAGGCATGGGAAGACGCCCTATCAAAACCAACCGCTAAACGTTTAATCGGCGTTCAAGCAAAATGGTCTGTCAATGAAAGAAGATTATCGTTGACGCTCAGTGACCATCGCGGCAACAGTGCGACGGTTTATTCAGAAGAACTGGCGCTTCAAAAAGCCTCTCAAATTGAAAAGAACAAACTGAACATCGAAAAAAATTTAAGAAAGACCGGGGATACGGATTTTGAAATCACGGCTCTTGAAATAGATGATGATGGTTTTTTCGCACCGGCCAGTATTGTCAATCACATGAGACGCGAAGCTTGCGTGATGCTTGCCGAAGAAAGGCAAAAACACTTCAAGAGGCTTGAACGAGCCCAATCAACGGAACGTCTCCCCTATCCTGATGCCGTGGACTTCCGAGCCAATGTTCTCAATGAAAAAGCAATTCATTTTTATGAACGCCACCATGCGCACATCACAGAGGCTGCGCTGGAGACGGGCCCTGTCAGACGTGAAGTGCCTCTCATGGTGACCAAACATTGTGTGCGCTATGCGTTGGGACTTTGTTTGAAAGATAACATTGAAAAAGTTAAAGCGAATCCCACTTTAAAAGAAAAATTCAGACCCGATCCTTTTATTTTAAAATCAGGTCCCAATACTTACCGGGCAACATTTGACTGTAAAAAGTGCGAGATGACATTGCTCGGTAAGGTAAAAACCGATACAAGCCTTGGCAAAATCAACCTTAAGAAAATCTTATAGAAATCTGAAATTTTGTTTGAATAGAGCGAATGTTTGTTTTTTCTCAAACATTGGATTTTCTCTGGCTCAAATAGGTACAAACCATTAGTGTCTTATGCTAAATTAAGAGCGTGGATGAACAGATTCTGTTTCAGACACAAAAGTCGTGGCAACGATCGGTCCGTTGCCACGACTTTTTTCTTGCCTATTGAATTAATCGATACGCAGACGCATTTCACTTAAACGTGCGCGCGCCTCCCGAAGCAAAGCGTGATACGCCTTGGCTCGACGGGACTTCAAGCTCCAAATCTCAGCCACGGCTAAAACGGCGGCCAATACAAATACCAATACAACACTATGGCCTTGCTCGGTTAAATTGAAAAGAAAAAATCCTTCCTGCATCACAGCTCCCCTTCTAAGGCGGCGTCCTGTGCCCAAATGGCCCGTCGTTCACGCTCCAAGATCACTGTCCGACAACGGCTTAGGGCCATCGCCAAGGAATAAGTGAAAAGATTGAGCATAAAAAGCGACATTAGCACGTAAGCGTCGCGACCATTGGAACGAATAAGACTGTTTTCCAGGTCATGCGCCATCGGCGTAAAAAGATCAAAAAAGACGTACAAGACAGGCACTACGATGACACCCAGAATTGCCGAGATGGAGGCCCTTTTATCATTGACTTCACGTTTGTGATTAACCTTTGAGGCCGAAAGAGAAATAAAGGCCGCAAAAAACACAAGCAAAATCAAAAGGGCCGTCAATCGAGAGTCCCAAATCCAATACGCCCCCCACATGGGACGGCCAAACAAAGCCCCGGCACCCAAAGAAAAAAGCGTCATGACAAAACCGCTGGGCGCAAAACCATGAGAAAAGACAATCGGCATGAGAGCCTGAGGATTAGCCAATTGCATCAGACTGGCCAAACAAACCACTCCGTAACACAAAAGAGCAACGCCGGCCGCGGCAATGTGCAAATAAAACACCCAATAAATGTCGGCTTGGCCGATGGCTGTCGTATCGGAATAACTTAACATCCAAAGCAAGGCCGCCGCCATGCTTGCCACTGAAATAAGCAGCAGAATCGGAATAAATTTGGCAAAGGAAAAGTAATAAGTCTTGGGATTGACCATGTTCATTGCGAATAAATTATCGTTGGCCATTGTAGCAAGGCCCGGGAATTTCTAAAAATTGCGCCTTTTTTCTGTTTTTAGACAAAGAAGCAAAATGTCATTTTGAACGACGTTTTTTGACTCGCTCTTCGCTTAAAATTAATAGGATTGAATTTTAGGACAGACAGGATGCAATTTTTAGTTGTTGATGACCACTCCATTGTCACAATGGCTTTGGAAATGCTTTTAAAAGATTATGACGGCCAAGACAATACGGTTTACACAGCCAATACGAAAGAAGAGGCGATAGCGCTTGCCGATCAGTACGGTGAGACGGCCGATTTGATGATTTTGGATCTATCCATGCCGGGGGTGCAAGGAACCTCACTGATGGAAGAAATTGTCGCTGCGCATCCGACTCTGAAAATTTTAGTCATGAGCGGTCTTCAGGATCAGCACAGCATCGTGAAAGTGCTGCAGATGGGCGCTGCCGGCTTTATCCCCAAGTCATTGGAAGCGGGACTACTCACCTCTGCTATCGGTTTTGTACTTAAAGGCGGCGTTTATATTCCGGTCAAATTATTAAACCAAGCCCAAAAAACAGGGCTTTTGACCTCAAGAGAACCATTGGGTGATGCGGGCAGCGTGCATCTGACCGAACGTCAAAAGGATGTTTTGGAGCTGCTTGCCAAAGGCGCGCCTATCAAACGAATCTGTAAGGAACTTAATCTCTCGGAAGGCACGGTTAAAACCCATGTCACGGCTATTTACAGAGCTTTTGGAGCTAGCAATCGAACAGAAGCACTGCTTGAAGCCCGTCGACACGGTTTTGATGTGGGTATCTAACGATTTTTCTCTTCGCTTAATTCACGCAGCGCTTCATTGAGCGCCTCGCCGCTCACAGGTTTTTGCATGATACGGGGCATGGCAAAAAGCGCTGCTTCCCGCTCACCCAACACACGAAGAGTTCTGACGTAGTGCGTTTCAATCACCTCTGAGGGCACAGCGGTGAGCAAAATCGCAGGCAACTTCACTCCACGCGCCAAAGACAGTCTTAGGATACACTCCAGCCCGTTGGCCTCTGCCTCGCCTAAATTAAAGTCCGAGATCACTGCATCGATTCTGGGACTATCCTGGATCTTTTGTGTCAATGTCTCTGTACACTTTTCTGCCGAAATGACGGTTGCTCCCCAACTTTCAAGCAGGGCTTTAAGACTTTCTCGAACAGGCGTGTTGTCTTCAATCAAAACCACGGTGGCATCGAGCTTTTCGATACTTTGTTCCTTGCGACGCGTTTGGGTAAATATTCTCGCCTGTTCAGCCTCATGAACCGGCAGCTGCATTCTGAAAATCGATCCTCGTCCGGGTCTGGAACTCAAACTCAACTTGATTTGAAGCTGCTCACAGATGGCCTTAACAATCGAAAGCCCAAGTCCATAGCCTTCCGCGTGAGTTCGTGTATTTTCACTGCGGTAAAAGTAATCAAAGATGCGTTTTTGCTCAGCCTCTTCAATCCCCGCGCCACTGTCGACCACACAAATACTCACGCGCTTTCCGCCGATTAAGCGAGCAGCTAATAAAATTTCGCCTTTTTGTGTGTAGGCAATAGCATTCGTAATCAGATTACGAATGGCGCGCGTTAACAGTTGAGGATCGGTATAGACATTGACATCCAGATTTTTTAATCGGAAGTCCAACCCCTTTTCGTTAGCAACCGGCTTAAATTCCAGAGCCAATTCATCCAATAAAGCTGAGAGTTTTATCGGTTCAAGGTTGGAAGTGGTGTGACCTGTTTCAAGCTTTGAAACTTCCAAAATTTGCGCAACGAGCGTCTGCAGCCCCTGCGTGGTCTTTGACAATTGCTCAACAATGGCCTGCGTTTTCGGATCGCCGTTTTTTTTCAGCAGCTGAATATAGATCCCAATGGCCTGCAAAGGTTGTCGAATATCGTGATTGGCTGCCGTAAAAAATTTACTTCTTAAGCGACTTTGTTCCTGAGTTTCGCGGCGCAGTTTTTCTGCCAAGTTTTTCTCAAGCGTCAGTCGCTTGACGAGCATCTCATTTTCCTGGTCGTTGCGAACCGACATCTGCACAATTTCGTTAAAGCGCCGGCCGGAATAAAACATAAAAACCACAACGGTAATCAAAAGAGCGGCAATCACCAGGCGGGACCAGCCGAAAATAAACGCCAGGCGCAACACCAAAGGCGTGATTGAACAAAGCGTAAAGACAACGAGGCTCGGCAACCAGCAGGCATAAACCGGCCAGGATGCAAAAGTCACCGTCAAAATGACAGAAAAAAGAATAACCTGCGAAGCGGAGTCATTGCCTACGTTATAAGCGAATGTCATACCGGCGAGCGCCCATATTAAACCGCCTACAACAGCTAAAACCATCCAGGCTTTCATCCAAAAGTGGATACGGGCGTGACGGTATCGATCGGCCCAGAATCGTCGATTAAAGTCGATGGCTCCGTAAAAATGGACACCAACAAGCAGTAGCCAAAAAACCAATAAAATCGGGTTAACGACCGGCCACAAAAACATAGCCGTCACACAGGCTCCCGCTATTTCAACGGCAAGCGACACTGGCTGTAGCTTCAAAGAACTTAAGATTTGCCTTACAAGGACACGCGAATGACGACGACGCCACTGCGCAATGGACATATTCTCACTGTAAAAAGCCCCATTGGTGACGAAGCGAAACCACTGCGCTTTAATCCAGCCCAACATTTTCTTTTAGATACTAAAAGCGTGCCGTAACACGTGGATGCTCTTTGCTGGACAGCACCACATAGCCCTTTTCGGTTCGCATCCGCACGCGTGCCCCTACCGGCAACGTGATCTTGACGGGCGAATGGCCGAAAGGCAATCCGTGCAAAATGGGCATGCCTGGCAAGCGTTCACGCAGATAGGCCAACACATCGGAGAAAAGGAAATCATTTTCCCTGGGATGCGCCGGATCAGCGTCACGGAAATCCCCAAAAAGAATCGCCTTTTGTTTAGCTAAAACACCGGCCATTTCCAATTGAGCCATGTGACGCTCAATTCGGTATGCGCGATCGTTGCAGTCTTCTAAAAAGAGAATTCCACCTTCAATATCGGGAAAATACGGTGTACCCAGCAAGGCAACAACCATCGAGAGATTTCCACCCCAAAGCGTCCCTTCAAAATCCAAATCAGGGGCTTCTTTACACGGAAAAGACGCGACCCATTCTTCATTAAAGAGCGCGGAGTGGAAACTTTTTTCAGTCAAAAATGCCGGCGTGTCGACAAAATCCGTACCATTGGGGCCTTGATAACTGACCTGACCTGTTTTGGTAAGGTAGGCAAGATTAAAAGCCGTAAAATCTGAATATCCGCAAAAAACGGGTGAATGCCTGGCAATAGCATCATAGTCAATCTTATCGAGTATGCGGGACAGACCATAGCCGCCGCGAATCGGCAAAATAAGGTCAATGTCTTTATTGCACGCCAAACTCATCAGCCCGTCTACACGTTCAGCGTCCGTTCCCGCAAATTGCTTCACATTCTTAAAAACCGTGTCGTGCAAAACGACATCGGCCCCCCGATCCGTGAAATACAACTTGGCAAGCGCCGGTGTAGAAATATCCATAACAGCGCGCGAAGGAGCGCAAAAACCCACACGGATCGGATAACTAGGCATGGCGTTTTTCCCCGAAAAATTCTGTTAATAGAGCCGCGGCCTCTTTGGCGCAAACACCGGAATCCACTTGCACACGGTGATTTAATTTTGCCGTTGTCTGTAAATCAAAGACGCCACCGTAAGCCCCCGTCTTTTCATCGCGCGCCCCAAAAACCACTCGAGAAATTCTGGCGTGGGCAATTAATCCTGCACACATTGCGCAAGGCTCCAGTGTCACATAAAGCGTGCAGCCTGACAAACGGTAGTTTTCCAAAGCTTGAGACGCCTGACGAATCGCAATAACTTCAGCGTGCGCGCTCGGGTCATTATCTTCAATAGAACGATTTCGACCCACGCCGATAATGGCGCCGTCTTTAACGATGACGCAACCCACCGGCACTTCACCGACCCGGGCGGCCTCACGGGCAAATTCAAGCGCCTCACGCATGAACTGTTGATCGTAGGGACTTGTCTGACGCTTTTTAGAATTAATCTCGCGGTTTCTTTGCTGAAGGGCTTTTTGCATCACGTTTCGCAACGTTTCCCTTCTCTCTTCTTCAAGAAGCACGGCGTCCTCAAGCTCGGCGCGTGTGTAGCGGTCACGGCTATTTTTTCGGTAACCGACCGTCGCCTCAAAAATCAGTCCCTTCTTTAGCGATTGCAAGAGAATGGATACCGGCGTCTCTCTCAACCAATCACCGGCCCCATCCAAGAATTCCTGAGCTTTGGTAAGAGCGGTTGAAGCTGAAATCAGATCATCCGGTAAATAAGTAAGAAAGGCCTCAAGCACAACGTGCAGATCCTCCGGATTATGACGTTCCAGAGAAGCCAGTGTGCTTCCTTTTCTAACGGTGAGTTCTACAAAACGCTTCACAGCCGATCTCCATATTGACTTGTGTATTTTAGCGATTTTCAGACCCAATACCTATTCAAGCCCACTACAATACAATGCAAAAGGAACCACCATGAAAAAAATCATTATTCTGATGCTAACTTCGCTCGGTCTGAGCTCAGTGTGCTGCGCCGGACAATATGGCGACGAACTGGGTCGATGCCTTGTTAAAAACGCCTCTGAGGCGGACACAAAAGTTCTCACTCAATGGGCTTTTGTCACTTTAGGACAAACAAAGGCAGCCCGGGAAATCGCTACGATCAGTCCGCAAGTGACCAGTCGGACAACCTCAAAAGCGCAAACGGTTGTATTGAGGCTTTTAGGCAAAGATTGTGCGAAAGAAGCCCTTAAAGCAACACTTTACGAAGGCAAGGACGGCATCGGCAACGGCATAAAGAGTGCCGTTACCCAACGAATGCAAGCTGAGCTACAAACGCAAACGGTTGATGCCATCATTGAAAAAATAACCTCAATTAAGACTCCATAATCTTTCTTCAACGGAGAAATCTTATGATTCGCGACGAATTTTATTGGTTAAGCCAAATGAATAAAGCCACTATTATTGCCAATAGTGCGGGCGGTCTATTGAAGCCGCAACTAGCGCATGTTGCCGCCAAAGCTCTGAAAGAAGTTATCGATAGTGGCAAAGATCCCGCCAACCGTGTTAAGCGCGTCATTGATTTTGAGCCCAAACTTATCGCCGCTGCGGGTACCTCCGAAGTAACAGAGATACATGTAGGCCGATCCAGCCAGGATATGCACTCGACTTTCCGTGTCGCGATTATGCGCGACGAAGTCCTCAGTGTGGCTAAGGGCCTGGAAAGTGTTATCGACGCGCTGCTCGAGCTTGCACGCAATCACCAGGACACCGTCATGCCCTCATACACCAATGGTGTGGCCGCCCAACCAACCAGTTTTGCCCACTATTTATTAGGGTTTATTGAAGGCTTTAAACGCGATCGTGTCCGTTTGACCCAATTTTTCAGCCGACTGAACTACTGTCCCATGGGTTCTTGTGTGCTCAATGGCACCGGCTGGCCCCTTAACCGTAAACTGATGGCTAAATTGTTGGGCTTTCATGCGCCGATTCGCAATGCTTTCGATGCCACGCAGATTGCCATGGTGGATTTACCGGTCGAATTTGCTCAGATCCAAGCCTCAATTGCGCTTCACATCGGCTCCATGATTGCCGACATCATGGTTCAATATGCCCAACCCCGTCCCTGGATTTTGCTCTCTGAGGGCAATGGCAACACGTATGTGTCATCGGCCATGCCGCAAAAACGTAATCCCGGATTGTTAATCAGTTGCCGGGGCAACGCAAGCGACGTTGTCAGTGAAGCCAATCTCGTTATCACCCGCGCTCACAACGTACCGTCCGGCATGATTGACGGCAAATCCGTCAAAGTGCACGCCGCCTTAGCTCAAGAAAGCGTCAAAACGATGGAACGTTTTGTCAAAATTCTCAAAGCGCTTGTTGTCAATAAAGAACGGGCCTTGGAAGAACTTTCACTAGATTGGACAGCAAGCCAAGAAATTGCCGATCGTCTGATGAGCGAATACGGCCTACCCTTTAGAGTCGGTCATCATGTCGCAAGCGGCATGGTCAGTTTCGCCCGTGCAAACGGCATTCTTCCTCTGACCTTCCCCTATAAAGAAATGCAGCGCATTTATGCCGAAACTGTTCAAAAGGAAATGCCGGGATTTGCAACCGAGTGCCCGATGAGTGAAGAGGAATTTAAAGCAAGCCTCGATCCGAGAGAAATTCTCAAGCGGCGCCGCACAGAAGGCAGCGCCAATCCTGAAGAAGTAAGCAGAATGCTTGCGGAATTAACGTCCGAGATGGCTATTTTGAAAGAACAGACAACGATGCTCGCCGCGGCCGTCGATCAATCCATGGCGGACTTGGACAGTCAGTTTGAACCTTTTTTACAGGAAGTAGAAACGAAGTAACTTACGGGTAACTAAAAGCCGCGGCGCCATTTAAATCGCCGCGGCTTTTTTATTGCTCTTTGATATTACTTAGCGAGCGTGCGATAGACACAACGGCTCATCAGTTCGAGCGCGTTGGCAAGCGTTTGTTCGTCGAAGTCGAAGTGGCTATTGTGGTGACCGGCACGAAGGGTGGAACCCACTTGAACATAGGTGCCCTTGCCGCCGGCGGCTTGAACAGTGCTCATGAAGTGAGAATAGTCTTCGGAAGCGCCGAAGTTTTGTTCTTCGATGACTTCCTTGAAGCAACCCATGTCACGGGCTTCTTCGGCCACAACCTTGGCGACTTCAAGGTCGGACTCACCGCTCTTGGTGCCACCCTTGATATCGATGGAATAACCGCAACCCCACATTTCGGCAGCGGCCTTGGCAATACGGCGGACTTCGCCGAACATGTATTCGTCCAAAGCCGAGGTGATGCCACGGGTTTCCAAAACCAACACAGCCTTCGGCGGAATCACGTTGCGGCCTTCACCGCCATTTAACTTACCGACGGTGATACGGGTATCACCCTTGCCGGAGCGCGGAATGGCGTGCATGTTAAGCAAAGCCGTGGCAGCCGACAACAACGCGTTCTTACCTTCTTCCGGAGCGTTACCGGCGTGAGCAGGCACACCGGTAAAGGTAATGTCCGCTTTGGTCGTAGCCAAGAAGTTCTTCGTACCGCAAATGACCTTGCCGATGTTATTGGCTTGGAAACCGATATGCATACCAAAGATTTCGTCTACGCCGACCACTGCACCGGCCTTTTCCATCGGCATGGCACCGCGAACGCCTTCTTCAGCAGGTTGGAAAATAAAGCGAATCTTGCCCTTGAACTGATCGCGCATGGAGGCGACAACTTCTGCCAAAGCCAAGCCGATAGCAACGTGGCCGTCGTGGCCGCAAGCATGCATAGCACCCTTGTTAACAGAGGCAAAACCTTCAACATTGGGACGATGGTCAGCGTCAGCGCATTCGGTCACATCGTTGCAGTCCATATCAAAACGAACGGCAAGGAAAGGACCTTCGCCGCCGAAGTCCATATCGGCCCAGAAACCGGTCATACCGCCTTCCATCTTAGCCACTAATTCAGGATCAGCGCCTTGGGCAATGGCACGTTCCATATGGGCCTTGAGCGCGTCGGCAGAGGGCACACCCATCATGGCTTCACGGCAGACTGCCTTTTCACCCATCGTAATGGTATAACCCAACTGCTGCATCTTCTTGATAGCCATAGAGGCCGTGCGGAATTCCGTCCAACCGGATTCCGGATGCTTATGCAGGTCACGGCGAACCTTAGCAAGATTGGGGATAAGTTCTTCAACTTTTTTCTTAAGATCTTGATTCATTTGTGCTCCTCTTTGGTCGCGTAAAAATGCGAACTACCAATTAACTATTTTAACTAAATTGACTTTTCACTTTAATAGAAAGCAATTGTAAAAAGCATCCTTTAACACGGTCCAAATCAGACAAAAACGACTAACATGGCTCAACCACTATCCTTTTAATGGAGCTTGTTATGAATAAATACTTCTGCGGTGTAGTCGCCTCTTGCGCAATCGCCTTTACCCAACAGGCGGTCGCTTGCACCGGCATCACCCTTCAATCACAAAACGGTGACCGCGTCACTGCCCGCTCCATTGAATGGGGCTCCTCGGTTTTATCGACCAACTTGGTTGTTGTCCCCCGCGGCCATGCCACTCAAACACAAACTGCCCAAGGGCCGTCTTTGAGTTATAAAAATACTTGGGGTTATGTCGGATTAAGTATCGAAGATAAAAATTTCGTTGTTGAAGGACTCAATGAAAAAGGACTCTCTGCCGGTCTCTTTTTCTTTCCCGGCTATGGACTTTATCCTGACTATGACAAAAAACAGCAGGACAAAACCATTTCCGATATGGAATTTGTTGCTTGGGTCTTAGGTAATTTTGACAGCGTGGCAAACGCTCGAAAAGGAATTTCAGATATACGTCTGTCCGAACGCTATAAGGGAGCCGGTACAGTCCACTACCGCATTGCGGATAAATCCGGCGCTCAGATTGTTGTTGAAATCGTCAACGGGGAAATGAAGATTTTCGATAACCCTCTGGGAGTGCTGACCAATTCACCGGGATTTGATTGGCAAATGACGAACTTAAATAATTACATCAACCTTAAAGCCGGAACGGTGGCACCGGTTGATTGGAACGGAACCGCTCTTCGCTCACCCGGCATCGGCAGCGGCTTACTCGGTCTGCCCGGTGATATCACCCCTCCCTCTCGTTTCGTCCGGGCTGCTTTCATGGTATCCACGGCTCCTAATCTGAAGAGCGCCGATGAAACTGTTTTATACAGCTTCAAAATTTTAAACGCCTTTGAAATTCCGATCGGTTTGGAAGAGGAAAATAAAGCCAACCCCATAGGACTGCTTTCTGCCACTCAGTGGAGCAGTGCAACCGATATGACCAACGGGGTGATTTATTACAAAACAATGAATAACGCCCGCATCCGAAGCGTCGACTTAAAAACGATTAACTTCGGACAGGTAACTTATCAAAGTCTCCCGATTGATAAAGTTAAAAGCGAGCCGATAGAAAAAGTAGTCATTCGCTAACCGAAATCACTACAAAAAAAAATTGAACCAGCAACAAATTCCGGCAGTCATCGCTGCCGGAATTTGTGCGAGTTAATCATTTTTTACTGCTTTGTCGGTTTTTTCTTGGGCAAAAATCCAATCAATAAATCCGCCCTTATTTCTCGAGCACACTATCACTTTTCCTTGACCGCGGAATTTCAACACAATCCCCTCACCGGTTATTTGACTATTGACCAATTTGCCGAAAAGACCGGAATGTGAAGTATTTAAACTCAATTCATAGTCAAGGGAAGCGTCCCAAGCTACCAGATGGCCATTATCCACAATTAAGGATTGTCCTTCCTTGACTTCAAGTTCGCGCACGGAACCGAAGCCTGAAACCGCAATCTGACCGCGACCGTCTGTGGCCATCACGAAAAAGCCCCCCGAGTCACCCAAAAACGCGCGTCCCAAACCCTGGGATTTAACCTCAAGTTCCACCTCTTCGGTGGCTGCCAAAAAGGCACCGTCAGAAACCATGTATTGACGTTCTCCGACATCCAAAATACGAATGTCACCAGGAATATTCGGAGCTAACAACACGCTCCCCGGTCCTTTTTCGGCTTCCACATATTGTTGGAAAAAGCTTTCATCATTTAAAAGCTTTCGAGCCAAAGACTTCATGATCCCGCCGCGGCTTCGTCCTTTAAGACTCAAATCGCCATCCATCGCCACCATTGCATTGGATTCAGCCAAAACTTTTTCGCCCTTCTCAAGCGTAACGCTTAAAAGTGGATCAACACTGCCGGTAATTTCAAAACGCATTTTTTTGTTCCACAAAAACTTAGACTTAACGAGCAGGTTTGGCCTCAAGCACTTCCAACTCTACCTCCCAATGATCCCGGTCAACTTCAGCCAAAATATCCATAAGGGCATCTTTCGACACGTGTGACCAATTCTTGTCATCATCGAGCTCAGTCACAATCGTGTTACCTTTTTCATCAGTAAACTCATACTTATCATGGCTGACCTGACGGGTAAATCGCCCGCGCAAAACAACCAACTGTTCGTCGTAACTATTTTGCTTGACCTCTTCAATAGATTTCAATGTAGTCAACGCAAAGCCTTGGGGCTGAGCCGATGGCGTTGCATTAAAGCCGCTAGGCGATTGTGCCAACACAGCCAATGGCATCGCCAAAGCACAAAGCGCAACTGCAACGACTGTTTTTTTCATAATTTCTCCGAAAACTTTTTTATCTTGCCCGCAAGTGTACCTGGTTAAACTTAGAGCAAACATAGAGAAAACTTAGCCGTTCCTAAGTCAGAGCAACCAAATGCAAAATCACTCACACCTTCGGTCTGACTCACCTACAATAAAAACTATGTGTGAGGTTCTGAAATGAGAATTTTATTGGTTGAAGACGATCCGATGATCGCGCAGGCCATTAAAGGCGCATTAGGCGACGAGATGTATACCGTCGAACAGGTCGCCAATGGTCGCGATGCCTTAATGATGCTCTCTGTCAATGAGTACGGCTTTTTGCTATTGGATCTGGGCTTACCCGGAGTAGACGGCATGACGGTGTTGCGCACACTGAGAGCTAATGCAGAAGGACAGAAGAAAAATATCCCGGTGATTATTCTCACTGCCAGAGACGGATTGGATGATCGACTGGAGGGACTGGATGCCGGAGCGGATGACTATCTGGTTAAGCCTTTCCATATGAGTGAGCTTCTTGCCCGAATCCGTGCCGTTTTAAGACGCAAAAACCAAACAACAGAAAATGCTTTAACAAACGGTCTGGTCACCGTCAATGTTTCTGAAAAAACCGCTACGGTGGCAGGCGACTCAACCCCCATTGTCTTATCAAGACGCGAATACGCGCTTTTGGCGGCTCTGCTGGCCAGGCCCGGCACAATCCTTTCCCGCAGACGCATTGAAGAGCGTATCTATGAGCCCGGAGAGGAACCGGAAAGCAACGCCGTCGAATATTTGATTCATTCATTGAGAAAAAAACTGGGACCAAGTGTTATTAAAAATGTCCGGGGATTGGGTTGGATGGTAGAGAAAGGATCCTCGCAATGAGTCCGGTTCAGAAAAAAAATTACGGTTTTGTCAAACGACTTTTAGTTTGGGCAGGCACAGCCGCCCTCATCATGAGCCTTGCGGCCGCGGCGTCTTTATTTACCCTGTCCTATAACGAGGCTTGTGATGAACAAGACGACTTATTGGAAGAAGTAACGGGTGTTTTGGCGCGATTGGATATTTCCAGCAAACATCCCAGCGCTTTGTGGATGGATGACGATGACTTTGAAGACTGGTTCACACTGGACGAAAATTCCCCTCAAGCCATCGCTCCAGCCGGTTCGACCGTGCTGGTCAGAACGCTTCATAAAGGCGGACAAACCATTCGCGCCGTCTTTGATCAGGATCTTTATGACGGCGCGCAAACGCTTTTTATTTCCGGCACAGAATACCGACTTTATCTTCGTACGCTTTCAGGCGGACAACATATCGCTGTTGCGCAGCGAATGAAGGAAATTGAAAAAATCGCCCGCCAAACAGCATTGGCGGCTTCTCTTCCGCTACTCGCTTTATCCTTAGCATTGTTTATTATTTTGGCCGGCGTTTTGTGGTATTCAATGAAACCCATTCACGCACTAGCCTCCAAAATCAACAACCGTCAACCCGATGACTTAACCCCAATCGACACACAGGGATTACCCACTGAGTTGCTACCGATGGTTGATGCATTCAATGGCGTTTTATTCCGAATTGATGAACTAAGACAAAGAGAATCCCGTTTTGTTGCCGATGCCGCTCACGAACTCAGATCCCCGCTGGCAGCCCTTTCACTTCAGGCCGAACGGCTGGAAAAAGCCACAATGAATGAGCCAGCTAAAAAGCAGCTTAAAGATTTACGAATTAGCATTGATCGCGCCACTCGATTGGTTTCGCAGCTTCTTTCGTTAAAACGAGCTCAAACACAATCTGTGAAAAATACCGAGAAAAAAACTGTTTTATCCGAAACGGTTGCAGCTGTCATTGAGCAAATATGGGCTGACGCTGAAAAGAAAAAAATTGAAATTGAAGTACTGGGTTTTGACGAATACGATCAGGACGGCACTCTTACCGTTGATGTTGCCGAGGACGACCTTTTCAGTATTTTGCGCAATCTAATCGAAAATGCCGTGAAGTATTGTCCGGAAGGCTCTACCGTCACCATTGAACTGCAGTCTCTCGTTCCTTTCAAGATGAATGTTCATGATAATGGGCCGGGAATTCCCAAAGAAGAACGTGAACGAGTGTTTGATCCTTTCTACCGGGTTCTAGGTACCGGCGAAACCGGTACGGGCTTGGGAATGGCTATTGTCAAAACATTGGCTGAACGCAATGGACTGCAAATTACACTCAATGATGCCTATCCTCTGGCTGAAAATGGTCAAAAAGGACTGATGGTGACACTGCAAACGAAGATTGTCTGCTCTTAGGCAAGAGGCGTATGCGTTTTATCGAGAGAGAGGTTGCAGAACGGGCCAAAAATCGAATGAAAATAGCCCAGTGACAATCTTCGCATGAGGGGCGGGAAAAATCCCGCCCTTTTTCGTCAGTTTATGACGGCCATGCGGACACGATTAACCACAGAATCAACACAAATCCATACACCAGTTTATGTACAACGAATTGCACATTGATGTTGAATTTTATTTCAACTCGTGGCATCATGTTGGCATGAGATGAGTTTTTTAAGTCTTTCATCTCTGCCTCCAACGCCCTGTGTTTCGACCCTCAGGGCGTTAGTTTTTCCGGTTTTGTTATCAACCGTTAGGAACTATTCCTAACGATGATTGACCGATACCGGGAAACGGTCAATCCCTCGCTTGAGCGCCTCCCCGCTTAAGCGGACGCAAGATTTTATCCTATTTCCCGCCAAAGTTTTCAACAAACTTGTCAATCATATCTGCCCAGGCCTGAAGCAGTTCTCTTCGGTGCTTAGCATATTCAGCTTTGTTATAGACAGCCCGAACACCCTTTTGCTCATGCGCTAAACACTTCTCAATAACATCACTATTGAACCCTGCTTCATGAAGTATCGTGCTCGCGGTTCGCCTTAAATCGTGTGGATTAAAGCGCCTTAAATCCCAGCCTTTTTCCTGAGCAACCGTCACACAACTCAAACAGGTTTTATTAAATGTTGAAGCGGCCAGAGGCTTATCCTCATCGTAACGACTTGGAAGAACATACTGAGATCCACCTCCCATATATTGAAGGCCTAAAAGGATATCCATTGCCTGCCGGGACAAATACACAATATGAGGGCGACGCATTTTCATACGCTCCTTGGGAATGGTCCAGGTCTTTTCTTCAAAATCGATTTCATCCCAAGTGGCCCCTTGCAGCTCCCCTTTTCGAACCATTGTCAATAAAAGAAGTTTCAGAGCATGCTTCATAACCGGCGTGACCGGCACCTGTTTCATACTGTGATACAAAGCACCGATTTCGGTGCCGGATAAGGCACGATCTCTCGCCTGAAAAGTATGAATACTGGAAGGCCTGATTCTGGCCGCAAGGTTTTCAACCTGAAGACCGCGATCTCTTGCAAAGTCATAAAGTTGTGCCAAGAGATTTCGAAATTCGATTGCTGTTGCCGGAGCTTGACGTTTGATATTAATCTCATCTATCACGGTCAAAATATCGGGAAACTGAATCTCTGACAAACCATAACGACCGAAACGAGGTAGGAGTTCATTGCGGATAACATACATCTTCCGATCGCGAGTACTTTTTGCCCACTTTACATGCTGCAGAAAACGGTCTACAAGAACCTGTACAGATTCTTCATTTCTTACGTGGTTCTTGATTCGTTATTTCTCAAGGGCAGGTGACAGTCCGGAATCTTTTAGCTTTTTTACTTCTATCAACTTTTCTCTTGCCTGCTGCAGTGTCACCTGTTTTTTCCACAATCCAAGTGTAACGGTTTCATTACGTCCGTTGATTTGATAGTTGTAGCAAAATGAGATGGATCCGGAAGGAAGGACAACGGCATAGAGACCATCACGGTCAGATACCTTGTATGCCTTTGACTTAGGTTTTAGGTTTTTTAGGTACGAATTGGTAAGCATTTCAGGGGTTCCAATTGAGTCGAGGTATCGAAATGTAGCTCGTTGACAAATTCCGATTTTATACCTCGACCCCTTATTTGATACCCTTTTAAATACCTCGATTTTTCTTTGCTAGGGGTTGCGAACTATTGCTAGAAATTTCTGTTGCATTTATGAAAAAAAGGATTGAAAATCAAGTAGTTGACTTCAATCCTTTTCTGCTCTTTTCAAGCTAGTTCAGGTGCTTGAATTATTCCCATTCAATCGTGGCAGGCGGCTTACCGCTGATATCGTAACAAACACGGTTAATACCGCGTACTTCATTGATGATACGATTGGAAACCTTACCCAATAACTCATAGGGCAAATGAGACCAACGGGCCGTCATGAAGTCGCTAGTCTCAACAGAGCGTAAGCTGACAACCCATTCGTAAGTACGACCGTCGCCCATTACACCCACACTCTTGACAGGAAGGAATACCACAAAGGCTTGACTGACCTTGTCATAAAAACCGGCATTACGAAGTTCTTCAATGAAAATCGCATCGGCTTCACGCAACAGATCGGCATATTCCTTCTTGACTTCACCCAAAATGCGGACACCCAAACCCGGTCCCGGGAAGGGGTGACGATAAACCATTTCAGCCGGCAAACCTAAAGCAACACCCAATTCGCGGACTTCATCCTTAAATAGACCGCGCAACGGTTCAAGCAACTTCAGATGTAACGTATCCGGCAAGCCGCCAACATTGTGGTGGCTCTTAATTGTTTTCGCTTTCTTTGTCTTGGCACCGGCCGATTCAATCACATCAGGATAAATCGTTCCTTGTGCAAGCCACTTGGCATTGGGCAGCTTGGCGGCTTCTTCTTGGAAAACTTCAACAAAAAGTCGGCCGATAATCTTGCGCTTTTGTTCAGGATCGGTAACACCGGCCAATTCACCCATAAAACGGTCAACGGCGTCAACCACAATGAGTTTTAAGCCCATGTTCTTTTCAAATGTTTCACGAACTTGTTCGCGTTCATTTTTACGCAACAAACCGTTATCAACGAACACACAGGTCAATTGCTTGCCGATGGCCTTGTGAATCAACGCAGCGGTCACGGAAGAGTCAACGCCACCGGAAAGACCCAAGATAACTTCTTCATCTCCGACTTGCGCACGAATTTGCTCAACAGCTTCCTTCACATAGTCACCCATGATCCAGGAAGGCTCTGCCTTACAGATATCGAGAACAAAACGGTTGAGGATTTGACGGCCTTGAAGCGTATGAGTTACTTCAGGATGGAATTGAACCGCATAATAGTGACGGGTTTCATCACACATACCGGCGATGGGGCAAGAAGGCGTTGAGCACATCACTTTAAAGCCTTCGGGCAACTGCGTGACTTTATCGCCGTGGCTCATCCACACCTTCATGATGGATTCGCCGGCTTCATTCTTTGTATCTTCGATGCCGTTGAGCAATTCGGAATTGTTGTGGTTTTTCACTTCGGCGTAGCCAAATTCACGCTTTCCGACATTTTCCACCTTACCGCCCAATTGCTGAGCCATGGTTTGCATGCCGTAGCAGATACCCAAAATAGGCACACCCGCGTTAAAAACCGCTTGGCTAATTCGATCCGTGCTTTCTTCATAAGCGCTCATATGAGAACCGGAAAGGATGATGCCTTTCGGATTGTATTCGCGAATGAAGCTTTCGGAGACGTCATTGGGATGCACTTCGCAGTAAACGTGAGCTTCGCGCACGCGACGGGCAATCAATTGCGTCACTTGAGAACCGAAGTCCAAAATAAGAATACGATCGTGAGTCATGGTCGTTTGTCGTAAAAATTAAAAAACAAAAATCATTAAGGCGCGAGTAAGTTTACAGATTAAACTCAACTCGCGCCTGTTTATTCATCAAAAATGGCTACCGAAACTTATTGTTCCTGACGGTAGTTCGGGGCTTCCTTCGTAATTCTTACGTCGTGGACGTGAGATTCACGCCAGCCGGCGGCCGTAATTTCAACGAATTCGGCACGTTGACGCATTTCTTCAACAGTGCGGCAACCGCAATAGCCCATCGAAGAGCGCAAACCGCCAATCATCTGGTAGACGATCTGAGAGAGCGGTCCCTTGTAGGGCACCATACCTTCGATACCTTCCGGAACAAACTTGCTGATATTGCCGGAATTGTTGTCTTGGAAGTAGCGGTCGGCGGAACCCTTTGTCATAGCGCCCAAGCTGCCCATGCCGCGGTAGCTCTTGAAAGAGCGGCCTTGGTAGAGAACGACTTCACCCGGAGCTTCATCTGTGCCGGCAAACATACCACCCATCATCACAGCGTAAGCGCCGGCGGCCAAAGCCTTGGCGATGTCGCCGGAGAAGCGGATGCCACCGTCGGCGATCAACGGAACGCCTGTGCCTTCCAAAGCTTGAGCAACGTCAGAGACGGCCGTGATTTGCGGGACGCCAACACCGGCCACAATACGTGTCGTACAAATAGAACCCGGTCCGATACCGACCTTGACACCGTCAGCACCGGCGTCAACCAATGCGCGGGCAGCTTCAGCGGTAGCAATGTTGCCACCGATAACTTGCAGTTGCGGGTAATTCTTCTTCACCCAAGCCACGCGATCCAAAACGCCCTGAGAGTGACCGTGAGCGGTATCAACCACAATCACGTCAACACCGGCTTCAAGCATCAATTCAATGCGTTCTTCCGTGCCCGCGCCGACACCAACAGCGGCACCGACAAGCAGACGACCGTGGGAGTCTTTGGCAGCATTCGGGTGTTCACCGGCCTTGATAATGTCTTTTACCGTCATCAAGCCCGTGAGGTTAAAGTCCTTATCGACCACGAGAACACGTTCGACACGATGTTGATGCATCAAGCGCTTGGCATCTTCGAGGCTGGCGCCTTCGCGAACTGTCACGAGACGATCGGCCGGCGTCATGATTTGGGACACCGGGATATCCATGCGCGTTTCAAAGCGAAGATCACGGGAAGTCACCATACCCAAGACACGCTTGTCATCGACAACCGGCAAACCGGAGATGTGACGTTCACGGCTCAAACGAATCACTTCACCGACTGTCATACCCGGAGTAACCGTAATCGGATCGGCCACCATACCGGCTTCATGACGCTTCACACGAGCCACTTCAGCTGCCTGCTGCTTCGGGCTCATATTTTTGTGAATAAAACCGATACCGCCTTCTTGAGCCAAAGCAATAGCCAAACCTGATTCCGTCACGGTATCCATAGCAGCGGAAACCATCGGAATGTTCAAGCTTAATTCGCGGGTGATTTTGGTGGTCAGAACGGTGTCACGGGGGAGAACTTCAGAGTGTGCCGGAACGAGCAACACATCATCAAAAGTCAGTGCCTTTTGTCTAATGCGCATGTTAACCTCAGTCGAAAAATGTAGAAAAAATTCGGCATCGCCATGGAGAATGGCGTAAAAAGATTAACGATGTATTTTAACTTATTTCTAGAGATTTTCGCAACTAAAATAGCGATATTTTCAATCAAAGCAGACGATGTTTTCCACCATTGCGGCCACGAATTAATACATTTTCGGGTTTTTGATTCTTTTCTTCACGCAACCGTCTGGCTGTCATGGGATCTACTGTCAGAGCAGGCAAAATCTCGATCCTATCGCCTTCTGAAATTTTTGTTTGCGGATCCTTCAGTACATTCCAAAGAGCTAATTTCTGGTTGTTGCCTACCGTCCAACCGGCCTCTTGGACGGCTTGCTGCAAAGTAGTGCCTTCGGGGAGCTCTAGCGTTTTTACAAAAACCTCATCACGATCAAGCCGAACGACAGTTACTTGCATTCTCAATCTCCAAAAACAAAAAACCTCGGCCGGCAACAAACCAAGCCGAGGTGCATTTTAACCAAAACGGTTATTGAATGAAGCTCACGTGCTTGTTGATTTCTTCAACAATCGGATTCTTCAGTTCATTAAAGTGTTTCTTATTTTGTTCAAAAAGGTTATTGCCGTGCGTATCAATGGAGACCACGAGCGGTCCGAATTCTTTCACTCGCATCACCCACATGGCTTCAGGCATACCCAATTCGGGCCATTGGCAGTCTTCCACTTCTTCAACGCACTCCGCAGCCACCACGGCGCAACCGCCGGGGAAAACGCAATGCAACGCTTTGGTTTCTTTGCAGCCGGCTGTTGTATTCGGTCCCATGCCGCCTTTGCCGACAATGAGTTTTGTACCGGTTTGCTCTAGGAACTGCTTTTGGAATTTTTCCATACGCATTGAGGTTGTCGGACCAATGGAGACGACATCAAACTTCGTCGGATCATCTTTGCGATGCACCATGATCGGACCGGCATGGAAAATCGCCTTACCTCTCAAATCCACAGGCAACTTGCGACCCAACTTCACCAAGCGCGTGTGAGCGGCATCGCGTGCCGTCACAAGGTAGCCAGTCAAATAAATCACATCACCGATTTTGATATCTTCCAAATCCTTGTCTTGGATCGGTGTTGTCAGAACTTTTTTGCTCATAATCTAACTCCCTTGTAAGACAAGAGTTCGTAGCTCATATCCGCATGAAGCTTAATGGCGGCGCGGCGGTGTGCCCAGCAACCCATCGAAATACCCACAGCCAAGCATGAAGGATGACGGGCGGCATCTTCAATGTTGACACCCATCACACTCTTGACACCGGTCAGGCCACCGGGTCCGACATTCAACTTATTGAGACCTTCTTCGAGCAAACGTTCCATTTCTGCTCCGCGAGGATTGGGATTATGAGAACCAACCGGACGCATCAAGGCTTTCTTGGACAAACGAGCAGCCACTTCAACGCTGCCGGCAATACCGACACCCACCAAAACCGGCGGGCACGCGTTGATGCCGCGCTCGACCATCGTATCGAAGATGTATTGCACAATGCCTTCATAACCTTCCACAGGCATCAAAACCTTAGCCGTTCCGGGAAGAGAACATCCGCCACCGGCCATGTAGGCATAAATCACGCACTCATCACTATCGGGTACGATATCCCAATCAATCCAAGGGATGCGGTGACCGGTATTGTTGCCGGAATTTTTTTCATCGAAAATTTGAACCGCGTTGTGGCGAAGAGGAGCCTGTACCGTTGCCCGGCGCGTAGCCTCCGCGAGCGCTTGCTGCATTTTTCCCAAAATCGGGAATCGATCACCGACTTCAATAAAGTACTGGATAACGCCCGTGTCCTGACACATCGGACGATCGAGTTCCTTGGCTAAAGCAATGTCTTTAAACATCGCGTCGTAAATAATCTTGGCCATATCCGTCGTTTGTTCGGCACGCAATTCTTCAAGCTTTGCTTGGACATCATCGGGAAGATGTTTGCCAAAATAAGCCGTGAAGTCTGCCATCACGTCGGTGAACTTTTTAACGAGTTCAGCTTGATTTTCCATGATGTTCTTCTTTCCTAAAATTGACGAAAATTCGCGTCCCCAAGACGCCATTTTGAATGTTAAAAAAAGCAAGTTACCAGCGTCAACAGCATTTCGTGTAAAGCCAAATGACACTCTGATTTTCCTCAAAATGTAAGGCCTTGGTAGAATGTGTCCCTGTTTGAACATTCAGGAAGTACGAATACCGTGGCCAATATCGTCAACCGTAAGGCTCTTTTTGATTACTACATAGAAGAAAAGCACGAAGCAGGCCTCGTGCTCGAAGGATGGGAGGTTAAATCCATCCGTGAGGGGCGTGCGCAAATCAAAGAGGCCCATGTCATTATCCGCGGTGGGGAATTGTTTCTCTTAAACGCCCACATAACTCCACTGAAGACGGCCAGCACACACACTAAACCGGATCCTACCCGCTTGAGAAAATTATTGATGCATTCCCGTGAAATCAATAAATTGATCGGTAAGGTAGAGCGGGCAGGTTACGCTCTCATTCCTCTGGATATGCACTTTACGCGCGGACGGGTGAAGCTGACTGTCGCGCTAGCTAAAGGCAAACGTCAGTATGAAAAACGTGCTGATGAAAGCAAAAAACAATGGGATCGCGATCGGGAACGTCTAATGAAAAAAGCTTCAAGGTAAGCGCCTTGAAGCTTCTGTCAGAGCCGTCTCTAAGAGGCGGCTTATTTATTTTCTATATTCTCTTTTTCCGAGTCTTCTGTTTTTTGAGCGGGATCTCGCCACTGAAGCTCATAGCCCACCAACATTTCTGTCCAACGTTTAAGTAGCGCAAGCATCTCCGGCGCCGGCACTTCCCCCAAGGGTTCTACCCCCTTTTTCGTCACCACGGCGAGCGTGTCGTAAACTTCCGCCATAAAAACAGCCATGGCTGAATAAATCAACGTAGCATTATCCTCGGGCAACTTGCCGCCAGCGGCCTGAGCAAGCTCTGTTCCAAGCTTAATTCTTAGATTGCCGGCTACACCCACCGGATACCACTGCGGATCAATTTCAAATTGGGCATTTTTTCCGCTGAAAGTTGCGCCAAGCCAATTCATGGTCTTGCGATCCATGTCATCCATGACATCCTCGGTGATTTCACCGGCAGCGTTTTTCTGTGAACGCATAGCCATTTCCATCATAAATTGTCCCAAAATGGCACCGGTGATATTCGGATGGCGCAAAGGTTGTTTTTGGCAATCACTTCCGCAGGAAGAGCAATTTCCACTGCAGCTCATTGATCAATACTCCTCTTTTTTAAAATCACTTGCCACGGGCGCCCCCGTCAAACGCAAGCTCCATAAATCAATAAAGGCCTCTACCCGCGGATTGCCGTCCAATCCGGCATTCGCAACATCAGCCTCTTTCAATAAAACATAAATTTCGGAAACGAAATATGCAAAGACCGAAAACATCAACGATTCGTTTTCGTGGATATCGGCGGCCGGATTAAAAAGAATAATCTCCTCGGCCATCGACTCGCGCAAAAGCTCAGGCAAACGTTTTTCGTTAAATTCACTTTCACAGGAAAAATGCGTATTGGCGCCGCTAAAGGTGTCCTGAAGCCAAAGCACTAAATCCAAATTCGCTTGCTCGAGCTCCTGCATCGTCATCTTTTCGGCGCTGACCTTAAGTGCTCGATCCCAAGTATTGCGCACGGCTTGAGCCACAACACTTCTTGCGACCGGATAAGAAGCAATGTTAGGGGCCACTTGGCGCTTTGTTGCGTAACGCAATGGACAGGACACGGCTTACCTCTTAAATCTGAATCGGATCGGTTTCTTTTAGACCCAACATCCGCTCGGCCCACATCAGACACAAGCGTTTTCCCTCAGATTGAAAACCTTCAGCCGATTCCAATTGGGCAAATTTTTTCATTAACGCATAAACGTCGCATATAAATTCAAAGCATGCCGCCTGCAAAATAGCACGTGTATCGGCAAGTTCCTTTTCCGTGACGCCCACTTTCTCAAAACGCTCTTTCATGTAGAGCTTTAAGTAACCGGCCAAAGGATCTCCCGTCCAATAGGGCTTTGCGATAAATTGTTCGTTTTTGCCAGCCAGAACAGCCGAAAGGAAGGCCGCCGATTGCTTATCCATGGCCACCGCCTCTTCTTGCTTTAATTGCGAAGATGAGACCATATTGGATCGCCTGACAACATCGTAGAGCACAACCTCGAATAACTCGGTGAGCACCGACACATCAGAAAGATCAAATTGTGGAGCGCTTTCTTGATGCACTTCTGTGTTTGTTTCTTGGTTATTCGGCATATTTTTCCATACCTAAAAAACGGTTTACCCAATCTTGAACAAAGGCGTTTCGACGGAGTTCAAAAACAGCAGGACTGTCTTGCTTTTCTTCACAGTCCTTTATTAACTCCATGAACTGCTGAACCATTAAGGTCGCCACGTAAAAAACGAAATCTTCCGTTTTGGCCTTCAAAAGGATTGCAGAGTTTTCAAGAACCAAATCGTCTTTTTGAAGTGACTTTTTCAGTCTCGTGCTCAGATTATCCCCAAAGTCTTTTTCATCAACAAAAAACATCGGAATTTTTTGAGTGAAAGCTGTCGTCAGAAACAACGCATGTTCTGAAATAGAGTTACTGAAAGCTTCTGCGTCTTTGGCCTGTTGCATAAAATCGAGTGTGTAATCCAGATAGCCGTCAAAAAAGGAAAAAAGCTCTGCCGGATTGCTCAAGTGCACAGCCTCGGGCCGGACATCAAGTTGATTGGTCATGAGATGGCCTGTAAAAACAATGAAATAGGGAAAGCTTACCAAATGCTTCCCCTATGTAACGTGCCGTATCTTACTACGACTTGGTATTTAAAATCGAGGGCACAACGGGCTTAGTGACTTCGGTCGAGACCGTTTTCGGATCCGTGTTTCGCATAATGCTCATCGCCGAGGCAATCATGCTCCCCATATCATTCATATTTGAAGGCAAAAGGATTGTGTTGCCTTCTTTGGCAAGTTGAGCAAAGGCTTGCACGTACTGCTCAGCCACTTTAAGGTTAACGGCATCCATGCCGCCCGGAGCACGGGTGGCTTCAGCAATCTGTCTTAACGCCTCAGCGGTTGCCTTGGCAATCGCTAAGGTTGCGGCCGCCTCACCTTCAGCCTTATTGATCGCCGCTTGTTTTTCACCTTCCGATTCTGCAATAGCCGCTTCACGGGCACCGGTTGCCAAGTTAATCTGTTCTTGCTTACGACCCTCAGAAGCCGCCACCACAGCGCGCTTTTCGCGCTCTGCCGTAATCTGTTGCTGCATAGCCTGCAAAATCACAGCAGGCGGCGTCAAATCCTTAATTTCATAACGCAGAACCTTCACACCCCAGTTAAGAGCCGCTTCATCAATCGCGCTGACAACAGAACGGTTAATAAGATCGCGTTCTTCAAACGTTTTATCCAATTCCATCTTACCGATCACACTTCTTAAAGTGGTTTGAGCCAGTTGAGTAATGGCGATCACATAGTTGCTCGTACCATAGCTTGCGCGCATCGGATCGGTGACCTGGAAAAAGAGAACACCGTCAACAGACAACTGCGTATTGTCCTTGGTGATACAAACTTGGCTCGGTGTATCCAAAGGAATTTCCTTGAGCGAATGCTTGTAGGCGACCCTATCAATAAAGGGAATCACGACATTAAGTCCGGGGGATAAAACGGCGTGGAATTTCCCCAAACGTTCCACAATCCAGGCGGATTGCTGCGGAACAACTTTAATAGCCTGAAAGGCAAATACAATGGCCAAAACAGCCAGTACCAGGGTAAAAATCATGAAACCGCTCATATTTTTTATTCCATTGCTTTTATCAAGATGATTTCTTTAAATACAAAACGCTACCCTCAACACGCACAATAACGTACGCTCCCTGAGTGCGGGGTTCACCTTCTAAGACTCGGGCCTGCCAATCGGCACCGCGATATTGAACCGTTGCGCAACCTGCCTCATCCCAGGCATTAACGTAGACAATTTGGCCTTGGTCCAGATTTTGAAGAGCTTCGGCCTGTGCGTCGCTTTTAGTTGGAATGGAACGAATGCGTCGCACCCATATAGAGCCAACGATAGCAATCACGGCAAAAAGCGAAATCTGCCATTCAAGCTCCATTCCAAACCATGCGGCACCGGCGGCTACTAGCGCAGCGGCCGCCAAAACCAACAAATAAAACGTCGTGGCAATCAGCTCAATGATGCCTAAAAGAGCTGCCAAAATTAACCAAAGGGTCGCTGCACTTAATGTCATAGTCTTTATCCTTCTTGCTTCAGCCCTATTGTGCCTCAGCTTGAGTAGGCTCCTTTATAACTTTAGCGCTTTTAGGCTCTTTCGTCTCTTTGCTGTCTTTTTCGGGCGGACGTTTAACCTTGGAAACTGCCCTCAAACCACGAGGCCCGCAAACGTAACTCAAAATCGTTTTCGCCGCTTCATGGCGCAACTGCAATAGATGCTCCAAATGCAAGGGCAATTCCCCATTTGTATCCAAAAAGAGCTTTTCTTCGCCCGTCTTATCAGCGATAGCAACGACTCGAACTTCCGGATCGGTTTCACCGACCACGTCAACGACTTTACGCGCGATCACCGGATCGGTCGTAGACACAACCACCCATCTTGCTCGCTCAATACCGGCAAACTCCAGCGTCTGCTTTTGCATGGCGTCACCCAAAATGAAGTGATCCCCTAACTCTTCTTTCATCGAACGCTCAATATTTTTTTCAATAATGACCACATCGACTTTTTTAGCCATTAGCCCTTCGGCAAGCTCACGCCCCAACACACCGGCGCCAATGATGATAACGCGATCACGCTTGGCCGCTTTTTCTTCTTCAAGATCTTCCTCATCTTCTTCTGTTGCCGGGTTCTCTTTTAAGAAAAAGCGCTTATGAACGGGTTCAACCAACGCAAACAACAAGGGATTTAAAGCGATACTGATAATCCCGCCGGCCAAAATCAGCGACATTCCTTCTTCAGGCAATAAGCCAAGATTTAAACCTAATCCAGCCAAAATAAAGGAGAATTCCCCAACCTGAGCCAAAGCCGCGCCGACTGTGAGCGCGTCTTTATAGCTTCGGCCCATCACTTTCACCCACACAGCGGCCGTAATGCTCTTACAGACAATGATGACCAAAACAATCCCTAATACATGCAAAGGATTTTCGATAATGATCATCGGGTTAAAGAGCATTCCCACGCCCAAGAAGAAGATCACCGAGAAGGCGTCCTGAAGGGGTAGGGTTTGCAACGCGGCTCGATGAGAGTATTCACTCTCACGCATCATCATGCCTGCAAAAAAAGCACCCAAAGCGAAGGAAACGTTAAATATCTGCGCACTAGCGTATGCGACACCAATGGCAATGGCGATCACGCACAATGTAAAGACTTCTTGAGAACCGGTCTTGACGGCTTGGAAAAGCACCCACGGCAAAACACGACGTCCGATCACGAGCATGGATGCTATAAAACCGATAATCAATACGGTCGTTTCCAAAATGGCAACGGTAAGTGATCCGTCTCCGGGCGCTTCACCTTTAAAGAAAGTCGCAATGGAGGGCAAAAGCACCAAAAGAAGAACCGTGACCAAGTCTTCAACAACAAGCCAACCGACAGCCAATTGACCTCTTGATCGCTGCAACCACCCTTTGGCTTCCAAGCCCTTCATCAAAACAACCGTTGAAGCGCAAGACAGGGACAAACCGAGAATGAAAGCTTCCCCCCAGCTCCAGCCCCACCAGTGAGCCATCCCCATGCCGATAGCCGTCGCAATAGCCATCTGAATAATGGCGCCGGGCAAGGCAACCGTTTTCACTCGGAGCAAATCGGTTAAAGAGAAATGCAGACCGACACCGAACATCAAGAGCATGACACCGACTTCGGAAAGTTCTGCGGCCAAGTCCATATCACCGACAAAACCCGGTGTAGTCGGTGCAATACAAACACCGGCTAAAAGGTAACCGACCAAAGCGGGAAGTTTGACTTTAGTGGCTGCGAACCCCAAAACCAGAGCCAAACCGAGCCCCCAGGCCAAGGTCGCAATCAGTGCAAATTCGTGGTGCACGGGTTTTGTCCTAAAAAAGCAAAAAAATCAACGATCAAGGGAATTGACACCCATTAGAATTTTTTGGCGTCCAATGGTTAATTGTACGCATTCACGAGTGTTATTCGGGGATTTTTTTTATATTTTTTTTGCTGTTTCGACGGCTTTTTCTTTGCTCTTGGTCGTCTTGCTCGACACACTCAAAAATACTGTCCGCAATTTCTTTACGAGTTTCAATTAAAGCACTGACGTTGGGATCCAACTGACCGGAGCGAGAAATAAAGAAATCTCTGTCGCCTTCTTTATCCGATAGAGCCAACACTTTGACCTGAGGATCAATTTTTGCCACTTGATCAGCGATACTGCGGGCAATTAATGCTTCAGACGTTGTAATCAAAACCCAGCGAGTCTTTTCCAAATTTAATTTGGATAAAACCAACGGGTGAGAGGCATCAGCGAAAATAAAATGTTCTCCCAACTCCTGCTGCATGGATCGTTCGGCCTGCTTTTCGATGATGTAGGTATCAAAATCTGTATTCTCGAACTTCTTATAGAGCTCCCGTCCGGTAATACCCGCACCGACAATTAAGATACGATTGCGGATGCCATCGCCATCTTCGTCTAAATCTTCTTGCTCGGCTTGCTGGATCAATTCCGGGAAAAAGCGTCTCATAAACGGACGTAGCCCAGCAAAAGAAATGGAATTCAGTGCAATGGTAATTAGACCCGCTGCCACAATAAGCGAGAGCTCTTCACGACCCGCAAGACCCATGGAAACGGCCAGACCCGACAAAATAAACGAGAATTCACCGACCTGAGAAACCGCCAAACCAACAGTGGTCGCATCAATTAAACGATAGCCCTTTCGACGGACCCAAAAACCGGCCACGGTACTGTTAACAAAGACAACCAATAAAACAACGAAAATGATCTCAAAGGGATGCTCAATCAATACCTTGGGATCAAACAACATGCCGATACCTAAAAAGAAGATGACGGAGAAGGCGTCCTGAAGGGGTAAAGTTTGTAAAGCCGCACGATGTGAATATTCGCTCTCGCGCATCATCATGCCGGCAAAAAAGGCACCCAATGCGAACGAAACATGGAAAATGGTCGAAGAGGCGTAAGCAACCGTAATGGCTATGGCGATCACGCACAGGGTGAAAAGTTCTTGGGAGCCGGTCTTAACCGTACGCATCAAAATCCAAGGTAGGACACGCCTGCCGATAATCACCATGGAAGCGACAAAGCCCACCACGAGCGTTGCCGTGCCCAAAATCTGCCCCGACAACTGAGTTAAAGAAATGGATTCATTAGCGGATAATGTACCGATGGTCGGCAATAAAACGAGCAAAAGTACGGTCACCAGATCTTGTACAACAAGCCAGCCCACGGCCAGACGGCCGCGCACGGTCTGAAGGATTCCACGAGCATCGAGTGCCTTGGTCATCACAACCGTTGAAGCGCAGGCAAGCGCCACTCCGAGAATAAAGGCCCCCGTCAATGGCCAATCCCAAACAAAATAGGCCATGATCGTGCCGATCACGGTTGTAGCCGTCATCTGCAAGATGGCTCCCGGCACCGCCACCGCTTTTACTTGCAAAAGATCCTTGAGTGAAAAATGCAGACCGACGCCAAACATCAACAAAATGACACCGACCTCAGAAAGTTGACCGGCTAAATCCAAATTCCCGACGAAACCGGGCGTTGTCGGAGCAATACAAACACCGGCCAACAGGTAACCGACCAAGGCCGGCATACGGATAAGACTGACTAAGTATCCGAAAATCAAAGATAATCCCAACCCCCAGGCCAGTGTAGTGATTAGTTCAACTTGATCGGGCATGTCCGCAATTTCCACAAAAATATTTGTCGTCGGAGTATAAAACTTTTAAGCCGACAACCATACAAAAAGACCGGTTTTTTGAACCGGTCTTTTGACTATTAACAAGCAGTCTTATCGATTACTTGGAGGCAGCCAAACGTCTCCAGGTATCAACCACCGTATCCGGATTCAAGGAGACGGATTCAATGCCTTCGTCCATGAGCCATTGAGCTAAATCTTCATGGTCAGAAGGACCTTGACCGCAGATGCCAACGTACTTGCCGCGAGCACGGCAGGCACGGATTGCCATTGAAAGCAGGACCTTCACGGCTTCGTTACGTTCGTCAAAGCTGGCTGCCACGAGACCGGAGTCACGGTCCAGACCCAATGTCAACTGAGTCATATCGTTGGAGCCGATCGAGAAACCGTCGAAGTAGTCAAGGAACTTGTCAGCCAAAACCGCATTAGACGGAATTTCACACATCATGTTGACGCGCAAACCGTTTTCACCGCGCTTTAGACCGTTGCGTTCCATGATTTCAATCGTTTGACGGGCTTCATCGAGCGTACGAACAAACGGCACCATCAATTCAACATTGGTCAGGCCCATCGTATCGCGGACAAACTTCATCGCGCGGCATTCCATACGGAAGCACTCGGCAAAGCTGTTGGCGATGTAGCGGGAGGCGCCGCGGAAGCCCAACATCGGATTTTCTTCATCCGGTTCGTAACGATCACCGCCGATCAACTTACGATATTCGTTGCTCTTGAAGTCGGACAAGCGAACGATCACCTTCTTCGGCCAGAAAGCAGCGGCAATCGTAGCCACACCTTCGGCAATCTTCATTTCGAAGAAATCAACCGGGCTCTTGTAGCCGGCGCTCAAACGTTCAACCGCGTCACGCAATTCACCATCAACGTTCGGATAATCGAGAACCACCTTCGGATGGATACCGATATTGTTATTGATAATGAATTCCAAGCGAGCCAGACCCACACCCTTATTGGGGATGGATTGGAATTCAAAAGCCAATTGCGGATTGCCGACATTCATCATGATCTTCACGGGAATATCAGGCAAGGCGCCGCGCTTGACTTCTTCAATTTGAACTTCTTGACGGCCTTCGTAGATCTTACCGGTATCGCCTTCGGCGCAAGAAACGGTCACTTCCATATCTTCGGCCAGGCGTTCGGTTGCATCGCCGCAACCGACCACAGCCGGAATACCCAATTCACGAGCAATAATGGCTGCGTGGCAGGTACGACCGCCGCGGTTGGTCACAATAGCGCTGGCGCGCTTCATCACCGGTTCCCAGTTCGGATCGGTCATATCTGTAACCAGAACATCACCGGCCTGAACACGTTCCATTTCGCTTGCATCTTCAACGATACGCACCGGACCCATACCGATCTTTTGACCGATAGCGCGGCCGGTCACCAACACACGACCTTTGCTCTTTAAGGTAAAGCGTTGTTGGACGTCAGCCGTATTCTGACGGCTCTTAACCGTTTCAGGACGAGCCTGCAAAATGTAAATCTTGCCATCGATACCGTCCTTGCCCCATTCGATATCCATCGGACGACCATAGTGCTTTTCAATAATCGTGGCGAACTTGGCCAATTCAATGACATCGTCATCCGTGATGGCGAAGTGGCGGCGGTCTTCAGCGCTCACATCAACCGTGCGAACACTGCGGCCACTCTTGGCATCGGTGTCAAATTCCATCTTGATCAGTTTGCTGCCTAACGTGCGGCGAATGATCGGGAAGTTGCCCGCGGCAAGCATGGGCTTATGAACATAGAATTCATCCGGGTTCACAGCGCCTTGAACCACTGTTTCACCTAAACCGTAGCTGGCCGTGATAAAGACCACTTGATCAAAACCGCTTTCGGTGTCAAGCGTGAACATCACGCCGGCGGCGCCCTTGTCGGAGCGGCACATGCGTTGCACGCCGGCCGACAAAGCCACTTCAGAGTGCGTAAAGCCCTTGTGGACACGGTAGCTGATGGCGCGGTCGTTATAAAGTGAAGCGAAAACTTCACGCATACGGCTCAAGACCTGATCAATACCGACCACGTTCAGATAGGTCTCCTGTTGACCGGCAAAAGATGCATCCGGCAAGTCTTCGGCGGTCGCAGAAGAACGAACGGCCACGCTGATTTCTTCTTGGCCGTCCTTTAACCATTCGTAGAATTCACGAATTTCCTTTTCCAGCTCTGCGGGGAAGGGTGCTTCTTCAATCATCTTACGGATTTCTGCACCGGCCTGTGCAAGAGCCTTCACATCTTCAACATTGAGATCTTTGAGTCGATCATTGATGCGTTCTTCGAGGTTGTTTTCTGTCAGGAACAAGCGGAACGCTTCGGCAGTCGTGGCGAAACCGTCAGGAACCCGGATTCCGGCGCTCGTCAGTTGGCTCAGTAATTCACCTAAAGAGGCGTTTTTACCACCAACGCGATCGACGTCGGTCATACGCAGTTGGCTAAACGGAAATACATAACGACCTTGCGGCATTTTCTTCCCCCAAAAAGGATTGGATTGTTAGAATATCTGAATTGTAGCGACAACCGATTCATTTCGGGTAATTTTTTAATCTCAGGCCCTTTATGTTCAATACTCTTGAAAAAGACGAAACCGCTCATAAAAGCGGGAAGCGCACTGTGTTTATTGTCTCGGACGCCACAGCCATTACCGCTGAAACGCTCGCGCACTCGGTGCTTACCCAATTTACCGATCTGCAATACGATCAAGTTCGTATTCCATTTATCGATACTCCCGAAAAGGCTGTTTTGGCAGCCCAAAAGATCAATGACGCGTACATCCGCTCAGGTGTCCGTCCCTTGGTCTTCTCAACCTTTGTCGATGTGAACATCCACAAAACGTTCACCGAAAAATGCCAGGGTTTCCGCATCGAATTTTTCCGCAGTTTCATTAAAGAAATTGAACAGGAAACGGGTTTGAAATCCGCGCACTCCATGGGCCGAAGCCATGTGATCAAGGATGAAGAACGGTATAACCGCCGTATCGAAGCCATTAACTATTCACTCGCGCACGATGACGGACAAATGAACAAAGGCTTAAATGAAGCCGATGTCATTTTGGTCGGTGTGAGCCGTTCAGGTAAAACACCAACAAGCCTTTTCTTAGCCATGCAGTTTGGCGTGAAGGCTGCCAACTATCCGCTCATTCCCGAAGATTTCGAACGTGGTGAACTTCCTGAAGTCCTCCAAGATAAGCGCGATAAGCTTTTCGGACTTTCCATTTCACCGGAGCGTCTGTCTCAAATCCGCAACGAACGCCGTCCGGGCAGCCGTTATGCCTCTTTGGAAAACTGCCGACAGGAAATTGAAGCAGCGGAAAACATGATGCGCCGGGAAGGAATCAAGTGGCTCAGTTCCACGAGCCGTTCCATTGAAGAAATCTCCGCCACCATCATGGCCGAACTTAACCTTCACAATGCTCATAAAATTGATTAAGGCACACCGGTAGCTAAAAGAGCACGCTACGAAAACCGTAAAGCGTGCTCTTTTTTTAACTGAAAAATTTCTGCTTAAGCTAGAACCAACCGGTTCCCCAAGTAAAGTAAGACACCGCGATAAAGATGATGGCAAGCGGAATTTGAGCACACAAAACAGGCTTTAAGGTCTTAAAGAAATCACTCTTAAAGTAGTCCACCGTAATGGTCAGACACAAGTGTGTCGGTGTTACCATTTGCCCAGCCACACCAAAGACCATGGCCACGCCCACCAAATCCAAATCTCCCATGGAAATGCCGGCAACGATCGGCATCATAATCGCAACGTGCCCCTGAGAAATACCCGTGAGCAACCCAATAATGAAACTCAAGAAACCAATGATCACAGGAATCGGCAACGGAGACGATTCAAAAGCGGCAACCAAAAGCGCCAAAACACCCGTGCTTTCCAAAAGGGCAATGAACAACAAAATACAAATGACGTTAGCAAACATCTTGTAGTCCAAAGCGCCGATGAAAACTTCCCTGACACTGACATGGCGATTAAAGAACATTAAAAGCGGAATCATGGCCACGACAACGATAATCATGGAAACAGAAGCCTGAAGACCAAAGGCCACCATCAAAACCACGTTGGCAATCACAGGTGTCAGAGACAGAACAAAGTCCATGTTGTGACGCTTGGCTTCTTCATTGGAAACTTCCGTGCGAGTGGCTACAGTCTGCTTTAATCCCCGAACCATGACAAACCAGCCGAGAATAAAAGCCACGATGGTAAGCCAACCCAAGTGCACAATCAGATCACCAATTTTGACGCCGGCGATGCCGCAAGCCAAAATCATGCCCGGCACCAAGGGGCTGGAAAATTCAAAAATATGACGGAACCAGAAATTGATGGCCGCTTTGTCTTCCGGTTTGGCTTCAAAACCTTTTGAAGCTTCTTCCACAATCGGGGCAGAGAATCTTGCCCCACCAATGGAGGGCAACAGCCCCAAAAAGGCCGGCATCACAGCTAACGTAAACCTGCGACTGGAAAACATCCTTGAAAGAGCCTCAACCATGCCGGCTAAGCAACCGCTCTTTCTTAATTCAATCTCCAAACAGATCACTAAATAAAGAGCTCCCACCAAGTCGTAACTTCTCGGAGTTGTCGCCATTTGAATAACAGCGTCTTTGAGTTCTTTGAAAGTCGGATCGGTACACAACCAGATGAAAATACCGCCAACCAAAATAGCGATACCAATGGGTTGGCGACGACGCAACAAAAAGAGCGTGATAACCATCGCCAAAGTGATGATGAGGAAAATCATAGTCTTTGTTATTGTTAATCATTGAATTTGGAAATAGTACTCGCTTTTTACGAAAAAACTTTCGCTTTTAACGTAAAGGTGCTACATTCAGCTTGATATATTCTGAAAACACGTCCACTCTGTCTTTCACCATATCTAAAAAAAGCTATTACCCAATAGCTTGACATTTTCAACCGGTCATATCCTTTTAGCTATTTTCCTATTAGTGATTAACTCGTTTAAGTGTCTACTTTAATAAATATCTTCCCTTGAAGGAAAATTGATTTGAAAAAAACACTCTTATTTAAAGCTCTTCTCGGTATCTGGGGAGCTCTTAGTTTTCAATGTGTATCGGCCGAGACGACATTCACTAATATTGAAAAATCAGAAAAAGAATACATTGTCGATCTGGGCACCCACGATGAGCTTCAGCTCAGTGAAGATCTTTCGGGTTACCAATATGAAGTTAAACTTACTGAGCCAATAGATCACGCCCTTCACTTGTACTTTGCCTATACCAAAGATAAAAATGCTGAAGTTGGCAACAATACTTTGACATGGGTGAATGGCGATATCGGTACATCAATAGATCCGACCGATGTCTATATTTTTGCCGCCTTTTCAGCCGACTCTGATGTCTATAACAACACACTGAATATGGAAGGCGGTGAGTTTTATCCTCAAGCATTATCAAACAGTGATAATGAGGGTGCCGGAAAAATTGCCGCTGCGAAGTCTGATAGCGCCAATATGTATGGCAACAAAGTCGTCGTTACAGGCGGTGTATTTCACTCCTATACGGAAATCATCGGCGCTTATTCAAATGACCAGTCTGACACAAATCAGGTGGCTTCCTATAATCGTGTCGTGGTAGAAGGAACCAGTAACTCATTACTATCATTTAAAGGTAAAGTAGTTAAAGAATCATTGATCGCTCCTAGCTTGTACGGAGCCAAATTGCATACCGCCGATGTCCACCACAATGGGGTCAAAATTAACTCGTTTGGGGAAAGTTCTTCGACAGAGAATGAAAACATTTCAGTTTTTCAAAATATCGTAGGTGGGCAAGCGGCCAGTGGCAATGTTTCAGATAATCGCGTCGAGATTGTTGACAGTCAATTCTATGCGAGCAGAATTTTAGGCGGATACCTGGATCTCAGTGATTTTGAAGAAGACCGAGTATTTAACGCAGATGGTAATGCTGTTTTCATTGACAATTCTGAAATTCATTTCAAGAAAATAGCGACCTCTTTCAATTCAACCGGAAGTATTCACAACGGCACTATATTAATCTCAAATACAACGCTCCATCCTGATAACGAAGCTTACATTCTGGGTGGAGACTCATGGTTGTCATCCGCTACTGTGAGCGGCAATACCATACATCTCATTGATGTAAAAATTGCCGAAGATAGTGAAGGTCCCCTTACAATTTCAGCAGGCGGATCGGACATATTCACGGATGTATCCGTCGTTAATAACACGATTATTCTTGAATCCTTATCAGACGATTTTCATAAAAATGACTTAACTAAGGCAATCTTTTTAGGTCACAATACTTTTGGAAAGGCAAACAACAATACTTTGGTTGTCCGTAAATGGAAGGGTAATATCGGAGGGCTAGAGCAATTTGACTCCATTGCATTTACTGATTTCAAATGGAAGAATGGGGGAAGTATTTTAAATGTATGGGGAGAGACTGATATCTCCTCTGCTTCCTTAAAAATTGATGTAAACAATATCCGTTTTGATGATCGATTAGAAAATCATTTCGGAGAACAAATGTCTCTTATTAAAGGTAAGACCGCAATTCAATTCAATCCGTTCTACGACAATGGGCAAGAAGTGGCCATACCCTCAACAATTACTCAAGACTCAATCGGCATTATTGAGAATAACCGAGATGAAAAATCTGTCGATTTCAAACTTCAGGGGACAGCGCCCAGTCAACAATTAAAGCTTGTCTCCAATAATCGAAACATGAGCCTATTCTTTGTTAACCATGGAGCAGAATTGATTATGGATAATCTGGATGCAACCGCCCGTGATTATCACTGGGGGTTGAGAACTTTCGCATCCATTGACGGCGTTCAAAGTAATTACAGCACACACGGACATATTGATGTTCACGGCTTTACGGCTGCCGCAGGTTGGGCTAATTCACTCATGCTAAACGGCAATCCCCTGCTTTTAAACCTTTTTGTAGAAACCGGTAACGGTGACTACACAGAAGAAATGTCCTACCTCAATATTGATAGGCGTTTTAGCGGTGAAGTGAAATATTACGGCGCGGGAATCTCCGCGCGAATCAAAAACACGGCCGGATGGTATGCGGAAGGTTCGTTGCGAGCCGGTAAAACCGAAACAGAAGTCAGCCGAGGCCTGGTCGATGGCAACGGCGTAGCTCACGGCTACGATCTCTCCAGTAACTATTTCGGTGTTCATGTCGGTGCCGGTCGCATTATTGATGTCGGAGAAAATATGAAAGCCGACTTCTTTATGAAGTACTTCTATACCTATCTGCCAAGCGACAGCACGGATATTTTTGCTGACGGCGTCAATAATCAATTTGATTTCGATTCTGTGGGAAGCTCTCGTATCCGTGTGGGCGGGCGCCTCTACTTCCCGCTTCAGAATTCTTTCTGGGCTTATACAGGTTTAGCCTACCAATATGACTTTACGCCGGATGTGCACGTTGAAGCGAACGGAGAAAAAATTGCCGATGCAGCCTCAATGCGTGGCTCCATGGGTATTGGATCCTTAGGTCTTCGATACAAATCAGAGGATTCTCCCTGGGTTGTTGATTTGAAAATAAGAGGCTATGTCGGCCAACGCGAAGGCATAAGCGGTAAAGCTCAAGTGGAGTACCGCTATTAATCAATTTATTGACTGGAGCAAAGAAATTATTAGATAAGAAAAAACCTGGGGCTTTTACACCCCAGGTTCTATCTTTTTGGTGGCCGGGACGGGAATCGAACCCGTACGCCGTTTTAATTGGCGGCGGATTTTAAGTCCGCTACGTCTACCAGTTCCGTCACCCGGCCTACCAACCGGTGAAAAATAAGCCAACCAAGTGGGGTCGGCTTATTTTTATTATTCTGGAGCGGGAAACGAGTCTCGAACTCGCGACCTCAACCTTGGCAAGGTTGCGCTCTACCAACTGAGCTATTCCCGCATTTCGACTCCCCTACATAAGTTTGGAGGCGCGAAGCGGAGTCGAACCGCTCTATACGGATTTGCAATCCGCTGCATAACCGCTTTGCTATCGCGCCATCACACTCTAAAAAGAGGATGGAGCGGGAAACGAGTCTCGAACTCGCGACCTCAACCTTGGCAAGGTTGCGCTCTACCAACTGAGCTATTCCCGCGTCGAAGAGATTTGTTATTTTAATGATGGGACTTGCCTTGTCAAGAGAAAAATACAATTTTCCTAAGTTGGATGGCGGGACGGGAATCGAACCCGTACGCTATTTCAGCTTATGCCGGACTTTGTGTACACAACGTCTACCGGTTTTTCATCTAACCTACCAGTAAGAGTTTCTGTCAAACAGCTCAAAGGCATAAGCGGAAAAAGCCAAGTCATGTACAGTGAATGAATTGTCTAGGCCTGAAAAATACTGAACTTTTATTGATCCTACACTCGCAATCAAATCTTATCTTCAGTTTCTGTTGCAAATTTTTGCACTGACTTAGGAAGCGCTAAGTTTTTCCTATTTTTGTTCTAAGTTTGCACCTCTAAACTGCTAGTCAAGAAAAACGAAGATTAAAACAATAGGAGATACACCATGTTGAAGAAAGCCACATTAGCCGCCGCCCTCTGTGCGTTAGCCGTTCCGTTTGCTGCTCTGGCAGCTGGTCCGACCGGTTTCGGTGCTCAGGAACGCCCCGGTGCCCCGCAAGGCTTTACCCTTCAGAAGATGGATTCCATTGCACAATTGAAAAAAGAAGCTCATGACGATCAGCTCGTCACTTTACAAGGTCGCTTCACCAAACAATTGAGCAAAGAAAAATTTGAGTTTACCGACGTTAAGGGAGACAAGATTGTCGCTGAACTCGATGATGACCAAAACTGGTCTCAAGTACACAAAGACGCATTGATGGAAATCGTGGCGGAAGTGGACAAAGACTTTGTCTCAATCGAATTGGATGTGATTGACGCCAAGCGTCTTCAATAATAGCCTCACCCAAGGCGACAGCAGCTAACAGAAAAGGCCCGAAAGGGCCTTTTCTGCATTAGCAAAACTTCCGTACTATGCAAGCTGAGCTGTTCGCTTGTTCCCCAAGAGGTGCAAGATCACCATCAGGGCTACTAAGGTAACGAAAGAGGTTGCCAAACTAGCGTAAGCATTAGCTTCCGTTAGGCCTGCCACAACGTAACCGGCAAAAGAAGCAATAGCGCAGACCCAAGCGTAGGGTAACTGCGTGGCCACGTGTTCAATGTGCGAACAGCCGGCGCCGGCCGATGACAAAATGGTCGTATCCGAAATCGGCGAGCAGTGGTCTCCGAATACTGAACCGGCTAAAGTAGCCGCCAACGAGACAACAACCAAGTTGGGATCCAAAGCTTGAGCCACCGGCACAATAATCGGAATCAAGATACCGAATGTACCCCAAGCGGTACCGGTTGAGAACGACAGAAACGCTGCCAACGCAAACACTGCAGCGGGCAACCACATAGCGGAGAACCCGCCCGTTGTCACAAGCGATTCAACAAAAAGCGGCGTTTGAAGCAAGTCACGGCACACGCCGGAAATCGTCCAAGCCAACACCAAAATGATATTGGCCGGCAGCATCATCTTCATACCTTCCACAGAACCGTCCATGAAATCACGGAAAGAGACAACCTTGCGGGGCACAAACATCAGGAAAGCCACCACCAGGGCACCGAAAGAAGACCATACCAATGCTTCAGAGGCAGAGCTGTTACCTAAAGAAGCGGCAAAGGAATGATAAGCCGGATCATCGCCCCAATAACCACCCGAGTACATTAAGCATAAGACGGCAAAGACAATCAAAGCGCCAATCGGTACTACCATATCCCAAATCGTGCCTTTTTCACTCACACGCATTTGATCGGTTGCAGTATCCATGCTGCCTACGTCACCCTTTTGGGCACGTTCTTCCGCGCGGCGCATCGGTCCGAAGTCCAACTGGAAGAAACAGAGGATAAAGACCATGGCAATGCAGGTAAGAGCGTAGAAGTTATAGGGAATCGTTGAGATGAATGCCGAGAAATCACTTTCAAACGCACCGGTTGATTTCAGACTGCTTCCAACGGCCGCCGCCCAGGAAGAAATCGGCGCAATGATACAAACGGGAGCTGCCATGGAGTCGATGATATAAGCAAGCTTAGCGCGGGAAACGCCATACGTATCGGTAACCGGACGCATAACGGTGCCGACCGTGAGACAATTGAAATAGTCATCAATAAAGATGAAGGCTCCTAACCCGCCGGAAGCCAAAAGAGATGCTTTACGACTTTTAATTCGACGAATAGCCCAATCACCGTACGCACGGCTTCCGCCTGCCATGCTGATGGTATAAACCAGAGCGCCCAACATCGTGCAGAACATCAAAATATTGAAGTCCACTTTGGTGCTCATCAGTTTGAAAGTCGTTTGAACCGTCCCCATCAAAAGGTTGGTATGATCCATACCAACGGCATAAATGAAGGTGCCGGATAAAATACCAATCAAAAGAGAAGAGATCACTTCCTTGGTACAGAGCGCCAAAACAATGGCAATCACCGGCGGCAAAATAGATAGCCAACCTGCATTAAACGGATCCATTCTGAGGATTCCTCTTAGAAAATTAAAGTGAAGTGATTAATTGTAACAAAAGATTATCCCGATGGAAGACTTAAGCCTTTGAAATTCGATGAAAAAAACTCTATCGGCAATAATATAACTTTTCAATGATAAAAAAATAAAAAGGCTCAGATTTTTATCCAAGCCTTTTATCGTCACTCAAGCAATCTTAATTATCTTGTTTGGTCTTAGGTTCTGAGCTCAAATAAGGACCGGCGGCTCTCAGGTAAACAATCATGGAGTAAACCGTCAAAATTGCCGCAATGTAAATCAGGATCGTTCCCAACCAAGCCATGGAAATGCCGAAAATCGTTTCGTAAAAAAGCAGCATCGGGATCGCAACCATTTGGGCTATGGCCTTGATCTTGCCATACCAATTCACTTTGACTCGGGCGGCCGCCCCCACCTTGGCCATCCATTCACGAAGAGCTGTCACCGTGATCTCACGACCGATGATGATCAAAGCCACCAGCATATCGACCCGATTAAAGTCGAGCAAAATAATCAGCGCCGCACAGACCATCAGCTTATCGGCCGAAGTGTCCAAGAAAGCGCCGATAGCGCTTTCCATGTTGTAGCGTCGGGCAAAATAACCGTCAAAGGCATCGGTTAACGCCGCCACAGTAAATATCACGGTCGCCCACACGTTTTGCATGAAGGGCGAAAGAATATGATCTGGAATATAGAATACCCCGATAATCAACGGGATGAGCGCAATACGCGCCCACGTCAAAATCATCGGCACATTCACCGGTAGTGGTTTACGACTCATCGCTTTCTGACAACTCTTTAGGCGCTTGCCCATGCAACTGAAGGTAGATCCGCTCGGCAAGCTTTCGCGAAATCCCCTCGATTGTAGCAATATCTTCGATACTTGCGTTCTTCAATCCGCGCATTCCCCCAAAACGGCTCAATAATTTTTGACGTCTCTTAGGGCCGATGCCTTCAAAATCCTCTAATTTTGAAGTGTTTCTTGTTTTGGCCCGCTTGGCCCTCATTCCGGTGATGGCAAAACGGTGGGCCTCGTCACGAATTTCCGCTACAAGCATTAATGCCTGGGATTGGCGACCGAGTTCGAGCGGCTCTCTGGATTCATCGGCAAAAACCAGTGTTTCCAATCCGACCTTTCTTCCCTCGCCTTTGGCCACGCCGACAATAACCGAAGTATCTAACCCCAGTTCGGTAAAAACGTCTTTAGCCATTTTTACCTGCCCTTTTCCACCGTCGATGAGCACAACCGTAGGTAGTTGAGCCTCTCCTCGGCTAACAGGCAAATAGCGTCTTTCAATCACCTGACGCATCGCCGCATAATCATCTCCGGGCTCAATTCCGGTGATGTTGAAGCGTCGATATAAATTGTGCGCCATTCCCGCTCCTTCGTAGACAACGCAGGAAGCTTGCGTAGCCTCTCCTGATGTGTGGCTGATATCAAAGCATTCAAGTCTGACCTTCATCCAATCGTCATTGGGAACCGAGATCTCCAACACTTCACACAATTCTTTTAAGCGTGAAAGCTGAGAGCCTTCCAATGCCAAATGTCTTGCAAGAGCGATATCGGCGTTTGTCTTACACATATTGAGCCACTCACGTCTGACGCCGATTGGAGAGTGAACAACGGTCACCCGACGCTCGGACAACTCGGACAAAACGCTTTCCAATTCTTCTTTTTGTCCCGGCACATCCGTAATGATCAGAGTCGGTACCGGCATGGACTCATAGTGTTGACTCACAAAGGCTTCGAAGACTTCTACCTTGTCAACAGACTGACCTTTCGGAATATTGGGGAAATAGGCCCTGTCGCCCAAGTGTCTGGAGCCTCGAACCATGGCCAAATTAACGCACACATTCGAGCCTTGAGAGGCCACTGTAATAATGTCTGCGTCCACGTCTGAGCCTGTTGTTTCAACCGTTTGGCGGTGCAAGACATTTGACAAAGCTGCGATTTGATCGCGCACAACAGCCGCTTTTTCAAACTCCAACCGTTCGGAAAACTGCAACATGCGCCCTTGCATTTCACTTAAAAGATCTTCGGACTTTCCATCCAAAAATTGTTCAGCGCGGGCTACATCACGGGCGTAATCCTCTTGGCTGATCGCCCCCACACAAGGTCCGGAGCACCGGCCGATTTGCGCTAGCAGACAAACTCGGGAACGGTTTTTAAAAACAGGGCCTTCACAAGTGCGAAGCTTAAAAACCTTTTGCAGTATTTGAATGGCTTCTTTCACACTTTGCGAATTGGGATAGGGGCCGTAAAAACGACTTTTTTTATCCACCCCTCCTCTGTAATACGACACTCTCGGGAAATCTTCGGCGCTGATTTTTAGGTAAGGGTAGCTCTTATCATCGCGAAACAGAATGTTGTATTTAGGAGAAAGCGTCTTGATTAAATTATTCTCAAGTAAAAGGGCCTCGGCCTCGGAGCGGGTAACCGTTGTTTCCATCCGGGCGATTTGGGAGACCATAATGGCAATACGGGGACTTAGATCGTTTTTCTGAAAGTAGCTTGAGACCCGTCTCTTCAAATCACGGGCCTTTCCCACATACAGGCACTGGCCCGCTTCATCAAAGTAACGGTAAACACCGGGCAAACCGGGAAGATTTTTAAGAATCGGTTTGGCATCAAACGCCATTTTTCTCTCGCTTCGCTTACACTGTCTTTTTTAATTTTGAAACATTGTAATTGTTTATGCCTGCCGTGCAAAAAGCCGCCACTTGCCTTGATGTTGATATTTTCTGCCGCGTTATAGATAACTTCGGCGATGCCGGCGTCATGTGGCGGTTGGCACGGGCGCTTCGCGCCGAGGGCTATGCTGTCAGACTCATCATTGACGATCCGAGCACATTGTGCGCATTGGCTGGCTGCGCTTCTCAGACCCCGACCGAAAAAATTGGTTCCGATGAGTCCATTGAAGTCTGTTTATGGAAAAAAGACTGGGATACGGCCTCCTGCCCCCTGCTTCCGGCTAGCGTGGTGATAGAAGGCTTTGCCTGCAGACTGCCGCCAGACTATCAGGCAAAAATGGCAAAAACCTCTCCCGCCTGGTTTAACATTGATTATTTCAGCGCGGAAGACTGGATTGAAGATTGCCATCTTGTCCCCTCAATCGATCCGGCCAGTGGGTTGATTAAAACCAATTATTTTCCAGGCGTTACAGAAAAATCAGGCGGACTTATTATTGAAAAAGACTACGAACACAGTAAGCATCTGTTTCTGTCCAAGCAACTTAAAAACCCAAACGCGCTTCGTGTTCTCTTTTTTGCTTACCCCTATGGCCCCATTGAAAAAATTGCGCAGGCATTGTGTGACGTAAAACGCCCTATTGAGTTATCGGTCACTCAATGCGAAGCCGGCAAATTGCTGGCAGAAGCTCTCAGCAAGCGAACAAACTCACGCGTCACCGTGAATTGTCTGCCTTTTGTCTCGCAAAAAGAATTTGATTCCTTACTTTGGTCATCGGACATCGTATTTATCCGAGGTGAAGACAGTGCGGCCCGAGCGATGATCGCCGCAGTCCCCTTTTTGTGGCACATTTATCATCAAGATGATGATGTTCATATGTTGAAGTTGCGCGCTCTTGAGAGTCGTTTTGAAAGTTGTTTTGAAGATAAGGGACTTTTTAAAAAGTGGTGTGAACTGCAAGAAGCGATGAATGAGGGCGAATTTAACCCTGAACTTTTTTCCGACTTAATTGATGGACTTGATCAATGGAAAAAAGCGTCGGAGTGTTTCAGTAAGAAAATAAAGGCGATAGGCTCTCTGTCTGAAAAACTTTCCGAACAGATAAAAAAAATATAAAATACTGCGTTTTCGCTAAAGAGCGAAAAGAGAAACGTTTCTTTGGGAGTTTATTCCCTATCTGTTTTTAATGAACCCTTCAGTCTGAAAAGTTCGGGTCGCTCCCGAATCCATTTAGAGTGAAAGGATTCAAAGAGGAAGAATTTAAGATGAAAATTGCACAAGAACTGCGCGCCGGCAACGTGGTCATGATCGGCAAGGATCCGATGGTTGTGTTGAAGGCTGAATATTCCAAGAGCGGCCGCAACGCCTCCGTGGTGAAGATGAAGTTGAAGAACTTGCTCACCGGTGCCGGCACTGAAACCGTCTATCGTGCCGATGACAAGTTTGAAGACCTCGTGCTCGATCGCAAGGAAGTGACCTACAGCTACTTCGCTGACCCGCACTATGTCTGGATGGACGCCGACTACAACCAATACGAAGTTGAAGCCGACGTTATGGAAGACGCCTTGAAGTACCTCGAAGACGGCATGCCCGCTGAAGTGGTGTTCTACGAAGGCCGCGCCATCAGCGTTGAATTGCCCACGATTCTCGTTCGGGAAGTCGAATACACGGAACCGGCTGTCAAGGGTGATACCTCCGGCAAGGTGATGAAGCCTGCCCGCCTCACCACGGGTTACGTGCTCCAAGTTCCCGCTTTCGTTGAAACGGGCGACAAGATTGAAGTGGACACCCGCACGGGTGAATACCGTTCTCGCGTGAAGTAATTCACACGAACTGAATTTTCAGTGCAAAAACCCTTGGCCTCGGTCAAGGGTTTTTCATTTTGTTTTTCTTAACAAAATTCTCTCCTTTGAAAATATTTGTCCTCCAATCCTTCCGTTAAAATAAGCCCGTTAGCGAACTTTTTTGTTTGTCACTATGAAGCGGCTTTTAAATATCGGATCCATCAATATCGACTACGTTTATCGTGTTCCTCATTTTTTGCGGGCAGGCGAAACACTTGAGGCCGCTCACCGAGACATTTTCATGGGAGGAAAAGGTCTTAATCAAAGCATAGCGGCAGCCAGAAGCGGCCTAGCGGTTACGCACCTCGGTGTGATAGGCCGTGACGGGCAATTTTTATCCGACTTCATGAAAGAGTCGGGAATAGACACCCGTTTTCTCACGATTGATGAAACAAGCCCGAGCGGCCATACAGTCATTCAGGTCACCCCGGACGGCGAAAACGCCATCTTATATTTTGCGGGCACCAATCACGCCATTGATAAAGAGGTCATACTAAAGGCCTTTAAGAGCTTAGATGAAGGAGATTTTGTCTTATTGCAAAATGAAGTCAACAACGTCGGTTTTGCTCTGGAAAATGCCAAAAAGCAAAATCTTCATACCATCTTTAATCCCGCCCCCTATTCCCCCGAGGTACTTAACTACCCGCTTCATTTAGTTGACGCGCTTATTGTCAATGAAACCGAAGCCCAAGGAATCCTGGGAACAAATAGCGACAATGAAGCGTTTTTACTGAATGAATTAAGAAAGCATTTCCCTCAGGCGCTCTTATTTTTAACCCTAGGAGCCAAGGGAATGATTTGTGATTTGCCTGTTGAGGGCGGCCTTCGTCAATCTTTTAATGCTTTCCGCGTAAACGCTGTTGACACAACCGGTGCGGGTGATACTTTTGTCGGTTACGCGATGAAAGCCATCATGGCGTATTTGACGCAACAGGATATCGAAAAATTTAAAGCTCTTATTGAAGAAGCTATGCTTGCCGCAGCCATTAGCGTGACGAGATGTGGAGCCGTACCGTCTATTCCGCATTTTGAAGAAGTCATTCAATTTAAAGAAATGAAGGTCTAACCATGCAGAAAAAGAAAATTATCATTGACTGTGACCCGGGTTACGATGACGCCGTAGCCATTTTGCTTGCTGCAGGCAACCCTTTAATCGACGTTCTAGCCATTACCACAGTGGCCGGCAATCAAACTCTTGAAAAAGTCACCCGCAATGCTCTTCGCATCGCCAAGTTAGCTCATTTGGATCACGTCCCGATAGCTGCGGGCGCGGCTCGCCCCCTTTTACGTGACCAAATTGTCGTTGCCGCCAACATCCATGGTGAATCAGGCTTAGATGGAACGACTTTGCCCGAAGCGGACTATCGAGTGGATTGCCGTCACGCGGCCGAGCTCATTGTCGAGACCATCATGGCCGAACCGGAAAAAAGCGTTACTTTGGTGCCGATCGGACCGCTTACCAACATTGCATTGGCCGCTCGACTTGAACCGAAAATCGTTGACCGTGTCAAAGAAGTCGTTTTGATGGGCGGAGGCTTTCATATCGGCAACGTTAAACCCATGGCGGAATTTAACATTGAAAATGATCCGGAAGCGGCCCATATTGTTTTCGAAGAAAAATGGCCGATTGTCATGGTCGGTTTGGATCTGACGTATCAAGCTTTGGCAACGGCAGCTGTGAAAAAAGAAATTGCCGGCATTGATTCGCAAGCGGCTCATTTTCTTACTCAAGTGTTGACTCGCTTTTCCGAAAATTACAAACGCTCCAAAGGTTTTGACGAACCGCCGGTTCACGATCCCTGTGCCGTTGCCTACGTTATTGATCCGATGGTTATGCAAACGCGAAAAGCCGTCGTGCACGTGGAATGCTGGGGCCGGTATTCAAACGGGATGACCGTTACTGATCTCAGAAGACCCGCTCCCGAGGATTGCCATACATCGGTAGCCATCAAGCTTGATCAAACTCGCTTCTGGAATCTCATCACCGATGCGGTGAAAAACCTTTAGGTTTCCTATGGATGAGCTTAAACCAACTGTTCATGCCGAAAGGCTTGAAGCCGGCGCTTTAAAGCGAGAAGCGAAATTACTCACGGCAATGGTTAAGGACTATTGCCAACGTCACCACGGAAGCGAAGTGTTATGTGACGATTGCAAACAATTTCTCGTGTATGCATTAACGCGTCTGGCTTGCTGTCCCTTTGGTCAGAAAAAACCAACTTGCTTTAAATGCACAATCCACTGCTATCGAGCCGAACAAAAAGACAGAGCTCGGGTCATTATGCGAGAAGAAGGACCGAGGATGCTATGGCGTCATCCGATTCTCACTGCCGAACACCTCATTAAAAATATGAAAAATGCCCCTGACAAGCCCCGCAATCCCAAAGCTCGGCGCGTTCGAGTAAAAGCCGACTAAGAAGGAAGGTCAAAATGCCTGTTAAAGCGAAATTTAAAAACTCAATTGAAAATCTGAAGTCCGAATTAAAAGAACGACAAGAACGACTTATTAAAGACTGGGAAAGTGCCAAACGTGATTTAAAGGCCAGACAAAAACTCTTCACTCGGGAAATCAAAACGAAGCAGGATGAATTTTTCCTGGAGTGGGATGATGTGCAGGAACGCTCAAGGGAAAAACTGGATCAGTGGCTTGATCGCTTTGAGATTGACGAACTGCAGGCAATGCTCGATCGCTACAAAGAAGAAAATGAACCGTTGGAAACGATCGGTGAAAATGATGTTTTAAGGCAACTGCCCTCGCCTCGAAAATTAGAAATGACCCTTCAGGAGGCATTAGAAAAACGCCGTTCGAGCAGAGATTTTTCCGGCGAACCCATCGCCGAAGAAATGGTCGCGGCACTGTTGTGGGCTGCAAACGGTATTAATCGAAAAAATTTCAAACGGACAACTCCGTCAGCTTTGAATTGGCAAGATGTCAGTGTCTACGTTGTGCAGGCAAACGGCATATGGAAATACCTTCCCAAGCGTCATGCCCTGCTTTTTATTGAAGGCAAAGACCAACGGGAACACTTTGGTGAAATAAAAACTTGGATGAAGTTGGCCAGCCAACATTTGGTTTTTGTTTCAGATGCGAGAAAAACGGAGACTTTTACAACAAAACTCCTTGATAAAACATTTAAAGTCGATTTTTCTGAAGGCGAGCTCAATGAAAGAGCGCGCGCGATCAATGTCGGTGTTAAGGTACAGGCGGTTTATTTAGCCGCGGTGGCCATGGGGCTGGGTTGTACCTGCCGATTATTAGTGGATGATCAAAAAGCAAGGGAACTGATGAAATTAGCTCCGGACGAAAAAATAATGGCAATTTGCTCGGTCGGAGAACATCCGGCTTCCATTTTTGATCATGTAATTTGACAAAAAGGGAATAGCTGCGTAATATTACGTCCTCACGCGCCGGTAGCTCAGTTGGATAGAGTACCTGGCTACGAACCAGGGGGTCGCGGGTTCGAATCCTACCCGGCGCACCAAATTTCGTAAGGGGGAGTTCAATAACTCCCCCTTATTTTTTGCATACAAACGGATCGCGATCCTATAATCGCCTCCACGATTTAACCTACTGATCTTAAGGATTTTTGCCATGTTGTCGCATTTGCCTGTTCCGGTTGTGACTATCGGACTTTTGCTGTGCTCCAACCTGTTTATGACTTTTGCTTGGTATGGACATCTTCGTTTCCCCAAAGTCACTCTCTGGCACATTGTCATTATCAGCTGGCTCATTGCTTTTTTTGAATACTGTTTTCAAGTGCCGGCCAATCGCATAGGCTACGGCTACTTCAGTGCCGCGGAGCTTAAAACCATCCAGGAGATCATTTCGCTGACGATTTTCATGGGCTTTTCTGTTCTCTATTTGGGTGAACCGCTCAAGTGGAACTACATACTGGGCTTTGCCCTGATCGTCGCGGCGGCGTTCATCATATTCCATGAGTGGTAGCAGATTTTTTTAAATTTCATCCAAACGGCCATTAGCAAAAACACTAACGGCCGTTTCTTTTTTACTTGCCCTTGGTAATATTGCTTAGTTATTTTTCAGAGCCCGCCCAACGGGCTTTTTCAACCCTCTAGACGTACACCCGAAAGGAGAACCATTCATGTGTACCACCGTTATTGTCGGTAAAGCCGTTTCAAAAACCGGCCGAGTTATTGTCGGTCACAACGAGGATGCGGGCGGCCGCGTTTTCCATCAACAGTTCTATGTGCCGGGCGGCAAGCACGCCGATAGTGATTTGCTCGTCGCAGAACCTGGCCGTGCCAAAGTTCCCCAAGCAGCAGAAACGCTTGCCACCTATTGGTCCAATATGTTGCAAATTGACGGTTCTTCCTTTGACCAAGGGTATGCGAACGAAGCCGGCTTAGTTATCTGCTCCAACGGCGGTGGTTCTTCCTTTGATGGCGATGATCCCGATGAAGCCGCCCTCGGTTTGAAAGACGGTGGCGTCGGTTTCCTGCTTCGCCGCATTATGGCAGAACGCGCCAAAACTGCCCGTGAAGCCATGGAAATTGCCGCCAAACTTCTGGATGAATACGGCTATTTTGGCTCTGCCCGAAACTATACCGTTGCCGACAAAAATGAAGCCTGGTGCTTAAACGTTGTCAAGGGCCACCATTACGTTGCCAAGCGCATTCCCGATGACAAGGTTATGTTGATTTCCAATATGCTTGCCATCCGCCACGTTGACATCAATGACCATGAAAACGTCATCGCTCCGGCCGACTTGATTGAATATGCCATTAAAAAAGGCCGCTATACCCCGAAGGTGCCTGGTGACTACAGTGACTTTGACTTCGCCATGGCTTATCAAAGCGATGAAAACCGCCACGCGCCGACAAAATCCGTCCGCATGCGCCTGGGCTGGTGGGCTATTACCGGAAATTACTACGGTGATGAATTGCATTACCCGGAATTGCTTTCTCCGGCTCACGCCATGGGTGTCGAAGATGTTCGCGATGTCCTGGGGCTCACCTGCTATGAATCCTACGCGATGCGAGGAGACGGCAAAGAAGACGCGTTCCACGTTTCGGCCCGTGACATTTCCCGTTCTCAAACACGTGAATCATGGGTTATGGATTTAGCTGAAGATCCGCTTTACAACACGATGTGGCGCTGCTCGAGCTATCAGGATACCGGCGTTTATATTCCCTGGTTCCCAATGTCGGGCATTATCCCTGAAGGCTATCAGTGGATGAGCATTGAACAGGCGAGAAAGAATCACTTCCATCTTGAACCCCATTATTTGGACTACGATCTGGATAAGAGTTTCTTTATCTACGCCACGGTCGGTGAATTGACGAACTTTAACCGTGGTCTTTTGCCCGGCATCGTACGTGCTAAGAAGCAGTTCACAGAAAAACTTCAAAGTGATTATGAAGCCGCAGTGGCTCATGCAAAAACGCTTCCCCGTGAACAAGCCAGGCAATATCTTGGGGAATTTACAGCCAAAGAATGCGCTCAAGCTGATGAAAAATGGGAAACTATGCTCAAACAAATCAGCCTTCACACAATGAGTGTTGAAGCTGAAGCGGTAAGCATCAGCCAAGAGCATGAAGTGGAAGTTGTCCTTTATGGTAGCGCCGATTTCGACGTGACGGGTCTGGATATGGAAACGGTCTATTGGAGTCTGGGCTTTACAGGAAAGAAAGAATCTGTCAATGCGCCGGCGCGTCCGATCAAACACCGCTTCGAAGATGTTGACGGTGATGGCTTTACCGATTGCGTTTTGACTTTTAACGCCCATGAGGTCGCGCAGTTTGCCATCGCCGGCACAGTAACCGATACGTACCTCCGTGGTCTTTGTAACTGCATCCGCTTTGTGGCAATGGATACGGTCAAGTTTGTCGACTAAAACTTAAACGTTCACTTTACTTTTTCGGGCCGCACGCGGCCCGATTTTTTTTTGCTACAGTTTTGCAATAAAAACGTTGGAGGTACGGTCAAAACGGCCGTTGAGAAATACTCCCATTAGCGGATCAGGTTAAAACCTGCGGCGCAAAACGTTAATTTTCTACATTGAAAAATGTGCCGACCGCATTGGAAGTCCTCCTAATTTATGGAGACAACCATGCAAAACCAACTCGATAAACTCGAATTTTTCACAACCGCCTGCGGCGAAAAAGTTCCATTCAAACGCATCATTCAGTCGGATACGGCTGTTGTTTTTGGTGCTCGAAAGAATCCCAACTTTTATATTCCCAACCATGCGGTCTATTTATCAGAACTTCCTTTAACCAAACGAGAAAGACCTCGTCCGGGCTCTCCCACTCAGCTAGCTTTAGCCAGAAAAGGAGAAATCAGCGCTGAAATGCATTATGCGGCCTTGTGTGAAAGCATCGCGGTTAGCCAATTAAAGGAGCAATTAGATCGTTGCGCCCATTCCCAATTAAAAGCGAAATTACTCCCTATCCTTAATCGTTGTGATCAAATTAACGGTGAAACAGTGAGAAAAGAAATCGCTTCCCGCCGGGCGGTTTTGCCATTGAATTTCTTGCATCCGGAAGCCCGTCCGATGGTCATCGGCAAACAATTTAAAACAAAAATCAATGCCAATATCGGTACCTCCGATGCAGTCAGAGCGGATGCAAAAAAAGAAGAAATTGTGAAATTGACTGAAGCCATCAATAACGGTGCCGATACCGTAATGGATTTATCCGTTGGGGAACATATTTCAGAAATTCGAGAAAACATCATTCGTTCAAGTCCCGTTCCCATTGGCACAGTTCCGATGTACGAAGTGCTGGAGCGTGCACGAGATGTTTCTGAAATCTCTTGGGACTTATTTGCTCACGTCATGCAGCAACAAGCTGAGCAAGGAGTCGATTACATGACCATTCATGCCGGCATTCTTCGTCACCATGTTGGGTTAACTCGCAACCGTTTTTGCGGAATAGTGTCACGCGGGGGCGGAATTTTGGCTCAATGGATGCACTTAAAAAAGGAAGAAAATTTTCTCTATCAGCACTTCGACGAGATACTTGAGATCGCACGACACTATGACATCACTCTCTCGCTCGGAGACGGGTTAAGACCTGGATCGATTTTAGATGGAAGTGATGCGGCTCAATTGGCTGAGCTTCAAACATTAGGAGAATTAAATCGCCGTGCCTCTGACTTTGATGTTCAGGTGATGATTGAAGGTCCCGGACATATCCGTCAATCTGAAATTGAAATGAATGCTCTGTTGGAATCAACGTGGTGCGATGATGCTCCTTTTTATACTTTAGGGCCTCTCGTGTGTGATATTGGCGCAGGATTCGATCACATCACGGCGGCGATTGGGGCATCAGAAATCGCCTCAAAAGGAGCCTCCATGCTTTGTTACGTCACTCCCAAAGAGCATCTAGGTCTTCCCGACTCCGATGACGTTCGCGAGGGTATGGCAGCTTTTCGCATCGCTGCTCACGCCGCCGATGTCGCAAGAGGTGTAGCAGGTGCTCAATTGTGGGATGCATTGATGAGTATGGCTCGTTTTGAATTCAGGTGGACAGACCAATACGCACTGTCATTAAGTCCAGATAAAGCCGAACAAATGCGCTCAGAGACTCTTGCCGGAAGTGGCGCCCAAGAAGCTCATTTTTGTTCCATGTGCGGTCCAAAATTTTGTCCAATGAAAATAGCCAGAGATCTGTTCGGTTAAAAAAGAACCGCCCGCTCTTTTGTGGAAAAAGTCAGCGGGCGGATGCTTTTCGTGCGCAAGAGTTTAAGCTTGCGCCTAGCTTGATGTTTTAACTGATAAAGTACAGGAACACCAAGACTGCCGCATTCACAGGAAGCGAGCGTTTAATCACTTCCAAGGGCGAAACATTGGCGATACCGGCAATAATGATGACACCGGCGGCAATCGGTGAAGACACACGGCCTAAGGTAGCCGAAACAATTGCCAAGTAACCCAAGTCAGGAATCGTCATGCCGAATTCAGGAGCGTGAGGCGTTACCGCTTCATTGAATGCGAAGCCCGCAGCGTCACCGGAACCGGTCATAATACCCAAAGCCATCGGACCGATAGCAGCACCGAGTTTGGCCACTTCGGAAGAATTCTTCAGATATTCGACAAACACATCAATCACACCACAGGTACGCAAACCGGCGGCAAAAACACCGGCCGCGATAATCAAACCGATGATGCTGCCGTAGCCGTGTCCCATACCGTCGAAGAACTTTTTAATCAATTCCGTGGGGTTGGAACGCGTCACAATCATGGTATAGATGAAACCGAAGAGCATAGCGGTTGCAACGCTCATCTTCACATTCGGGAACCAGAAAGCGATGACGAACAAAAGAACAACCGGAAGAAGCGGAGCAAAGGCCCAAAGGATATTGGGATGCTCGGGCAATTCAACATTACTCTTGTGCACGCCGTCGTTTTCAAAACCGCCTTTCTTGAAGTCGCCGAAAATAAAGCAGGCAACCGTCAAGAAAACAATACAAACGATCGAAATCAAAAGCGTACGGAAGCCCGTGTAGGTGATGAAGTCCATCACAGGCCATTCGGCGAGCTTGGCCACGAAACCGTTATGAGAAGAACCCGGAGACCAGAATGACGGCAGGGTTGAAGCAATCACGGTGGCGGCAGCCATTGCCGGACGGAAACCGGCGCGAATCATCAACGCAACGATTGTCGGACCGATTGCGGCACACATACCAGAAAGAGAGGAGATCGCAAGAGAAGTAATACCCGTAACGATCATGCAGCAGGGCAAAAGCAAAATGCCCAATTTATTTAAGGGCTTCGTTAAAAGAGAGACCAAATGCAAGTCACATTTGGTCAAGTTCATTGTCGCGGCAAAACCCATCGACGAGCAGATCACGATGATCAGTGAGTTGTTGGTCATCGATTTGTCAAATTGCTCAAACGCTGCCATCGGATCCAAAGAAAGGATGGTCATGATCAAGCCTGATGTCAAGAGCACCAAGCGTGTTTCATAACGCTTGATCAGCGCCCAGACCGTGCCTACTACCACGATCAAGGCCGCCCACATAGTCCAAGTCATGTTGTTCTCCAGAATAAGGGGAAAAAGAGTTTGATTGTCCCCAATGAGCCTAAATAGCCTTTGGTGACAAAAATATTGGGCGATTATAGGTAAAACTATCTAGTCTGAAAAATAGGTTAAAACCCCTAGATCACACTAAATTTCAATCCAATTTGAGATTAGGCAAAATGCCTTAGTTTTTAATTTAAGGCAAAAACATTATCCCGATAAAATCATCGACGATTTTGAGCGCGGTTTATTGGTGACGCTCTATTTTTTGAGGTGAACATCCCATGTTGAAACACAACTATTACGGCAACTATACGGCTGAAAGTTTTGCCCAATTGCCCTTGGTTTTGCAACGCTTTTTGTCCTATACGCAATACAACACCACATCTGACCCTAACAGCACGACAGCCCCTTCGACCCAAGCTCAGATGGCTTACGCCCAACTTCTGAAAGCCGAATTTGAAAGCGTTGGCGTTAAAGATGTGAAGATCACCGATAAAGGCATCGTGATGGCCTACCTGCCCGCGACCGAAGGACTTGAAACGCTGCCCGCCATGGGTCTTATTGCCCACATGGACACCTCACCCGAAGCCTCGGGCGATCCCGCTCAATGGCAAGTGCTTGACTATCAAGGCGGCGACATCGTTTTAAATAAGGACAAAAACATCGTTTTGAGCCTTGAGCGCTTCCCCGGTGTGGCCAAATATGCCGGAGAACAACTTGTCGTCACAGACGGCACCACGCTTTTGGGCGCCGATGACAAGGCGGGCATTGCCATCATCGTTGAAACGGCTCGCTATTTTGTCGAACACCCCGAAATCCCCCATGCCAAACTCTGTTTTGCCGTCACCCCTGATGAAGAAGTCGGTCGCGGTACAGAAAATTTTGACATTGAAGAATTCGGCGCTCAATACGCCTACACCTTTGACGGTGATGAATTAGGCGGTTTTGAAACCGAAACATTTAACGCCGCCATGGTGAAGGTTCACTTTGAAGGCTTGAATGTGCATCCGGGTTCGGCCAAAAACAAGATGGTCAATGCCATTCGCATGGCCATGGACTTCATCGCTCGTTTGCCGGCGGAGTCCGCTCCTGAAAAAACCGAAGGTCATGAAGGCTTTTTCCATCCGATGGGCATTTCCGGCGCTGTTCGCGGCGTTGATCTCAAGATGCTCATTCGCGACCACAGCAACACTCGTTTTGAAGACCGTATGAACTACGTCCGCAAGATGGTTGAAGAGATGAATAAGGTCTGGGGAGACCGTGTTAGCGCCGATATCAAGGTTCAATACCATAACTTGAAAAACTATCTTGATAAACATCCGGCAGTATGCAATCTTGCCCGTGAAGCCTATCGTCGCATTGCCGTTGAAATCCACGAAAAACCTGTGCGCGGCGGCACTGACGGCGCCCGTCTTTCTGCCAAGGGCTTGCCCACGCCGAACCTCTTTACCGGCGGCATGAACTATCACGGTGTCTATGAATGTCTCTCCGTAACGGGCATTCAAAGAGCCTTGGACCTCGGCATCATGCTCGGTAAGATGTCCGCGGAAGTCAAAACGCTTGACTAGCTTTAGTTAGACCTGACTGCCAGCCGTCTGAAGTCATACTTTTCAGACGGCTTTTTCGTCTCTTTTTTCTTGGTTAAAATGTCGACATCCGTTTGTACTTTTACGCTATGTCACTTTTTTCCTGCCCTACCATCGAGACTCAAACTGATCGGATTGAATTGTTCGATCCCTGTTTTATTTCGGATTTACATCTGAACGCCGAATCTCAAGCTCAAGCCGAATTTTTTATCCGCTTTTTACACGAAGTGGGAGAAAAGCACAGCGAATTAATAATACTAGGGGACTTTTTCGACTATTGGGTGGGTGACGATGCCTGGGAAAGCGCTTCGCGCATTCTTGAGCCGCTGCAAAAGTGGGGACAGAGTCACAAGCTCTTTATCATGCACGGCAACCGTGACTTCATGATGGGGAAAAAACTTGCGAGCCGGTTGGGAGCTACTCTTTTGCGCGATCCGTGCGTTGCGCGGATTAACACCCAAAATGTTTTACTCTCTCATGGCGACCTTTGGTGTATTAATGATCACGATTATCAAAAAGTGCGTCAAAAAGTCAGAAGCTTTTGGTGGCAATGGCTTGTTTTAAGACTGCCATTGTCAAAACGGCTCAAGATCGCCCACGATGCGCGGACGCGTTCTAAGGAGAGCAAAGTAAAGAAGGAAGCTTTGTTGATGGACGTTGACGCGCCAACCGTCGCCGACGCTGCACTACAAAAGCAATGCTCGTTTGTCATCCACGGTCATACTCATCAACCCGGAGAATATGCGCTTAGCGAAGAGCTGAAACGTTTTGTGCTGCCGGACTGGCGATTTTGCGCAGCCAACTGTTTTAAAGGCGGTTACTTGACCTTTATAAACGCAACGCCTGTTTTACAAACCTTTCAGTAAGTTACAAGAAAGGCTCCCGACCGTGCGAGCTTTCTCTAAAATGGATAGTGAGACAGATATTGAACCGGGGTGCAAAGTGATCAAAAAAGTTCTGAAATTAGCGCTCATTACCGCTGCGTTTGTCGCTGTTACCGGTTGCGCTTCACCCACAGTGAAAACCAATGTAGCGATTTCGTCGAAACTGTCCATGACGCCCGATCTCAATCCGGGCCTCCATGCCATGCCTGATTGGGGTGACAAGATTGCCATTGTTCCGGCCTCAAAATCTAAGCAAAATGACGCCACCTACCGGTCTATCGCCTCGAGCATGCAGAATGTTTTGGCAGCAGCTCATCTTGAAACGGTTAAGGCCGGAAGCGGCGAAAAGTACCGCATGAGCATTGACTGGTCGGTCAAACCTTCCCGTATTATCCAACGCTCCGAAAGCGTTCCTGTAACCTACTTGGGCGGTGGCTTTGGTTGGGGCTGGGGACACCATAGACACTGGCATGGTCCCTACGCAGGATTTGGTCCGCAAGTGGCTTTTGCGACCAGGGTCTACAACCAACAGCTTTATATGCGTGAATTGGATGTCAAACTGCTTGAAATGAAGGGCTCGCGAGCAACGACCGTCTTTACGGCGATCGTTAAAAACGAGGCTACCTGCAACCGCATTGACGACATTTTGCCCTACATGGTGAAATCGGCCATTGATAACCTTTATGCGCAAGACGGCACTGTTAAAGTGGTTGAGTTGCCTGAAGTCTCTGAAGTATGTCGTTAGTTATTGAAAAGGACGCCCCTTGGGCGCTCGTTACCGGGGCAACGGGCGGCTTGGGATTGCAGTTTTGTGAGTTGCTTGCCGCCTGGGGTTATCGTCTTGTCATCACAGCCCGCGATACTGCCCGACTGGCGGAAATGCGTGAACTGATTCCACAGGCCCAACTTGCCCTAGCCGGCGATCTGACCGATCCCGTGTGTCTGAAAAACTTACTCAATCATCTCAAACGAGAAAATATTGAACCTGAGGTCCTGATCAATAACGCAGGATTCGGTCTGTATGGTGAAACGCTTGAGCAAAATAGCGCTGAAAACATCAATCTGGTTGACTTAAACGTCCGAGCTCTCACCACTCTGACGTTGGCATTGGCGCCAAGCATGAGGGCAAAACGCAAAGGCTATATCCTCAACGTCGCATCAATTGCGGCTTTCATGCCCTGCCCTTATTTGTCGGTGTACGGAGCCAGCAAAGCCTATGTATTGAGTTTTTCTGAAGCCTTGCATGAAGAGCTCAAAACCGAAGGCGTACACGTTACGGCGCTTTGCCCGGGCCCGGTTAAAACCAATTTTTGGAACCGGGCCGGTGTCAGCGAGTGTGATCGTTTCGAATTTGCTATCACCGATGCTCGTTCTGTGGCAGAGCGAGGATTGAGCGCTCTTTTCAAAAATAAAGCTTTAGCCACTTACGGAATATTAAATAAACTCCTGACGGTTTCGTCCCAGCTCGCCCCCAAAGGTCTTACGCGGTTGATCGCAAAAGAAGTGCTGAGATTGGCTGTGAAAAAATAATCACCATAGCCCTTGCAACTTTATGGGAAAGCGTGCATAATTCCACCCTACGCGCCGGTAGCTCAGTTGGATAGAGTACCTGGCTACGAACCAGGGGGTCGCGGGTTCGAATCCTACCCGGCGCACCAAATTTCAAAGGGAAGCTTCAAAAAAGCTTCCCTTTTTGCATTCAATATACACAGTTTTGCTTATTGTTCTTTGGCCTCGCTCCTGCTTAAATTGTTCTATTAAATGTTTAATAAGGAGAATCGACCCATGGCTCAAGAACTCAATGTCGTGGAGGTTTATAACGACCTCCATAAAACGCCTGAATTAGGTTTCCAAGAATTTAAAACCAGCGCTTACATCGCCCAAAAGCTAAAAGAAATGGGCTATGAGGTCACAACCGGCATCGGTAAGACCGGTGTTGTCGCCATTGAAAAAGGCGCCGAAGCGGGTCCGTGCGTCATGATTCGTGCGGATATGGACGCACTGCCTTTTAAAGTTAACGGCGAAGACAAGGTTATTCATGCCTGCGGTCACGATTCTCACTGTGCAATGCTTTTAGCGATCGCCTCCCGCCTGCAGGGCAAGATTAAACGCGGAACCTTAAAGTTGCTCTTTCAGCCCGGTGAAGAAACGCTCAAAGGCGCTTTGTCCGTTATCGATGACGGTGTGCTTGAAGACGTTGATATCGCCTTAGGACTTCATATCCGTCCCGCTACCGATATTCCGGATGGCACCGTAGCAGCCACATTGATGCACTCAGCAAGCATCTTTGTCCGCATTGATGTCGAGGGGCTTTCCTCTCATGCTTCCCGTCCGCATTTGGGTGTGAACTGCGCTGAAATGCTTGCGGCCATCGTTCAAAATGCAGGCCTTCTGAAGTTTGCGCCGACGCTTACCTGGTCCATGAAATGCACCAAGATTGATGTGGGCGGTGCGGCTATTAACGTCATTCCTGATAAGGGCTACTGCATGTATGACGTGCGCGCTCAAACCAATCCGCTTATGAAGGACATGCTTGAAAAGCTTGAGAAGAGCGCTCAAAGCACGGCAGCTGCTTTTGGCGGTAAAGCCAAGATGACGCTTTTAGGCGATGTGATTCCTGCCTGTGAATATGACGATGAACTCGTCAAAGAAATGAGCGACTGCATCGCTGAAACGTTGGGTGCGGATAAACTTCGTGCCACGAGTATCGGCGGCGGTGAAGACTTCCACTTCTTTAAGATCAAGAAACCGTCCCTTCGCACCGCTTATATCGGTGTCGGCGCCGGTGCAACGCCCGGCTTGCATCACCCGGATATGAAACTCAATCCTGAGTCTCTTATCAACGGCGTGAAGGTTATGGAAGCTTTTGCGTTGAAGTACTTAGGTTAATGACCAAAAAGCCCGGGAAAACCGGGCTTTTTTCTATCCTTGCATTAAGGAAAGCAGCGTGGCATCCGCATGCCACTCGATGCGGTATCGTGTTTCATCGCCATCGCCCTGATAGCGCACGTCCATTCCGAGGCCTGCTGCAAAGATCAGATCCTCCCCACTCCACAATAAAGGAAGTTTAGAGCGGTCAAACTCTGCAATCTCAGCCTTTTGATAAAGGTCTTTGAGATGTTTGCGGGGACGGTTTTTGAAAAGCTTTAACTTTTCACCGCCCTGACGGGGTCTGGCTTGCAGTTCTCTGTCTGTGAAATAGGATTCTGCAATACCGGGTTCGTCGTCTTTGGCCAAGCTGATCACAAGCTCTCCGCCCCAAGAAGGCAGAGAGTAGCGGCCCGGGCCCGTCCAATGGAGCGTTTCAAACTGCGTACGGTCTTTTTTCTGACCGGCCGTCTCTCTCATCACAAGCTTTGACCCATGACGCCTGATTTCAAGATTGGTACCAACCTTGATCGCGAGTTTGGTGTCGTTGTGCGTGAGACGCGTCTGTTTGAGAGCCTCATCAAGCTTTGCTTTAGAAGGCGGCAGGAGACCAAAACTTTCAATCCAGGCTCTCAGCACCAATGCCTGACGGGAGTCCGACAGTTTTAGCAGCGCATCAATCGAAAGAGCACGATCGGCGTCTTGAATTCTTTGCAAGTCTTCATGCGCTACTTCTTTGAGAACCTGTGCACTTTGAGCGATAAGCTCCACAGAGCGGGCTGCGGCTTCCTTAAAACCCGGACGAATCGTTTCCATCAAAGGCAGCACTTCATGGCGAATGGCGTTGCGAAGATAGGCCGTATCGGCATTACTCTCATCTTCAACCCAAGTCAGATTGTTGAGTTCAAGATAGCGCTCAAGAAGTTCTCGAGGCAGGCGCATCAAGGGACGCACCAACTTCACTGCGCCCACCGAACGGGCTACAGGGAACGTAGCCAAACCGTCCACACCCGCGCCTCGCATCCATTGAATGAGGAACGTTTCAAGGCGGTCATCCTGATGATGAGCGGTCATCACCATGTGTGAATCAAATGCTTCGGCAGCTTTGAAAATCGCTTCGTAACGCGCTTTACGGGCTGCAGCCTCTACGCCTTCCCCTTTGCTCTTAACGCGCACATAGGCCACTTTGAAATTAACACCGAGCGCCTCAGCAGTCTGCCTGCAAAACCTTGCCCATTTATTGGCATTAGGGCTTAAGGCGTGGTGCACATGCACTGCGAGAATATCTTCAATAGGGCTGTTTCGTTTATCGCGCAGGACACAGAGCGCTTTGAGCAAGGCAACAGAGTCTCGGCCGCCGGAAAATCCGACGGTGATACGAACCTTTTTGGAAAAGTCTCGGGCAGCGCTAAAAAGATTCGCCTGAGAGCCCTGCCCGCAAGCTTCACTGATCGCTTCGCGCAGGGCTGCAAGAAGTTTTCCCTCTACGGTGCGAAGCGAGAGCGTCGCAGCGGATCGGGTTTTATGCGGCTGTGTCTTCAGACTTCTTGTCGGCATTGTGGCTCTTCGTGCGCGTTACACGTTTTTTAGTCGTTTTGACGGGCTGCTCTTCGTGAATGCTTTCGTGCTCGGCAATCGGTTCGAGCACTTTATCGAGCTCTTTTTCTTCAAATTTACCGTACGCAAGCAAGCGTTCAAGACGGCGCGATACCAAGTCATCCAAATTCATCGCATTGAATTGACGCATTTGGTCAGTGAGCGTCTTCTTTAAGCTTGCCCCCATCAGCTGCGGATCGCGGTGAGCACCGCCCAAGGGTTCGGACAAAACCCGATCCACGAGGCCCAGTTCACGCAAACGATCGGCCGTCAAACCCAAGGCTTGAGCGGCTTCCGGTGCACGGGAGGCATCCTTCCATAAAATGGAAGCACAGCCTTCGGGGCTGATTACGGAGTAAATGGAGTACTGCAAAATGTTAACGGTGTCGGCCACAGCAATAGCCAAAGCTCCGCCCGAGCCGCCTTCACCGATCACCGTTGCGATAATCGGCGTTCTCAAGTGACTCATCTCATAGAGATTGTGACCGATGGCTTCGGACTGACCGCGTTCTTCGGCGCCAATACCCGGATAAGCCCCCGGTGTGTCGATAAACGTAAAGACCGGAAGCGAAAACTTTTCAGCCAAACGCATCAGGCGCAAAGCCTTACGGTAGCCTTCTGGACGGCTCATACCGAAGTTGCGCATCATGCGCTCTTTTGTGTCACGCCCCTTTTGATGACCGATCACCACCACGGGCTGACCGGCCAAACGAGCCAAACCACCCACAATCGAGGTATCGTCAGCGTAGGCACGATCTCCATGCAATTCGTGGAAATCCGTGAAGACCATGTTCACATAATCGAGCATGTAGGGACGCTGGGGATGGCGGGCAACCAATGACGTCTGCCACGGAGTCAATTCAGCATAGGTTTCTTTCAGAAGCTCTTCAGTCTTGTGCTGAAGCTGCTCAATTTCAGATGACAGGTCAATCTTTTTGCCCTCATCTTTTTCCTGCATTTCATTTAATTCGTCGATTTTGCTTTGGAGCTCTTCAATTTGCTTTTCAAAATCTAAAAAAACTTGTTTTGCCATTATTCACTCTCTTTTTCGAGGGGCGTATTTTCTAAGGAACGCCATAAAAACCAAGTGGCGACGGTACGATACGGCGCCCAAACATTAGCGAGTAATTTTACACGGCTTTTGGCCCCACTGCGCCCCACAGAAATGACATTTTCATCGGAAAAATAGAGATTTACGAGGGCTTGTCGAACGCCAAAATCGTCCAACGGAAAAATATCGGGGCGCTTCAGAGCAAAAATTAAAACGCTCATCGCGCTCCACGGCCCCAGCCCGCGAATGCTCTCAATTGCTCGGCTGACCGCCGCGTCATCCATTCGAGCAAAACCCTCTTCAGTCCACTGACCGCAAACAAATCGCCAAGCCACTTCTTTCATCGCCGCGATTTTTCGAGGATTAAAACCAAGGCCGCGCAACGTACTTGTAGGTGTAACCACAATAAAAGAATCCCAACGACCGTGTTTTAGTAGGCAAAGCCTGCCCCAAAGGGTCGCGGCAGCTTTATTGGAAATTTGCTGGCCAACAATGGCTCGTAGAATTGAGGCGATGACGCTTTCGTGAGCGGTAAATTCAATATGACGGTAACGCTCAATAAGGCGCTTCATCACCGGATCTCGCTCAGAAAGATAGAAAAGCGCCTCCTCCCAGTAGTCAGGAAAGGCGCTTTCTGTGGACAAATGAGCCGTCATTTAGTTAATGTGATTTTTCAACCAATACACGTTGCCAAGTCGTCCCTTGCGGTGTATCCGTAAGCATCACACCCTGTTCAGCCAAATGTTTGCGAATTTCATCGGCCTTCGCATAATCCTTGGCCTTTTTAGCGGCCGCGCGAGCAGCGATGGCTTCTTCAATGGCGGCTTCATCAAGACCGGCCGTAGACCCCTTGAGGAACACTTCGGGATCCGCTTGCAGGATATTGAGAATGGCGCCGAGCTTCTTTAACTGACGACTCATCGCAGCGCTCTTTTGAGCCTGCGCACGATTGGCCAATTCGAAAAGTTGAGCAACCGCCACCGGAACATTGAAGTCATCATTCATCGCCTCGGCAAAACGCTTAGCGCATTCTTCGTTCCAATCAAGCGGCAAATCGTCAGCGGGAACATCCTTTAAGGCCGTATAAAGACGCTTTAAGCTTTGGTACGCATCGACAATTAAGTCCGGTCCAAACAGAATCGGACTTCTGTAATGAGTGCGCATTAAGAAGAAACGAAGCACCTGAGCGCCGTTACCGACACCGAACTTATCATCGGTTTCAGCGATGGCATCGCGCACGGTCCAGAAGTTTCCGAGCGACTTGCTCATCTTTTCTTCTTTGCCTTCTTTATTCATTACACGCAAAGGACCCGTGTGCATCCAGTAGTTGGCAAAGCGCTTTCCGTTTGCCCCTTCACTTTGAGCGATTTCGTTTTCGTGGTGCGGGAAAATCAAGTCCGGACCGCCGCCATGAATATCAAATGTTTCGCCCAAATAGTGGCAGCTCATCGCCGAGCACTCAATGTGCCAACCCGGACGACCCTTACCCCAGGGGCTATCCCATTGCGGTTCACCAGGCTTGGCGCTCTTCCACAATACAAAATCAAGCGGATCACGCTTGGTATCGTCAGTTGCCACACGCTCGCCGCTGATCAAATCATCAATCGATTTGCCGGAGAGTTTGCCGTAATCTTTAAATTGACGAACGGCATAGGCCATGTCACCGCTTTTTGTTTGATAGGCCAGTCCCTTTTGCTGCAACTTTTCGATGATGTTGAGCATTTGCGGGATGAAGTGCGTGGCGCGAGGCTCAACGGTAGGCGGCAAGCAGCCGAGAGCGATCATGTCTTCCTGCATGGCTTGTGCGAACTCATCGGTCAATGCTTCACAGCTCACGTGACGTTCAGCAGCACGGCGAATGATCTTGTCATCGACGTCCGTGATATTGCGTACAAATGTCACTTTATAACCGATTGCTTCAAGCCAACGGCGAATGATGTCAAAGGAGATGAAGGTGCGGCCATGACCGATATGCGTGTAGTCGTATACCGTGACGCCGCAGACGTACATTTTTACTTCCCCCGCAGTGATCGGTTCAAAAGCCTGTTTGCGGCGAGATAACGTGGAATAAAGTTCAAGAGCCATGGGAATTTTTTATTTTTCAAAATCAAGTTATCGATTCATGACAGTATATAGGAAGCGGCGAACGAGCGAGCCATCTTTTCACCTTTACGGTCTCTCCTGATTATGTTTGCTTCGAAACGCTTCGTTGCATTTGTTTAAGAAGAAAAGAACGCTTCGCCGATATAATGCAAGTGACTTTACTATCGATGCCTTGAAATGTTCACACTTAAGAAACTGCTGCCCTATACAATGGCCGCCATTTTGCTTAGTGCCACGGCTTCACTGCCGGCAGTGGCCGCTTTTGAGTATGACGAGCCCCGCACAGAAAATGAACGCATTGAACTTATTGACCGGCTTATTGTTGAAAATCAGTGGCGTGACGCGCTCAAGCACATTGCCCAAGCGCTTAAACACAATCCCCAAAATGTTCAATTGAAGTTTAAGCGCGCGGTCATTTACAGCCGCATGGGTGATAATCCAACCGCCAAACGCTACTTTAACGAACTCATCCGGTCCTATCCGGAGATTGTTGAACCCTATAACAATCTGGCCGCAATCTACGCTTCAGAGGGCAACTTAGTGAAAGCCCGTGAACTTCTTTTACAGGCTGTCACCGTCAATCCCAATTTTTCAATGGGTTATGAAAATTTAGGCGACCTGGCCCTGCAGGGTAAAAATCCTGACACAGCTCAGGCTCTGCAATACTACGAAAAAGCCGCTTCTCTGGCCCCCGATGACAAAGTGCTAGCCAGAAAGCTCAAAGCGTTTAAAAAACACTTGGATCAAAACTCTTGAGGAATTTCATATGACTTCTTTTACTCGCCGCGCAGCCGTTGTTGCCCTAGCCATGGTAGCCATCGCGCCTGCCGCTTTTGCTGCGCAAGCCACTCAAGTCAAAGTGGATACGAACATGGGGGCTTTCGTGATTGAGCTCAACGCCAAGGCTGCCCCGAAGACAGTTGAAAACTTTTTAGCCTATGTCAGGAGCGGCTTTTATAAAAACACGCTCTTTCATCGCGTGATTCCGAATTTCATGATCCAAGGCGGTGGTTTCGTGATGGGTATGGAAGAAAAGGACACTCGGGCCCCAATTGCTTTAGAATCGCGAAACGGTCTATCCAATGTGCGAGGTACCATTGCCATGGCCCGCACCAATGATCCGAATTCAGCCACAAGCCAATTTTTTATCAATGTAAGGGATAACCGCTTCCTTGATGCCAATCAGGCTCAGGACGGTAACGGCTACGCGGTTTTTGGCAAAGTAGTCTCCGGCATGTCCACGGTTGATGCTATTGCCCGAGTCAAAACGCATTCCGTAGGCTACTACGATGACGTGCCCATCCGCGATGTGGTCATTAAGAATATGTCTGTTATTAAAGGAAAGTAGAAATGATTCGTTTAACTACCAACTACGGCGTCATTGATATCGAACTCGATTACGAACATGCTCCGGCAACGAGCAAAAATTTCGAACAATACGTCCGCGATGGCTTCTACAACAACACGATCTTTCACCGTGTTATTCCCGGTTTCATGATTCAAGGCGGCGGCTTTGAGCCCGGGATGAAGCAAAAACAAACCCGCGAACCGATCGAAAATGAAGCCGATAACGGTCTTCGTAACGACAAGTACACCATCGCCATGGCTCGTACGAGTGATCCGCACTCTGCTACGGCTCAATTTTTCATCAATGTCGTAGACAATGACTTTCTCAATCACACGGCTCCCACTCCGCAAGGCTGGGGCTATGCCGTATTTGGCAAAGTCGTTGCCGGTGAAAACGTGGTCGATCAAATCGCCGCAGTAAAGACGGGCCGCTGGGGCTTCTATGATGATGTTCCCAAAGAAAATGTGATTATTGAAAAGGCCGAAGTGATTGAAGGCTAAGGCTAAGCCTAAGCGTTAACGATCCGGGAAAGCATCTTTTGTTTTCCCGGATTTTGTTTCAGAAAGACTAAGTTCCAATTTCGTCATTTCAATTCCTGCCAACCAATAACAAATTTGCCCAAAAACTAGGCAATCCAAGCAGCAGCATCTCCGTTAAAATTTAAGAATGTGTAAGACCCAGTCCATTCGGCCATTTGGTGATGTCGATAGGGCCTTTTTTATTGATAATTATTTCAGTTTCGGTATATGCAGTCTCAAAACGCCTGTTTGTCTTTAGGCATTGACATTGGTTCGACAACCATTAAATACGCGCTCATTGACGGCAATAAAAAAATCGTCGCCGCCCGTTACGAACGCCATAAAAGTGCGGTGGTTCAAACACTCAAATGGCTTTTATCGGATTTGATTGCGCACTATGATTGCCAAAAAGCCTTTGTCCGGCTATCAGGCTCGGGCGCTTTGATCCTAGCCGGTGCAACGGGCACCGGATTTGTGCAGGAAGTGGTGGCGGCCGGGACGTACCTGCATGAAAATGATCCCCTTTTGGATGTTGCCGTGGAACTGGGCGGCGAAGACGCCAAAATCATTTACCTCACACAAGGTGTTGAACTTCGCATGAACGAAGCCTGCGCGGGCGGCACCGGAGCCTTTATTGATCAGATGGCTTCGCTTTTGGACACTGACCCCATCGGGCTCAATGAACTGGCAGAAGACGCCAAACGGTCCCACCCGATTGCTTCGCGCTGCGGTGTTTTTGCGAAGACAGACGTCGTTGCTCTTTTAAATAGCGGCGTTCCTCGCTCAGAAATCGCCCGAAGCATCTTTGAAGCCGTCGCAGATCAGGCCATCAGCGGCTTGGCATGCGGTCGACCCATTGAAGGACGGGTGGCTTTTTTAGGCGGACCTTTACATTTTTTGCCGCAACTGGCAAGTGCCTTTGAGCGAAAACTTAAAGCCGATAAAACAACCTTCGAGCATTTCGATAATTCTCAATACGCTGTTGCTTATGGGGCCGCCGTTGATGCGTTTGAAAACACCAAAGATGAAGAGACAACGCTTGAAGAATTTTTGGAAAAACTCGCTCCAATTGACACTATCGCGGGTGAATCTGTTCATCTGGCTCCTTTCTTCAAGAATCAAGAAGAGCTTGATAACTTCAAAAAACGACACGCCGCGCATTGCGTTAAACGAGGGCAATTGCAAGATGCCTCTGGCGACCTATTTTTAGGGATTGACCTGGGCAGTACGACGGTCAAACTCGCATTAATTGATCAAGACGGTGCCATCCTTTATGACTGGTACAACCACAATGAGGGTGACCCCCTACTTAAACTGATTCCGCAAGTTTTAGCACTTACCTCAGCTTTACCGAATAAAGCCCGAGTGCGCGCCATTTGCACAACAGGTTACGGCGCAAGTCTTGCTCAGGCGGCCTTAGGCAGCCAATTCAATGAGGTCGAAACCCTGGCACACCAACGCGCCGCAGTCGCCTTTGATTCCCAAACAAGCTACGTGATCGACATCGGCGGCCAGGACATGAAATGCCTGAAAGTAACGGGAGGCGCAATCGCCGACGTTAAATTAAATGAAGCTTGCTCTTCGGGGTGCGGCTCTTTCATTGAAACATACGCTAAGCAATTAGGGCTTACTCTTCACGAATTTGTTGACAGTGCGCTTCATGCGCAAAATCCCTGTGATTTAGGCACCCGCTGCACTGTGTTCATGAATTCAAAGGTAAAACAAGCACAAAGCTCGGGAGCAACCGTTGCCGACATTGCCGCGGGGCTGTGCCACTCAATTGTTTTAAATGCTTTACACAAAGTGCTTCGTATTGCCGATACCAAACAGTTAGGCGAGCATGTCTTGGTGCAAGGCGGCACGTTCTTAAATGACGCCATCCTGCGAGCCTTTGAGCTTTACATCGGCCGACAGGTAATCCGACCGGATATAGCCGGTTTAATGGGCGCGTATGGCGCCGCGTTAATTGCCCGCGAAAGAACAAAGGCGGATACTCCCCTTTTGGATTTAAGCCCGAAGGCGCTCGATCTTTCCGGCGTCAAAACAACTGAATTTCGCTGCAAGAGCTGCAACAACCACTGTCTGTTAACTTTGCATCGTTTTGCGAGCGGGCAAAAACACGTAAGCGGCAACCGTTGTGATTTTGCTCTCAAAGGCATTGAAGGTAAAAACTCTGAGCACTTCATTGACAAAAAGTGCAGTCTTCTTTTTAACCGAGAACCCTTGCCCGAAAACGAAGCCCCTCGAGGCACAATCGGCATTGCGCGAGTGCTCAATATCTATGAGCATTATCCCTACTGGTTTGAGCTTTTTACGAAACTCGGATTTCATGTGGAGCTCTCCCCCTATTCGGATCACTACATCGCAGGGCTCGGTATTGAAAGTATTCCCTCTCAAAGCCTTTGTCTGCCGGCAAAACTTGCTCACGGGCATGTCACTTGGCTGGCCAAAAAAGGCCTCAAGCGTATTTGGTTGCCCTGCATTCCGAAAGAACGCACGAACTTTGCGAATGTGCCGGGACGCTTTGCCTGTCCGGTGGTAGGAGGCTATCCTGAAGCTTTGAAACTCAATTTTGAGTGCACGCACCCTGAAGCGAAGCTTCTGACGCCTTTTGTTGATCTCAATGAGGCTAAAACCGTTCAACGGGCCATCAGTGAAGCCTTTCCGGAAATTCCGATCGCGCAAATTCGCGAGGCCGTTCAGAGTGCGGAAGCCGCGCAGCAAACCTATCAGCGCCAAGTCAGACAGATGGGGGAAAAGTGTTGGCGTGAGCACGAAGTCTCCAAAGCGCCCCTGGTGGTGATTGCCTCGCACCCCTATCATATGGATCCCTTCGTCAACCACGGCATTTGCACACTGATCGCCTCCATGGGCGCTGAGATTGTCACGGAGGATTCAATCGCGCACTTGGCCCCCGACACGACTTCACTGGATGTCATCGACCAGTGGACATTCCATAGCCGCCTATACCGTGCAGCCGAGCTCACACGTGATAAACCGTGGGCGGAACTTGTTCATTTGGTCAGTTTCGGTTGCGGACTCGATGCCATTACCTCCGAGCAGGTTCGTCGTATTCTGGAGCCCGCCGGCAAACTTTATACAATGCTCAAAATCGACGAAGGCGATACGCTGGGAGCGGCTCGGATCCGCTTGCGCTCGCTTTTTGCCGCTGTCAAAGACAGACGGGATTTGCACGCCGGCATTCAAGAGTCACCTATTGTCTGGCACGGCCGTTCGAAGGAAAGGAAAAATTTGGATCTTAAGGCAGTCAAGACAATTTACGTGCCCCAAATGGCGCCGATCCACTTCCCGATTCTTGAAAGCGCTCTGAAAAGTTTAGGCTTTAATGTCAAACTCTTGCCTCAGGTGCGTCCCGAGGCGATCCAGTTGGGGTTGCGCTACGTTAATAACGATGCCTGTTATCCGGCCATTGTTGTCATCGGGCAGTTGCTCGACGCTGTTTTATCAAAAGACTTCGATCAGCAAACGAGCGCGCTTTTGCTGGCGCAGACATGCGGCCCGTGTCGGGCCACGAACTACGCCACCCTCTTGAAATGGGCACTCAAAGACCTTGACATGCAAGAGCTTCCCGTTATCACCATCTCAACACAGAAGGTGAGCGGAACGGAACACCTTCCGCTGGGACTCAAGGGCATTAACCGAATAGCCTTGGGGGTGCTTTATGGTGATTTGTTGCAAAAGCTTTATCTAAAAACTCGCTCTTACGAGACAATACCGGGCAGCGCTCAGAAGCTCTTAGAAAAATGGCAAGCGATTGCCTGCCGCGATATTGATAAAGGTAAGAGTGCGCTTCGAGTCAATGCCTCACAAATGGCCAAAGAATTTGCCGCTATTGAATGCACTGACACGCCCAAACCTCAGGTCGGCATTGTGGGCGAAATCCTTTTGAAGTATCACCCGCAGGCAAATCTCAACATTTTGGAAGAACTCTTTGCTGAAGGCGCTGAGCCGCGTTTAGGCGATATTTCGAGCTTTCTTTTGTATTGTCTCTACGATCCGATTTTCCAGGCTAAGGCGCTAAAGGGGCCCAAGATGCGGGCTTTCACCTCTGGCCTATTTGTGCGGTACTTTGAATCTCTCAGAAGTATTGCCAACCAAGCTTTAAGCCAAGCAGGTTTCAACGGGATGCCGACACTTAAAGAACATCTGGCGCGTCTTAACAGCCTCATGTCTCCGGCCCAACAAGCCGGCGAAGGTTGGCTTCTTACCGCTGAAATGGTGGAATTTTTGGAAACAGGCGCTCCCAACGTACTCTGTCTGCAGCCTTTTGCTTGCCTGCCCAATCACATTACGGGTAAAGGCGTGATGCGAGTTCTCAGGCAGCTTTATCCGAACGCCAATTTGTGCGCCATTGATTTTGAAGCGGGAACTTCGCACGCCAATTTCAGCAACCGCTTGAAGTTATTCATGGCCCAGGCTCGCGATAACCAATCAAAGCGTACTGCCGCTAAAGGACTGTAACGATGGATCATCTCACCGAAGGCGGACTACTCATTATCACGCTTGCTGATCAAGGAGCTGTGGGGCCACTGCCATCGCACTACTTTGATCCTCGAGCCAAGCAGGGAAAAATCCGTGATGCTTTAGTGAAGTGGTTTACCCTTTGGGGCATTCCCCTTTCGGGTAGCACACATAATCCGACCTGGCTTGAAGCCCATACAACGGAAGTTGTCTGGTGCGATACGGTTCCGGCCGATCTGCATGGCCCGCAGACCGTTCGCTACTATGCCCAACATGCCGACCGCATCGTCGAAGCCATCGAAAAGTGCCGCCCGAAAGTGATTCTTGTTTTGAGTGCCTATCTCTACGAGGCAATGGCAACAGAGGGTTTATCTCAAAAGATTTCTGCAGTGATCGGTAAAGCAAAAGGCGCTCCACGAAGAATCACAACCATGAGGCTAAAAGCGCTTGAGCAAAAATTTGAACATGCGCAAATGCTGATTCTTCCGACTCCCTCTAAAAACACCACAGACGACTACATCAGAAGTCTGAGTGCCAGTGTCCGAGAGACATTCGAAGCAGCAGGATTTAACCTCAAAGACAATGGTGATGCACTTTTGGGAGCCGCCAAAGCGCTCCTCGTTTTGGATGAAAAACGCACCATTGTCGCAATGCAAAATCGACTTCGTATCGATGAGTCTCGGGCTAAAGCGTTGCTTGAAGCGATGCAGGAAGAAGGTCTCATCAGTCAACCTGATGAGAACGGAAGACGTTTTTTGAAGAAATAAAAAATCCCGTGCAACTTGAAAAAAGCGCACGGGACTTTGAGCAATACCAATACTCGATCAAAGCATCTTCAAGCCGCTTTCGATATTGGCAATGACGGTGTCTTTACCAAACAATTCAAGTGTCTTATCAAAGACAGGCGAAATCTTTTCACCAAAGACCAGCACACGAATAGGCACTGCCACCACAGGCATCTTGATACCCATTTCATCCATGATGCTCTTTAAAACACCGTAGATGTTTTCTGCGGTCCAATTCTCAACACCGCGGGCGCGTTCAAGGAAAAGCTTCACAGCTGCCAAGCTTTGTTCATTGGCAAGCACCTCACGCACAAGCGCTTCATCGCGCTGCAACGGGCGGTAGAAAATCATGCAGTTGTCGGCAAGCGCTTCGAGCGTTTCGGGACGCTGCTTAGTGATTTCCATCACACGGGCCAAATCGGCATGACCGTCAATCACGCCGCCTCGAGCTTCGATACGCGGACGCACCAAACGGGCAAGACGATCGTTGTCAGCCTCTGCGATATAGAGGTGATTCAAGTGATTGAGCTTCTTTGGATCCAAGCAAGCGGGAGACTTGGAGCAATGACGCAAATCAAACCACTCGGCCAATTGAGCCTTCGTGAATTTTTCATCATTGCCGTGGCCCCAACCCAAACGTGCAAGGTAGTTAACGAGCGCTTCAGGCAAATAGCCTTTCTTTTCGTAATCCATTACGCTCGCATCGCCGTTGCGCTTACTCAACTTACGATTATCCGGACCATTGATAAGCGGCAGGTGGGCAAATTCCGGCACCTCCGCACCCAACGCCTTATAAAGATTGATCTGTCGGGGGGTGTTATTGATGTGGTCAGCACCGCGGACAACGTGGCTAACCTTCATATCGATATCGTCGACCACAACAGCGAAGTTATAAGTCGGGATACCATCACCGCGCATGATCACCAAATCGTCCAATTCGGTATTTTCAAAAGAAATCGGACCATAGACCATGTCATTCCAGGTAACCGTGCCGGTATCGGGATTGCGGAAGCGGATCACAGGCGTGATGCCTTCCGGAATCGGACGGCCGACACAATTTTCAGGACGCCAGCGACCGTCGTAACGGGGCTTAATCTTCTTGGCCATCTGTTCTTCGCGCAAGGCTTCCAACTCTTCCTTGGTGGCGTAGCACTTATAAGCCAAACCCTTTTCGAGCATCATATCGACCACTTCTTTATAGCGGTTCAAACGATCCATTTGGTAGATAGGACCTTCGTCGTAATCGAGTTCCAACCACTTCATGCCATTGATGATCACGTCAACGGCTTCTTGCGTGGAGCGTTCCTGGTCCGTATCTTCGATACGAAGGAGGAACTTGCCGCCTACAAAGTGGCGTGCATAGGCCCAGCAGTAAATAGCCGTGCGGGCGGTGCCCAAGTGCATCATTCCGGTCGGAGACGGTGCGATACGCGTGCGAATTTCTTTCATTTTGTCTTATTAGAAACGATTAAGAGAATTTGTTGATTTTAAGCCATCGCAAAGGCTTCGTCTAGAAAAGTGAGAACATTCGGTGTGTTTTTCCACAATTTTTGTGAACAACATTGTGGACAACTTTGGGAATTCTTGGGGAAAAAGGTGTGCAAAAGGTGCGGCGAATAAAAAAAGAACCGCTTGCTCAATGGCTTGCGGCTCTTCCTTTTATAAAACTCGTTCAGAACGAATTACAGGCTCTTCACCTTTTCCACGAGGCTGGCAAAGCCGGCCTTGTCGAAGATAGCCATATCAGAAAGAACCTTACGGTCCAAAGCGATGTTAGCCTTCTTCAAGCCGTTCATGAAAACGCTGTAGGTCATGCCGTTGGCGCGAGCGCCAGCATTGATACGAGCGATCCACAAGCGACGGAAAACGCGCTTCTTATTACGACGGTCACGGTAAGCGTACTGACCGGCCTTCATCACCGCTTGCTTGGCAACGCGGAAAACATTATTGCGACGAAGAATGAAACCCTTGGAGAGTTTCATAATCTTCTTATGACGTGCACGAGCGGTTACACCACGTTTTACTCTGGGCATCTTTCTCTCCTCCTAATTAGGCGTAGGGCAACATACGATGGATGGACTTGCTGTCAGAGTCGTGAATGGTGACCATTCCGCGCAAATGACGCTTGTTCTTCGTCGTACGATGGGAAAGAATGTGACGCTTGGTAGCGTGAGCACGCTTAATGGAGCCGCCGGAGCGCACTTTAAAGCGCTTAGAGGCAGCCTTCTTCGTTTTCATCTTCGGCATTTGACCGATTTCCTTTTGTTATTAGATGATCACCGGTGCTTTCACACCTTGCGAAAGACTTGTCAACCGGATCTCACTTGTTATAGGCCGAGTCCCATTTTGCCTTATCGCGGCACAAAAAAAAGTCCGCGAGGGATTCTAAAAAGAATGACTCGGCTACGAAACTGTGAATGATATTACTTTTTGCGTTTAGGCGCAAGTACCATAATCATCTGGCGGCCTTCAAGTTTCGGGAATTGTTCTACTTGAGCAATTTCTGCCAGATCTTCGCGAATGCGTGTGAGCACATCTTGGCCTAAATCCTGATGGGCCATTTCACGACCGCGGTAACGAAGCGTCACTTTTGCCTTGTTGCCGTCACCCAAGAAGCGGATGAGCGCGCGAAGCTTCGTTTGATAGTCATTTTCATCGGTGGCCGGACGGAACTTCACTTCCTTGACCTGAATGACCTTTTGCTTGGCCTTCATTTCCTGTTGGCGCTTTTGTTCTTGATAACGGAACTTGCCGTAGTCCATCAAGCGGCAAACAGGAGGATTAGCCTTAGCGGCCACTTCCACCAAATCCACCCCCGCTTCTTCGGCCATGGCCAAAGCTTCGGAAGTGCGCACAATACCGATTTGGGTGCCATCGACACCCGTCAAGCGAATTTCAGGCACGCGAATCTCACGATTGATTCGGTGCGTACGTTCTTGAGCTATGATCGTTCTCCTAAAAACTCTACATTGTCGCGCAAGACAGCGCGAAGCGCTCACTTTACCACTTTTTGTTTGATTTTTGGTGAGCAAAAACTTAAAAAACAACACAAAAAAGCAATTTTTTCACTTCACGACACCAAAACACCCGACCGCGAATGCTTCACGAGCCGGGTGTTTGGTCAAACTGAAAAAATCACTTCAATCAGTTATTGACTTTTTGGGCGTTTTCATCAACCACACGAGCGATGAAATCTTCAAGTTTCATGACACCCAAGTCCTTGCCTCCGCGAGCGCGGACGGCAACCGTTCCGGCTTCACGTTCCTTTTCACCGACAACAACAATGTAAGGAATCTTCTGCAAGCTCAATTCGCGAATCTTGTAGTTGATCTTTTCATTGCGAACGTCTTTTTGAACACGAAGACCGGCTGCCTTCATCTTGGCGGCGATTTCATCAACGTAATCGGCCTGATGTTCAGTGATGTTGGCAATAGCCACTTGAACCGGGGCCAACCATACCGGCATAGCACCCGCGTAGTGTTCAATCAACATACCGATCCAACGTTCAAGAGAACCAATGATGGCACGGTGCAACATTACAGGCGTCTTTCTTGTATTGTCTTCGGCCACGTATTCAGCACCCAAGCGACCCGGCATTTGGAAGTCGACCTGAATCGTGCCGCACTGCCAAGAGCGACCCAAGCAATCCTTTAAGTGGTACTCAATCTTCGGACCGTAGAAAGCGCCTTCACCGGGCAAAATGTCATACTTCAGACCGAGCGCATCCAAGCTTTGCATCAAAGCGGCTTCAGCTTTGTCCCAAGCGGCGTCTTCACCGATACGCATCGCAGGACGCGTGGCCACTTTGTAGGCAATGTTGTCAAAACCGAAGGTGTGATACACCTCTTTAACCAACTTGGAATAAGCTTCACATTCGGCCAAAATCTGATCTTCGGTACAGAAAATATGGCCGTCATCCTGCGTGAAGCCTCTGACGCGCATCAAACCATGCAAAGAGCCCGACGGTTCATTGCGGTGGCATTGACCGAATTCACCGATACGCATCGGCAAATCGCGATAGCTGCGCAAAGCGGAGTTGAAAATCTGAATGTGACCCGGGCAGTTCATGGGCTTTAAGGCGTAGTAACGGTTTTCAGACTCCGTCGTGAACATATTTTCACGATACTTGGCCCAGTGGCCGGAACGTTCCCAAAGCGAGCGGTCAAGCACTTGAGGCGCTTTAACTTCGTCGTAGCCGTTATCTTGATAAATCGTACGCATGTACTTTTCAACTTGCTGCCACAAAGCCCAGCCCTTGGCATGCCAGAAAATCATGCCCGGCGCTTCTTCCTGCAAGTGGAAAAGATCCAATTCCTTGCCCAAGCGACGGTGGTCACGTTTTTCCGCTTCTTCAAGCATCGTGAGGTAGGCTTTGAGGTCATCTTTTTTCAGCCAAGCGGTGCCGTAAATGCGTTGCAGCATTTCGTTTTTGGAGTCACCCCTCCAGTAGGCACCGGCCACTTTCATGAGCTTGTGCACCTTCAATTTACCCGTGCTCGGCACGTGAGGGCCGCGGCAAAGGTCAACGAAGTCACCTTGTTCATAAAGCGAAATCGTTTCACCTTCCGGAATCGCTTCAATGAGCTCAGCCTTATATTTTTCACCGAGTCCGAGGAAGAATTTGATCGCGTCTTCACGCTTCATTTCCTTGCGAACGATCGGGATATTTTTAGCGGCCAACTCATCCATGCGCTTTTCGATGGCCGTCAAATCTTCGGGCGTAAACGGACGCTTGTAGGAAAAGTCATAGTAAAAACCGTTTTCGATAGCCGGTCCAATCGTCACCTGAGCATCGGGATAGAGCTCTTTGACAGCCTGAGCCATCAAGTGAGCGGTAGAGTGACGAACGATTTCGAGCGCTTCAGGATCCTTTTCTGTGATGATGGCCAATGTGGCGTCGTGGTCAATGACGGTGGAGGTATCCACCAACTTATCATCAAGACGTGCGGCAATTGCGGCTTTGCCAAGGCTCGTGCTGATGCTCTTGGCTACATCGGCGACCGACACAGCCGATTCAAATTCTCGTTTGGAACCGTCTGGAAGCGTTACGAATAGCATTTTTCCATTCCTTATTCTTCGGTATAAATCTATAAAAAAAGTGTGGCTTACCGAAAAGCCACACTTTTAATTTTGAATGATTTTCAAGCAACACAAGCGGGCTCGTTAGCAAATTGTTAACGAGTTGTTGTAGTTCGGAGAGTATTGCGACTCAGAATCACTTGAAAATTCCTATTAAACTGACGGGGTTATTTTAGCCCTCGCAAAAGCGCTTTGTAAAGCACTGCAATGAGCAGTTTTGCTTAAAACACACTTTTGTATATAGCCAAAACGTCTTCAGAGGTCAATTTTTTAAATTGCCCGATCGTACCCGTTCGGGCACAAGCACTCTTTGCACATGCTTCAAGCGCCTCTTGAGTTAACCCGAAGTCAGAGAGTTTTGTAGGCATCTTCATCGCCGCATAGAAGGCCTGCAGTTTGGCAATCCCCTCTTCAAGCGTCTCAACGCCCATCACTTTCTTTGCAAAACGTTGCATACGGGCGGGATTCACCTCTGCCACATAACGAAGCCAGGCAGGTGTAATCACCGCAAGTCCTGCTCCATGGGTAATAGTGGGATCAAAAGCCGACAGTTCGTGTTCCATCGCGTGACAAGCCCAATCTTCAACCTGACCCAAACCGTAGTAGCCGTTATGAGCCCAGCTGCCCACCATGGCGACCTGACACCAAGCGTCGTAGTCATTGTGGTTTTCAAGCAACTTCGGTCCCATTTCCATGGCCGTGCGAATGGCAGCTTCAGCCTGACCGCTCACAAACTCAACATGCTCCGTATTGGTGAAATAGCGCTCAAAGATGTGGCTAATCATGTCAACGACACCGGCCGCAATCTGGTTCTCAGGCAACGTAAAGAAAAGTTCCGGATTAACCACTGAGATCAACGGACGAATTTTTTCGCTCGCGGTTCCAAGCTTGAGCCCATTGTGGTTAATCACCATGCGGATTGACTGCTCACTGCCGGCGGCAGGAATAGTCAGTACACAGGCCACGGGGATAGCATCAGTGATAGCCACGCCTTTGGTGAAAAAGTCCCAGGCATCGCCATCGTATTTTGTCCAGGCCGCCGCCACTTTGCAGGTATCAATAACGCTTCCGCCGCCGATCGCCAAAAGGGCATCCACTTGAGAGTCCACCGCAATCTTTTTAACCTTGGCCGCAAAATCCAACGTGGGATTGGCACGCACGCCACCGATTGTGAAATACTCAATGCCGACTTCTTCCAAAGAGGTCTGGACAGCGGAAACAGTTCCGTTTTTCAAAGCGCTGCCGCCACCGTAGACAATCAGCACCTTGCCGATATTTTCTTTTTTGAGTGCCTCACCCAATTTCTTATGTTCATCACGACCGAAAAGAATACGGGTGGGATTGCAGTAATTAAAGTTCAGCATAAAGACACCTACAATGAAATTTCTCTGAAGAATCTAGCACAAAATTTTAGAGCTCAAAAAGAACATTTTGTCCAAAACAATATCAAGTTGGTATTAGTTTTATCTGTGATACGAATGCATCCCGATCATTTTCCGCTATTTCAAAAAGCCGACTGAGTTAAAATGAGTAGGTTGACTAACTGCTTAAAGGAAACTCCCATGAGCACAGAAAAGAAAAATCTGGAACCGGGCTTGCCGCCCCTTCTTCCTGAAACCAAAACGGTAATGGATACATTGATGGCCGCTGATCTAATCAAAAAGGCTCTTCAATTGGCTGTGGATCAGGACGATCTTTGCTTACAAGAACAAATTGCCATCACCGAAACCCCCTCCTCTCCCTTCGGTGAAGAAATCCGCGGAAAAGATTTTGTTGAACGTTTTACCAAACTCGGTCTTTTAGATGTACACATGGACGAAGTGGGCAATGTGATCGGCCGTCGTCCGGGTGTGGGTCCCGAACCCCGTACCAAACTCATCATTTCAGCTCACTTGGATACGGTGTTTGCCAAGGACACTAATTTCAAGGTTCGCCAAGAAGGAAACCGCTTTTACGCGCCTTCCATTGGTGACGACTCCCGTGGCTTAGCCGGTCTTTTGCAAGTCATCCGCATGTTCCAAGAGCTCAACATCCAAACCTTGGGCGACATTATTTTTGTCGCCACGGTCGGTGAAGAAGGCGAAGGTGACTTGCGCGGTGTGAAGCATCTTTTCCGTGATCCCAACGTGGATGTGGACGCCTTTATGTCGCTTGACTGGTGTGATCCGAGCGAAGCCATTGTGGGCGCAACGGGAAGTTTGCGCTATCGCGTGAGCTTTGACGGCCCCGGCGGACACAGCTATTTGGGCTTCGGACAGCCCTCCGCCATCCACGCCTTGATGCGTACCGGCAAGGTTCTTTGTGATTTAGAAGTGCCCAAAGACCCCAAGACCACTTACACCGTGGGTGTTGTCAAAGGCGGCACAACGGTCAATTCCATCGCCGCGCACGCTTCAATGGATATTGACATGCGCAGCACGGAAAACGCCTCGCTTTTAGCTTTGCGCGACAAGATTCTTCCCTGCTTTGAAAAAGCCTGTGAAGAAGAAAACGCTCACTGGGGCATCACTGACGAAGCCAATAAGGTGAAAGTTACGGTTACCCCGATCGGCAACCGTCCCGCTGGCCAGCAACCCTATGAAAGTCCTGTTTGCCAAGCTATCCGAGCGGGTCTTCTCGCCTTGGGTCTTCCCCTTCACATGTATGCCTCCACTTCGGGCGACCACAACGTATCTTTGAGCATGGGCATTCCGAGCTTAGCGATGGGCGCAGGCGGCCGCAACTGGAAGATGCATACGCTCGATGAAGTCTATGAACACGTGGATGCCTATCAAGGCCCGCAACTCGCGTTCTTAATGGCTTGCGCCATGAGCGGTGTTGACGGTGTCACGAAGGGCTTTTTGAAAAAACGCGCTCGCTAATTTGTAATTAGCCTGAAGTGACAAACGCCTGTCTGGGAAATTCCTAGACAGGCGTTTTAGTTTAACGGGCGCGGTTGGCGACTGCCTTTTGAACCTTTTGATAGGTCTTCCAATGAAAATAACTTTGAAGCAAAACCGAGACGCAGATCAAAGCCAAACCAATGTAGAAAGCAAAGTTAAGATCCTTGGCTTCATTGAAGATAATCATGGCCAAAATAATGCTGTAAACGGGTTCAAGGTTGTAGCTTAAGTTGACGGTAAAGGCAGAAAGTCGTTTGAGTGCCTCGACCTGAAGCGAAAACATACCGACCGTACAAAACGACGACAAAATCAAAAGATAAATTAAATCGGACGTCGAAGGCACTATCGTCTCAACCGGGAAAAACGACAAATAAAGCGGCAAAAGCGCACTCATGATGACGAAACTGGCGGCGATTTCATAAAAAAGAAACGTCATGAGCGGATAGTCGGAGCCCACCCTGCGGTTTTCGATCGTCAGGAACGCGGCGGCGACAGCCGAGAGCACCCCCAGAACAATCCCAACCTGATAGCGCGTATCAAAATGGAAAATGAGCGCGATACCGATAATCGTGAGAAGACTAAAAGCAATTTCTCTTAAAGAAAAAGCCCTCTTACTCCAAACGGGATCAATAATGGCAGTAAAGAATCCGAGAGAAGCAAAGCAGACAACACCGATGGACACATTGGAATATTTGATGGAGCCGTAAAAAAGAAGCCAATGCACGCAAAGCAAGAGCCCAACCCAAGCAATACGCAGGATATCTTTCAAAGGCAGGCGGATTTGCCCATGCTTGACAAGCAGGTAAAGCAGAAAGAAACCGCTTGCAAACATCACACGGTACCACACCAATAGGCCTTCATTGAGTGTAATCAAGCGGCCCAACACGCCGGTGAAGCCGGCTAATAATATGGAAAGGTGCAAAATCACAAAAGCGTATGAAAGCATGGCAAAGGCAACATCAAACCGTTTAAAAACGATCGGAATTGTAGCGATATTTCCATTAACAAACTCTTCCCACGATCCATTCTTACTGCTCTGTGATATAGTGAAAAGGTTGGATTTTCCTGAAAAAAGGACTGAAAATGAAAAAATCCCAAACAAAGAAAGCCGCCGGCGGCACCCAATGGTCTTCCCTGTTTGATGACATTTTTGGGCTAAAAGCCTGGCATGACAAAAAGGGCCGCCGTGATAAAAAGCGCATCCCCTGGCAATGGGCTCTGTGGGGAGCGCTTTTATTTTTCATGTTGGGTTTTCTTATCCCGACGGATTCGGCTTGGATTTTGTTGGTGGCCATTGCGGCGGCTGTCATCATCTATTTTGCCCGCAGTACCGAAGCGGTTGAAGAGCAAGTATTGCTTTTAACAGACAATCGCACGCCGGCTCAGAAAGAAGCGCACAAACGCCGCGAAGCCGCGAAAGCTCAACGGGCATCCGGCACACGCAAACCACGTACGCGTCAAAGTGCCCCCATCTCTCGTCCTGCAGAGACAACTGAGGCGGTAGCCTCTGAGGCTCAAGAAGCAGCCAAACCCACTGCAACTCAAAGCAGCAAGCCCAAGAAAACAAAACGCACAACCCGCACTCGCAAAGTACAGACTTCAAAGAGCGCGCCTGATACTAAAACACAAGTCTCACAGGAATCACCCGCTCAAACAGAAAAAGAACCTGCTGCCACTGTGAGTGCTACGGTCGCAGATAACACAACGGCAACAAAAGAAGTCAAAAAACCGAGAAAACCGCGTGCGCCGAGAAAAACCAACCGCACGGCTGAAAAAACCAAAAGCCCGACCAAAACGACAGCGCGTAGGCCCAGAAAGCCTAAAGCAAAAGCCGCTCCTGCTCTGACCTCTCAGGCTCCGGTTGCAACACCCCAACCGCCTGAAACTACTAATCAATAAACGGTTTATTTAAACTATTTTTCCGCCAACCCATCGTCGCATCTGACGGTGGGTTATTTTTTTTTCACGCTTTACAATTTTTTCAAGATTAGTAGATACCCTTAAAGCAATACGCTTATGCCTAGGTGAACTCCCTATTTTCGATTGTGTTACGCCTCTATACGATGGGCAAAATATGGGTTTGTATCCCAAAAAATTAATTAACTGAACGTGAAAGGAAATACCCATGTTTGAGGGCATGCTTTTTTACATATTCGTCTGCTTGGCGTTTTTCGCCATCGGCGACTTCTTAGGGGTGGCCACCAAGGCAAAAGTCTCCTCTGTGTTCGTGAGTCTGCTTTTGTTCTTAATCTTCTTTATGGCCGACTGGATTCCGGATGACGTCATTAATCAGGCCGGTTTAACGCAGATCGGAAAATGGGCCGTGGGCTTTGTGGTCTTTGGCATGGGTACCACGATCAATATGCGTGAATTGATGGCTGAATGGCGCACGGTGGCAACCGCCTGCTTATCCATGGCTGTCATTTGGATCGGCATGATTGTGCTCGTTCCCTTGATCGGCTACAACGAAACCATCGTTGCTATTCCGATTATCAATGGCGGTATCGTGGCCACGCAGATCATGACCTCTGCTGCCATGGAAAATGGCCTCGAAATGGCTGCCGCTTTGGGTACCATTCTCTACGCTGTGCAAAAATTCTTCGGCACACCCTTTGCCTCTTACTTCGGTTTGCGCGAAGCCCGCGAAGTGTTGGCCGTGTACCGTCAAACCGGCGTGAACCCCAATAAGGCTCAACCCAAAGCCGGCGAAGAACCCAAGCTCACTTTCTTTGATAAGCACAAGAAGTACTACGGTCAGTTTGTCTGCTTGGGCATCACGGCCTTCTTCTCTTGGGTAGCTTGGTGCATCGGTCAATTCACCGGTTTAAGCTACACAATTTGGTGCTTGATTTTGGGCGCCATCATGGCAACGACGGGTCTTGTGCCGAAAAACATTCTTGCTCAAGCCAAGTCGGGCGGTATCTTTAACGTTGCCGTGTTCGCTTCCATCATCCCGAGTTTGGCCAAGATTGAATTGGGCGATCTCATCGTCTTGGGCTATAGCACGGTCATTGTCTTTATCGTTGTCTTTGCTCTGCTTTATGTCTGCTTCGGTATCCTGCCGCTTTGGAAAGTTCAAGGTCACAAAAACGTCGCCTTGGGTGTGGCCGCCGCTCAGCTTTTGGGCTTCCCGGCTACCTACCTGATTGCCAACGAAGTGGCAACGGCTGCGGCTGAAAACGAAGAAGAAAAACAAGTTGTTTTGGATGCCATCATGTCGAAGTACCTTGTGGCCGGTTTCACAACCGTGACCTCGGTTTCCGTCATCATTGCGGGCATCTTCGAAACCTTTATTGCTGCGTAACGAATTCTGAACCAAGAGAAAGGAAAGTATCATGTTTAAATTTGACGCTCAAGACTATCCTTACGCCTCCAAGCGCCACGTGGTCTACGCTAAAAACGGCATGTCCTGCGTGGGCAACCCATCGGGCGCCGCAGCCGGCCTTAAGGTTTTGCTCAAAGGCGGTAATGCCATTGACGCGGCCGTGGCCGTAGCCGCTGCTCAGCCTGTTGTAGAACCCACCGGTAACGGTTTGGGTGCAGACTGCTTTGCCCTTATCTGGTACAAGGGCAAACTCTACGGTATCAATGGTTCAGGTCCTTTGCCCAAAGCCGCCTCCATTGCCAAACTGAAAGAACGCGGCTTTGAAAGCATTCCGCCCTATGGGGTCGAGCCGATCGATGTCCCGGGCGCTGTCGGCGGTTGGATGGCCATGCACGAGCGTTTCGGCCGTCTGCCCTTGGAAGAAGTGATGCAACCTGCTATTGATTATGCTGAAAACGGTTACCCCGTTTCTCCCAACATCAGCCGCTTGTGGGAAGAAGCCTATAAGAATTACAGCAAGTATCGTGATCGTCCGGAATTTAAGGGCTGGTTTGACACCTTTGCGCCGAACGACACATGGTTGCGCCCGGGCGATGTGTTTAAGAGCCATGATATGGCCGAAACGCTTCGCGAAATCGCCCGCACCAAGGGTGAATCTTTCTACCGCGGCGCTTTGGCTCAAAAGATCGATGCCTTTATGAAGGAACATAATGGCTTCTTATCGGCCGAAGACTTGGCCGCCTACCATCCCGAATGGGTTGAACCCTTAAAGACCGACTACCGCGGCTATGATGTTTGGGAAATTCCGCCCAACAGTCACGGCATCACGGTTTTGATGGCTCTTAACATCCTGAAAGGCTTCACGTTCGGCGAACGCGACACGATCGATACGTTGCACAAGCAAATCGAAGCCATGAAGCTTGCCTTCGTGGATACGATGGAATATGTGGCAGAACCCTCTCACATGATCGTGACCTCTGAACAGCTCTTGAGCCAAAAGTACGCTGATGACCGCAAAAAACTGATTAAACCGGATTCCGCTTTGATGCCTGAAGTGGGCGATCCCCGCTACAGCTCCACGGTGTACTTTGCCACGGCTGACGCCGAAGGCAACATGGTGAGCATGATTCAAAGTAACTTCAGAGGTTTCGGCTCCGGTATCGTGGTTCCGGGTACGGGTATTTCGTTAAACGACCGCGCTCAAAACTTCCGCTTCGATGAAAAGCACCCGAATGCTTACGAAGGCGGCAAGCGTCCGTATCACACGATTATTCCGGCCTTCATCTCCAAGGGTGATCAACCGATCTCAGCCATGGGCATCATGGGCGGCTGGATGCAACCCCAAGCCCACTTGCAAGTGATCATGAATATGATTGACTTCCACCTGAACCCGCAACAAGCCTTGGACGCTCCGCGTTGGCAATGGATCGGCGGCAAGAAGGTTGAAGTGGAACATGATATGCCCAACCACTTGGTTCGTTTGTTACAACGCATGGGCCACGACATTGTTGTCCAACCTGACCCCTATCACATGGGGCGCGGCCAAGTGATTTTGCGCGATGAAAAGACCGGTATTCTCTGCGCCGGTACTGAAAAGCGCACCGATGGTCAAATCGCTAGTTTCTAATGTTCTAGTTCATTAGACCTTCCAAGACAAACCGGACGAGCAAAAACTCGTCCGGTTTCACTTTTTTTATTTGAGACAAAATCAAAACCTTACTCTATTGGCGGCAACTCAGCCCCCAACATGAAAAGCGCGGCCTCAACCTTACGGATGGGATAGGGACCTTCCAGCCAGGCACTCCCTTTTTTGTTCGCTTTGGCCTTTCTGATTGCCTCGGCCACCGCCCATGAGGCAAGCACATTGCTGTTGGCAAAGGTCCTCTCACGCATAGGACGCTTTTTCATCGTATCGAGTCTTTGAAACACATTGCCATTCCAGGAAGCATCACGGCCTTTGTCCTTTTTTGTTTTTCCCCATCCCTGAAGACTGCCCAATTGAAGCTCTTTGGGAAGCTTTATGTCGCGGCTGATGCAATACTGACGGATAAAATAGCAAAGGGCTGCGCAAACACGGCTCTCATACGTTATAAAGTCAGGCAAAAGCGTCGCATAAATGCGCGAATGAAATGAGGACATGCGCGGACCGAAATCTTTTCCGAATACGGTGTATTCAGGAGAATCGTCCGCTAACTGACTGCACGCATAGGCCGTGCACTCACATAGATTTTTTGATGTCAGTAATGCTTCAAGATAACTTTTTAAAACCAGACTGTCCTTACCGAACATGTCAATCACGATTTGAATAAAAGCCGAGTCATTACGTTTATCAATGACCTCTTTGAGCGGCTTTTCATAGTGAATAAGCCGATTTTGAAATTCTCGGTTTGGCGCTTCCTGAATATACTGCTCCCATGCATCCTCCAGACTCGTAAAACAGTATTGAGCCTTTGGGCGATAGGTTTGAGTAAGGTAAGGCGGGTCAAAAACGCGGCCGGCAATATACTCCGCCAAATAATCTGTAAAGGCATCCACAACGGGCTGCATCAAATAATGCTCTCGAGCCGAAATCAAGGAATAACTCTCCGACATGTCACTACTACCTTTTAGACATCCACGGAGTTATTGTACGCAACTTATTGAGCTAAAAGAAAAATTAAGAGCAGTCGCTTTTGAACCCATCCCTTGATTTTTTCTAACGGTTAAGAAATTCAAAGCGTGCAAGGAAACTCTTAGAATCAAACTATGCAAGACAATAAATCTAAGCAACTTTATCGACATAAATTTCGTTACACGGATGTAGCGTTGAGTATGCTGACTCGTTTTAAAAGCAGCACGATCAATATTAGCGATTGATAGCCTCTGCAAATCAAATTGATTCAAAATCGTCGTAACGCCCCTGAATAGCCAAAATGAAGTCTCTTAACGCATAGCACGACATGAAAAACGCGCTGATGGGAATGGCGGCGTAAGCCACTTTCACCTGCATCCAGGGAATGGACTGCATGTAAGCATGAGCACGCATTACCCATACCCAACCGTAGTAACAAATCAGAACGTACGTAAGAAGTTCAATCACACAGACAATGGCTCTGCAGATTTTTCCGACTTTGCCTTCCAGACGCTCTGTCATCACTTCGACCACAAAGTGGTTTCTCGTGCGCACCAATTCCTGGGCACCCAAAAAAATCATCCAAATCAGGCAAATCTGAATCCAATCATCTGTCTGAGTAAAGTTGTAGATGGGGACAAAGCGCACAAAAACGTTTGCCAAGAACATGACAACGATTGCCCCCAGGGCAACGACGCAAATGAGACGCGTGATACGGCTTACCCAATGATCAATGGTTTTTAAAATTCTCAGCATCTCATCACCCCACAATACCGGCCAAGCCTAAAGACAATCCCGGAATAAAGGCCACAGCCATCGCCATCAAAATCATGATCACCACATAGCCCACAGACTTCTTGGCAATCTCCATGACCTTCTCACCGGTAATCGAGGCCATGACGTATAAATTAAGTCCCACGGGTGGCGTGAGCACTCCAACGGCTAACGCAATGCACATCACAATGCCCAATTGAATCAAATCGTAGTTAAAGCTCTTGGCAATCGGCACAAAAATTGGCACCGTGATGAGCAAAATGGCCGTGCCTTCCATAAAGCAGCCCATGATCACCAAAATCAGAATAATGATCAAAAGGATAAGGGCAAATGAGGAAAACGTGGATGAGACAAAAGCAATCGTTTGCTGAGGAATGCGGGTGTACAAAAGAACGTATTGGAAAAAGCCCGCCGTGGCAATCACAAACATCACCTTCGCGGTTTGTTCAACCGTATTCCAGAGAATAGAAGGAATGTCCGAAAGCTTTAACGTCTTAAAGACAAAAAGGCCAAGAATAAAGACGTAAAACGATGCGACCGCGGCAGCTTCGGTGGCGGTAAAAAGCCCGGCAAACATACCACCGATCACAATCACGGGCGTTAAAAGCGACCAGAAGGCATCTTTAAAGCCTTGCCAACGCTCAGGCCACGATGCTTTGGGCGTTACCGTATAGCCTTCCTTTTTACACACATAGGAAGACCAGAGCATAAAAGCCAACCCTAAGAGAACGCCCGGAACAGCGCCCGCGGCAAAAAGAGCGTTGACACTGGTTTGCGTGAGTCCCGCAAACAAGATGAGCGTAATGGAAGGCGGAATAATCGGACCCAGGGCACCGCCAGCGGCAATGGTGGCGCAGCTAAAGGCGCGGTCGTAACCTGATTTAGTCATTTCGGCGATGGCGATCATGCCGATGCCGGCCGCGCAAGCAGCGGCAGAGCCTGACATCGCCGCCATCACAATGCAGGCCACAATGGCGGCATTGGATAAACCACCCGCCCTATGCCCCAAGCAGACACGACCGAAACCGAAAAGGCTTTTGGAGATACCGCCCACGCTCATGAGGTTGCCCATGAGCAAGAAAAACGGAATAGACATTAAGGTGATGCCCGAGACTTGGGAGAACATGCGCTGAGGCACAAGAAAGAGCCTAGCCATGTCGCCTCCTGCCATTAAAAAGGTAGCAATGGAAGCAAAACCCATTGTGACGGCTGTTGTCACCCCCAGTAAAAGAAGAACCAGCACGCCCGCAAAAATCGCAAACATCACCATGGTCTAAACACCCTTCTTATTCCGTCGCTTTAACGGCGTTTAAGACTTCCCGCATAGCGTCTTTACCAGCCAGTTCTGCCACTTTTTCATACGCGGGAGCCATCTTTTCAATAAACGATTGGCGATCAGGATAGGTGACATTCATCCCTTTTTTCTTCAGCTCTTCAACCACGGCGCTTTCCCCTTCGCTAATCATCTTGCGCGTGAGGTTTTGGGCATTGACCGCTTCTTCCTTCAAAATGGCTTGTTGCTCGCCGGACAAGCCATCATAGACCGTCTTGTTAATTAAAAGCACTTGGCAGTCAAAGTAGTGATTGGTCATGGCTAATTGGTTTTGTGTCTCATAAAGGCTGTCGGCCAAAATGGTGAAAACCGGGTTTTCTTCTCCGACCACCACGCCTTGCTTGAGCGACGTGTAGAGTTCTGAGTAGGCGATGCTTTGCGTGTTGGCGCCGATCGCGTCAAAGGCGGCCAATAGACCGGTGGCAGGCGGCACGCGAATCTTCACACCTTTAAGGTCTTCGGCTTTATTGACAACAACGTTCTGGGTGGTTGTCTGACGGAACCCATAATCAAACATGGATAAACCCATGGCATCGTAGGAAGCCAAACCTTTATTCATCCAGGGCATCACAAAATTGTCAATGACCTGATGAGCCTGATCGTAGCTCTTAAATAAGAAAGGAGCCGTCATAGCGTTGAGCTTTTTATCGTACATAGCCATGTTACCCAACGAAACTACTGCCATATCCAAGGCGCTCATTGTCACCTGCTCGGCAAGAGCCGGTTGATCACCCAGTTCCCCGGAAGGATAAACCTCAACCTTTAATTCCCCCTTTGTGCGGCTTTCCACATTTTGCGCAAACTGAAGAGCGGCTGCATGGTGGGCGTGACTGGTGGCAGCTGTATGCGCCAGGCGAATGGTTTGAGCAGCTTGTGCGGAAAAACTTGCTGCGATAAGGCAAGCGCCCGCGACAAACATGGCTTTAACAGCGGTTTGCATAATGGAGATCCTCCGGGGGTGAAAAAGAAATATCAATTTCTAAGTATAACGGGCTTAAGCGTTGATTATTCTTTCTCTTAGAAGAAATCCTGATGAGGCGTGGACAATCTTCTGTTCAGATCACCACTCTGTTGTCATTGGCTCATCTTTTTTAACTGCTATTTTGATTTCCAAACCCAAAACACTGAGCCAACGCATCAGCTGTCCGATACTGATATTTTCCGGATGGTTTTCCAAAAACGAAATCCTAGACTGACAAATTTGAGTTCGTTCAGCCAGCTCTTTCTGGGAAATGTTTTGAGATTTCCGGTAATCCTTTAAAAGACTTCCTAATTGATTCGTGAGATAGATCCGAGTTTCTAGCATTGAAAAAATATCTCCATTTGCGATATTTTAACATTATCGCAAAAAGAGATAATCAATAAATATCTTAAATACAGATTTTTTCTTCCTAAGCTTGTTAAATTTCTTTCACGCCGTTAGGAGCTGTCAGTTGTCGATTTCCTTCCAAATTAAGGAATACGTTCTCTCTCATTTTGTACCCCTGCTCGCTCTTTGTCTGGGCTTGGATTCTGGTTTAAAAAGATCTATTTCTTCTTCAATCTGAAACAACAAATCAAAATCCTGTGCACGATTCAAACTAATGGCTAAACGCACTAGACTCTTTAAGGAAATTTCTCCTTTGGACTCAAAACGCCGGAGTGACCCCAAGGAAACGCCTGAGCGCTCTGCCAATTGTTCTTGGGACACATTCTGGTCCAGACGAATTCTTTTTAGTCTATCTGCAATACCGAGACGAATATCAAGAGGAGAAATGAGATTATTAACTAAGCTCATTTTAGTAGTTAACGTTAGTTATCATAGTTTACTACTAATATTTTAACGGTTAACGATCTTGATTTCAAAGCGAAACAGACCTGCTATTTTCAATTCAACTCTCCGCCTTTTTGAATTTTTATCCGATTTTGCACTTCCGTTCTGAAATGCCAAAGGAAATACCCGCACACAAAGAAGGACAATACTTCAGCAATGGGTTGCGCTGATTGAACACCCAGCAAACCGATCTGACCGGGCAATATCAAAATAAGCGGCAGGAAAAAAAGACCTTGTCTGGTGGCTGCCAATAGTGTGCCAACGGCTGTTCGGCCTATCACCTGAAAAGCCATGTTGCCGATCACATTCACCGGAACAATAATCGCCACCGAACACTGAAGTCGCAAAGCCAAGACCCCCACATTCATCACATCCGGGTCGTTGACCTCAAAAAAGCCAACCACCTCTTCGGCAAAAATGCAACCCAAAAGGCCAAGCGCCACCATCAGCACCGTTCCCATCGCAATGGTGACATCCAACGCCGTTTTCACGCGGTCAAAAAGCTTTGCTCCCCAGTTGTAACCCAATACAGGCTGAAACCCTTGCCCTAATCCAATCAAAAAGGCGTTCGTCATCATCATGACCTGACCCACAATACTCATTGCGGCAACCCCGGCATCTCCATAGCGGCCGGCCATCAGATTTAAAACGGAAGCAGCCACGGCTCCCAACGAGTTTCGAGTAAGAGAGGGCAAACCGTTTTTAAAAATAGAAAAGTAAATAGCCGCCTCTTTAGAAATAAAAGAGCAATGAATCTGAAGCGACCCTTTTCCCCTCAGGTAATGCGACAGAAGGATCGTAAACGAAATGATTTGACACAAAGCATTGGCCCAGGCGGCGCCTGCAATCCCCCAATCCAAAACAAAAATGAAAATGGGGGCAACACCGATATTGAGCACTCCCCCGGCACCCAACCCCATCATGCCAACGATAGCCAAGCCTTCAGAGCGCAAGAGGTTATTGAGTGTGTAGGAAGCGGCCATAAAGGGGCAGGCCAACAAAATGATCTGAGCGTAGGTGCTCGCGTAAGGCAAAATGGTGGCGGTCGCCCCCATCCAGGATAAAAGCCACTCCAATACCGCCCAAGCGGTCAACGCAAAAAGCGAAGAAAAAAGAAGGGAGAGAAAAAGACCGGAAGAGGCAAGCGTATTGGCATGAACGTAAGCCTTAGCGCCCAAAAGGCGAGAAGTTTGCGCCGCACACCCTTGACCGATCATGATACCAATGGCTTGAATAATCGTCTGAAGGGCAAAAATAACCCCCATGGCCCCCACGGCAGACGTTCCTAAATAAGCAACATAGTAAGTGGAAGCCGTCATGTAGAGTGCTGTCACGAGCATTGATAGCATCGTTGGAACACCCAACTTCAAAACCAATGGCGCCACCGCCTCTTCGGTCATTTTCCGATAGGTACGATTAGCATCATTGGTTGTGGGAGCTGGTACTTCTTTGACCACAGTCTTGAAATTTCAAAATATTGACATCTCGGTTCATGCAGTTAAGCACTTATTGTTATCTTAACCTTTTAAGAAAAATCAGAATCGAACCGAAACGGTTTGAAACCAAATCAACAAAAAAAATCTAATAAAAAATCTAATAAAAAAACAACGAAATCTAATAATCTGATATTAGATTATTAGATTTTTAGCACAAACATGGCAATATCGTTATTAACACAGTGTTAACATAATCCTAACACTGTTAGCACTGTTAGGATTAAATTTCCCCTTGATTAATAATAAGATAGAAAGTAATTTGCTAACTTACCGGCAAAAAAGCGACTCAGTCCGACTGAGTGAGAAAACAAATTCGAATTACACTAAAAATCACAAACCAACCAGGCTATTTTCCATTAAAAGCGTCCGATCAATCTCGCACTGCGTTAACGTTTCAAAACCCAGCATACCGTCTTCTTTTTCTACGCAAACGAGCATGTTTTCGATACGAATGCCCCACTCACCGGGACGATAAATACCGGGTTCATCGCTAGTGACCATACCGGGTTCAAAAGGCGTCAGTGTTCCTTCCCGCTCTCTGGGTGAAATGCTGGGAGGTGTTTCATGAACATTCAAAGTCAACCCAATACCGTGGCCTGTTCCATGACCGAAATCAGCACCGATTGCCTGTATCGGAGCACGAGCTACTCGATCCAATTCAACGCCGTTTGTTCCGGGTTTGAACGTTGCTTCTGAAAGGGTTTTCATCGCTAAAAAGACGGCGGTGTAGTCTCTCTTTAAGCGTTGCAGTTTTTCTTGGGGGTAGTCTTTAGGATCGCCTAAAAACCAAACACGCGTCGTATCCGTTGTCCCGCGATCGTAGTGTGCTCCGGAATCCACCAACAGTATGCAAGGCGGTACGATCTGCGCTCCTTTGCCCTCTTCGGGTTCATAGTGAGGAAGCGCCGCATTGGCATCGACCGCGGCGATCGTTCCAAAACTCTCACCGATAAAGCCCTCGATGGCCGAGCGCTTTTGATGCAAAATGTCCACGGCATCATTTTCGGTAAGTTTTTCCCCATTAGCCAACCGCACCTTAAGTTCATCAATAAAAGCTTGAAGAGCCTCTCCGTCAGCTTTCATGACTTCCTTTAGCCCCGCTATTTCTTCTTTTGTCTTTACCGACTTCCATAACGAAACGGGATGTTTAACAGGCACCCATGCGTTCTTAATTTGGCTATAGAGTTTGGCATTAAGATCGCTTTCCCGGGCAAGAACCTTACCGCCTTGACCGATAAAACCCTCAATCGTTTTTTCGAGCAACGCATAAGGCGCGATCATCCAACCGGCTTCTTTTAAGTATTGGGCTACTTGGTCATCAAGGATCTCATCATGCAAAAAGAGTGTTGCGCTGTCGGGCAAAACCCAAGCCCAACTTAAAAACACAGGATTAAAGGCGATATCCGCCCCCCGTAAGTTGGTTAACCAGGCGATGTCATCGAGCTTGGTTAAAAGAAGGGCAGAAGGCGAAGCTTGAGTATTTATTGACTCGATATACTTTTGAAGCCGTTTGAGCTTGTCGGCGGCAGAAACAGAACTCGCGCGATGTATGTAAAGCGAGGATATTTCGCGCTTAGGTCTGTCCGGCCACTCTTTTGTGATCGCTTCATCGGGAAAATCAATCACCTTGGAGACACTTTCCCGTATTTTTTTATAGCGCTCCAAAGGCAATGTCTCAAGGGGCAATGCCAATACCGTGGACTTTTTAGCATTAACTTCAGAAAGCCACTCGGCAACGCTTGGAACATCTTTTTCTCCGTCTCGCATTAAGGCGATACCGGAATTTAAAAGCTGACGCTCGGCCTGCTCCCAATAACGAGAATCCGTCCACAAAAAAGCTTTATCGGCGGTAACGAGAAACTCGGCATTCGAACCCGTAAAACCGGACAGAAAAGACAAAAGCTGATCGGCTTTTTGAATGTATTCGGACAGATGCGCGTCAGAGAGCGCGCAATAAAAAGCATCCGCCCCCATCGCTTTTATAGCCGAGCGCAGCGATAACAATCGAGTTTTGATTTCAGACATCAGTAAGCCTTTCGGACGGTGATGGATACCTCAGAGGCAAACATATCGTTAATTCTCACCTCTTCACCCATGTGGACACTTTCCAGGCGCCAACCCGCATCACGCAGTTCATTGAGCGTGGCTGAGATCTCAAGATCGGGACAGTTAAAAGGAACAACACTTAATACATCACTGCCCTGCACAGGGTTGACCGCCGTGCAGACTGTGCGATTTCCGAGGGGAGCATCCAAAAGCGGATCCGAAGGACCGTTTGTGCAACCGGTTAACGCCAGTGATAATGCAATGATGGAAAGTGTTTTACGCATAAAAAGACTCAATTCAATAACGTGATTATTGTAAAGAGTTTTTAATCATTAAAACTCAGGCAATATGTAATCAAACGAATCCATGTCCGTTGACTTCTTGGCACCCCTTTTTTCTTTAACTTTATCGTGGGTTTTGTCGAAAGGTTTAATAGGCGCGCGTCTTGACTTCAAAGCAGGCTTTTTAACTTTTAACGGTTGCGCGGAACGCTCTTTTAACTTTTTCTTTTCATCCATTGATTCAAAAAAAACTTCAAACGTCTCAGGCGTTACCACTTCCAATTTCTTTTTTAAAAGTTTTTCGATGGCGCCTAACCGGTAGCCGTCTTTTTCACTTGCAAACGAATAGGCTAAACCATCGGCTCCCGCTCGTCCCGTGCGGCCAATGCGGTGAATATAGTCATGGGGATCAAGCGGCAGATCATAATTCACCACCACAGGCAACTCCTTTATATCAAGCCCGCGGGAAGCCAAATCCGTCGCCACCAACACTCTTAATCGCCTGTCTTTAAAGGAGTGGAAAATTTTAAGCCTGGCCGCTTGTGTTTTATCGCCGTGCAGCGCATCAACCGTAAATCCATCCTTTTTCAGACTATCGGCTAAAAAAGCCGCCGTTCGCTTTTGACGGGTAAAGACAAGCACTTGTTCAAGCGCATTATCAACAATCAGATCACGAAGAAAGCGCGGTTTTTCAGACTCCGGCACCCGGTAGACAACTTGACGGATACTGGCCACATCCCGGTTGGCATTAATTTCCACCAGCACCGGTTTTGATAAAAGTTTCTGCGCAAGAAGATGAATCTCGTCAGAAAGCGTTGCGGAAAACAGTAAAGACTGACGGTTTGTGGGACATAATGAGAGAATCTTCTTGATATCGGGTAAAAATCCCATGTCAAGCATTCGATCTGCTTCATCCAACACGAGATAACGAATGCCCGACAAGTCAATGGACTTTTGTCTGACGTGATCCAAAAGCCTGCCCGGCGTAGCCACGATGATTTCCTGCCGATGCATGAGTTTTTCTTTTTGCTTGAGGATACTGACGCCACCGATTAAAAGCGCGCCAGATAAAGAAAGGCCCGGGGCGAAAATCTCAACATTTTGGAATAGCTGCAAGGCCAGCTCTCGCGTCGGCGCCAAAATTAAGGCGGCAGGACTTTGCAAAGCAGGCTTTTTCCCGATCGAATCCAAAATAGGCAGTAAAAAAGCTCCGGTTTTCCCGCTTCCGGTTTGGGCAATGGCCAGAAGATCTCGGCCTTGAAGTATTGCCGGCAGCGTTTTCTGCTGAATCATCGTCGGCTCGTGCCAACCGTGTATGTGGGCCTTTTTAGCTAAAGGAACCGACAACCCCAATTCAATAAACTTATTCATGGCGCAATTCCTCGCCTTTCAAGTACCGGCTTCGCAACTGCCCACATCCCCCTTCAACGTCTTGCGCGGCTGAGTGCCTGAATTTCGCAAGAATACGGGACGTTTTCAGATACCGAGCCATCTCTTGGCAACGAGACCATTCGGGTCTTTGAAAAGGACTGTTTTTGACGGCATTGACCGGAATGAAATTCATCAGCGCGTATTTTCCCTGCAAAAGCCTTGCGATATTCTCCAGCTCATCGTCCCCATCATTGACGCCTTTCATTAAAGTCCATTGATACTGAATGGGATAGCCCGTTGCACGCGCATAATCTTCTGCCTGATTAACAAGCGCTTCAATCGTAATTTTTCCTGCGCGCGGCAACAACTTTTTGCGTTTATCCTCAAAAGTCGTGTGCAGCGAAATAGCCAAAGCGGGTTTAACCGGAAAATCCTTTAACGCGTCAAACACACGCTGATCACCAACAGTGGAAAGCACCAAATTTTTATGTGGAATTTGACTGTACGTTCCCAAGAAGTAAATGGCAGAGAGCACATTTTTTAAATTGTGTGAAGGCTCACCCATTCCCATAAAAACCACTTTGCGCAAATCAGGACGCATCCGTCTGGCAACCATCACCTGAGCAACAATTTCCAAGTCTGAAAGTTGCCGGATAAGGCCTGACTGCCCTGTCATGCAAAACACGCACCCCACAGCGCAGCCTACTTGAGAAGAAACGCAAAGCCCTTCTCTGGGTAAAAGAACACTTTCAATCGTCTGCCCATCCTGAAGACGGAAAAGAAGTTTCAGCGATTGCTCTTCTTGGGCCTGATGGCTTTCAACAACCGTGAGAATACTGTCTAACTTGGATCTGATTGCCGGCAATGCTTTACGCAATTCTTTAGGAAACTTCGGATCCTCCCCGGCAGGCCAAGGCACCACACCGAAAAGGGCGCGGTAAAGATGTCCGTAATGAACAGGTTTGGCACCGAGCCCTATAAGCTCTTGATGCAGCGTCTCTAGCGTCATGTGAAAAATGGGCGTTGAATTATTTCAACGCCCATTTTATAGGAATTGCCGCAAGCTTCAGAAATTAGAGCTTGTAGTACATTTCAAATTCAATCGGAGCGGTGGCCAAGCGGAAACGTTCCACTTCCTTCGCTTTGAGCCCGATATAAGCCTCAATCATGTCTTCGGAGAAGACACCGCCACGGGTTAAGAACTCGTGATCGTTAGCGAGCGCGTTCAAAGCTTCATCAAGCGAAGCGCAAACGGTCGGGATCTTGGCATTTTCTTCAGGCGGCAAATCGTAGAGATTCTTATCGGCGGCTTCACCCGGATGAATCTTATTCATAATGCCGTCAAGGCCTGCCATAAGAAGCGCGGCAAAGCACAAGTAGGGATTAGCCATCGGATCCGGGAAACGCACTTCGATACGGCGTGCCTTGTCGCTTGCCGTGTGAGGAATACGGATCGAAGCCGAACGGTTGCGGGCGGAATAGGCCAGTTTCACCGGAGCTTCAAAACCCGGAACCAGACGCTTGTAGGAGTTGGTTGACGGGTTGGTAATGGCGTTTAAGGCCTTCGCGTGCTTGATAACGCCGCCGATGTAGTAAAGCGCTATGTCACTTAACCCCGCATAGCCATTGCCGGCAAAAAGGTTCTTGCCGTCTTTCCAAATAGATTGGTGGACGTGCATGCCGGAACCGGCGCTGCCCACAACGGGCTTGGGCATAAAGGTTGCGGTCTTGCCGTAAGCGGCAGCCACATTCCAAATCGTGTACTTCACGATTTGAGTCCAGTCAGCGCGCTTCACGAGCGTGTTAAAACGAGTACCGATTTCGCACTGACCGGCGCCCACTTCGTGATGCTGCACTTCAATGGGAACCCCTTGTTGTTCTATCAAAAGGCACATCTCAGAGCGCATGTCTTGGAAAGAGTCAATCGGAGGCACCGGGAAGTAGCCGCCTTGATGCCCCGGACGGTGACCGAGATTACCCTGTTCGTAATCGATCTTTGAGGCCCAGCCGGCTTCATCCGAACCGATCTTAAAGAAGGCATGTTCGGGATCAGTGCCCCAAACGATGGAATCAAAAATATGAAATTCCGGTTCCGGACCGAAGAAAGCCATGTCACCGATGCCGGTTGACTTCAAGTAGGCTTCTGCGCGTTTGGCAATCGAGCGCGGGTCGCGGTTATAACCTTTACCCGTAGCCGGATCGGTTGCGTCACACGTCAAAATCAAGGTGCTTTCTTCACGGAAGGGATCCAAGCGGGCGCTATCAGGATCAGCGATCAAAATCATGTCGCTTGCTTCAATACCTTTCCAGCCTGCCATGGAGGAGCCGTCAAAGGGCTGGCCTTCTTCGAACCAGTCTTCATCCACCGCGCGAGCAGGAATACTCACGTGCTGCTCCTTACCTTTCATGTCCGTAAAGCGAAGATCGACGAATTTAACATCATTGTCCTGAATCATTTGCAGGACTTTATCAATGCTGGCCATTTGCGAGGCTCCTTTTGTTTTGAACAGGTGGATTTTAGCGACAAAGATTCGATCGTTCTAGAGTTATCAAGAGAAAATTACTTTCATAATAAGAAAATGCATTTAGTCAAAAATAGTTAGCTCACTCATCTTTAGTTCAGCAACCAATTTCATCTCTCTTTTTTCAAGCGTTTCATAAATATTGGCTTTAACAAATTACATAGTAGGATTTGCACAAATCATATAGTAGACTTTTAACAAATCTATCAGCAGATGGTCTATCTATTTGAAATATATGAGTTTTTAAAATGCCTTTATTGTGATACAAATCGATACGCTAATGTGCATAATTTTTGTTGAGAGCTACTTCATTTTAGAAGAGCTCGAAATATAAATTACCGTGCTATTAATTTATTCAATCGCTTCCCTAAAAACTGAATGACTTTTTGAACAAACGCCTTATAGACAGCAAAATCATTAACCATTAATAAATTACGAAAAAGGACATAAAAAACCTTTACCCCTTTTTTTGAAAATGCCTCCCACACTAGATGGCTCACACTTCTTCTGGCAAATCCATTCTTAAAGCACCCATAAAGTCCCCTGAGCTGCAACTGCCTTTTTAAGTCCTGCACAGCTCTTACAATGTCCTTTGTACGTTTATATCGTTGAGAAGAAATCGAAGTATTCGTTTTGGTGCGGTAGTAAACCAAAGGCTCCCGAATAACGGATATCTTTTCCGCACAAGCTAATGACGTGTATGCGAAGCTCCAATCATTGCAGGACGGGATCTCTTGAAATAAGAGTTCATTTTTCTTCAAAAAAGAAAACCTATAAAGCTTCGTCCAGGGATTAGGCGCAAAGATATCAAAAACGAGATTTGTCCTTTCAATTTTCTGATTCCTTGTTTCAGGAATCACAAACTTCTCTGTTTCTCCGGTTTGTTGGTTATAGATAAAAAATTCACAAACAGCGATGTCAGATTGATCTACTTCGATACGATCAATCATCGTTTTGAAAAAGTCATCATTGAACCAATCATCACAATCTAAAAAAATTATGTACTGCCCTTTTGCCTGCGATAAACCAAAATTTCGAGCGCTCCCCGCCCCTTTGTGATTTTGTCCAATCAAATGTATTCGTGAATCTTTCTTTTGATAGCTCTTAATAATTTCAACAGATGAATCAGTTGATCCATCATCGACCATGATCAATTCAAAATGCGGGAATGACTGCTGTAAGACCGATTGTAGAAACGGCTCTAAATACTTTGCCCCGTTATAAACCGGCGAAACAACCGATAAAATGACTGGCCGAGATTGTTCGTTATCCATGATCGTTTTAATACTAAACACAAAAAGTTAAACATTAGCGGAAAGATCCCGAGTCAGCACCTTGGACATAACATCCTTTAGCTCTGGAGCAAATCGGTTGGCAATAATAAGGTCACATTGAGCTTTAAATTTCTCAAGGCTATTTTGAAAATCTAAATAATACAAAGTCGTGTTATTACTGTAGTTAGGGTCATACACAATGACTTTTATACCGGCTGATTGAAGTTCACCAATGATGTCAAAAATCGCTGACGAACGACAATTATCAGACCCACGCTTCATGGCTAATTTGAACACGCCAACAGTTTTCGGGGAGAACTTCAAAATCTCCGTGACAACGAAATGCTTTCTGGTCTTATTGGACTGAACAATGGCAGAAATCAACTCTTGCGGAATATTCTCGTAATTAGCGAGCAGTTGCTTGGTGTCTTTTGGTAAACAATAACCTCCATAACCAAAGGACGGATTACAGTAATAACTGCCAATGCGGGGATCAAGTCCAACCCCTTCGATAATCTTTTGGCTATCTAACCCATTTTCCCATGCGTAACTATCCAATTCATTAAAAAAGGCTACTCGCATCGCTAAATAAGTATTGGCAAATAATTTAATCGCTTCGGCTTCTGTCGGTTGGGTATACAAAACCGGAATATCCTTTTTAATAGCTCCTTGCATCATTAATTGAGCAAAGGCCCGACCTTTTTCAGACAAATCCCCAATGACGAGTCTTGAGGGGTACAAGCTGTCATATAGTGCACTGCCTTCTCTTAGAAATTCCGGTACAAAAACAATGTTTTTATAACCTTGGGCAATTAACTTTTCTGTAAAGCCTAAGGGAATGGTGGATTTGATAATAATGGTCGCTTGAGGAGCGATAACTGAAACTTTTTTGACAACATCCTCTACTGACGATGTATCAAAACTATTCGTTTGATCGTTGTAATCCGTGGGCGTTGCAACCAAAACAAAGTCTGCCTCTATACAAGCTGAAGGGAGATTTAAAGTCGCAGAAAGATTGAGCTCATGGTGCTCGAGATAGTCCGCTATCAGTGGTTCAGCAATGGGGCTCTTTTTTAAATTAAGCTTGTTAACTTTTTCTTCAATAACATCAACCAGCACCACTTCATTGTGTTGCGCTAAAACGATTGCGTTACTTAAGCCAACGTATCCAATACCAATAACCGCGATTTTCATGTGCAACCTTTTGGGCTAGGAATGCGATTGCCGCATTAAATTTAGAGACTTCCGAGTATTTAGCAAAATAGAAACCTACAACCGTCAAAAAATTAATTCATTTGTAGTATTTTCAAAAAACTCAATCGTTTAACAATCACCTAAATCGCTTCCTCCACCATCTGCCTGCGATTGCGGATTCTGCGCAGCAGACGGACGTAAAGAATAATAAGGCCAGCCATGGTGATCACCCAACTTAAGGGATAAACCATCATGAGGGTTTCATAGGTCGGAGTCAATGGAAAAACGGTGTACACCCAAATCAAGCGCACAGAACAAACCACCACCAAAGTGACCATGGCGGGCGGCATTGAATAACCGTAACCGCGCATGCTGCCTGAAAGTGTATCCATCACAACACTCAACGGTTGCGGCACCAGCACCCATAAGATACGAATCATGCCGAGAGCAAGAACTTCTTCATTACTCGAGAATATCCCCAGCAAATCCCGACAAAAGAGTAAAACCCCTGCCGTCAACAAAACAGTCGCGCACATGTTCAGTCCCATCGTCACCCACATGACGCGTGAACAGCGCTCTAAATTTCTTGCGCCATAGTTTTGGCTCACAAAGGTTGTCGCCGACAGGGCAAAAGCATTGATAAAGCAATAAACGCTATTTTCTATCGTAAAAGCTGCCACAGAACCTGCCATAGCCTCAGGTCCCAAACTGTTTATTGCCGATTGAATGACTAAATTAGAAAGAGCGTACACGGCTCCCTGAACACCAGCGGGCAGTCCAATTCGCACAATGCTTTTTAGTGATGCACCGTCCACCTTCAATAACTGTGACACGTCGAGCTTCAGCGGACCATCCAAATGGGTGAGCTTCACAAACAAAATCACAGCAGACAGTAAATTGGCTAATGCCGTTGCCAAGGCCACCCCCGCGACACCCCAATCGAGGACAAGAACAGCGAATAAGTTTCCGCCGATATTAAAAAGGCTTGCAATGAGTAATGCCCAAAGTGGTGTCTGAGTATCACCCTGACTGCGAAAGACAGCAGCCAAAAAGTTATAAATGGCGATGAAAGGCATGCCCAACAAATAGACACGCAAGTAAATGAGCGCATAGTCTCGCACTTCTTCGGGCACATCAAGCCAATCCATGGCTGAGTTCGCAAAGGCTTGACCAATCAGTAACGCAAAAATACCAAAAACAATCGCAGTCATGAAAGATGTTCTGACCGCGTCACTAGCTTTTTGATCATTTTTCATCCCTAAAGCACGGGCAACAACCACATTGACGCCAATGGACAAGCCCATGCAAAAACTGATGATGAGGCCAAAAACCGGCACGTTGTTACCAACTGCCGCCACAGCAAGGTCAGAAACAAAACGCCCTAAGACAGCCACGTCTGCTGCGTTATAGAGTTGCTGCAGCAAACCGGTAAAAGCCAAAGGCAAGGCAAAGACAATCAGCTTGTCCCATAAACTGCCTTCAAGCATGTTGATTTTTCTAGTGGCGCTCATAAAGTACGAACTGTGCCAGTTAAGCGTTTCAGGAAATAGGTATTGAGGCCCTTAGAAAGAGCCTACAACACACCGATTAACATAAAGGATTTTACGCCCAAAGCGGTTAACAACCAGTTTCCTAACGAGTATAGGCAAAGCATTTTTGTATCGATAATCGTTAACTCACGAACTAGTTTCCATTACTTCCATTTTGCGAGTGTGTATTAATGTGTACAATTGAGCTTATGGACAATAAACGGAACGAATAATGAAATACCCGATTGCTATTGAACCTGGTGACAAGTCCTACGCTTACGGCGTCGTCGTACCTGATTTACCCGGATGTTTTTCTGCAGGCGATACTATAGAACTGGCATATGAAAATGCAAAAGAAGCCATTGCAGGTTGGGTTGAAATGGAACTCGACGAAGGCCATCCTATCCCGTTACCATCAAAAATTGAAGACATAGCAAAACAGGCGGAATTTAAAGGTTGGATTTTTGGTATTGTAGATGTCCCTGAAGAACTCTTATCTGACAAGGCTCAACGGGTAAATATCACTTTATCGACTAGAGTATTGAGACGACTTGACTTTTTGGCGAAGAATTCTGGCGATACACGATCAGGTTACATCGCCAAAATGGTGATGAACCATTCAACAATTTAGTATTGATAAATAATCTTTTTGCAACGGCCTCCTATCAAATACTTGACAGGAGGCCGTCACTTAACTATTGACTTGTGACTAAACGTCATCAATCCTAAAAATATCAAAATTTCCCTATTATTAATATAAATATTTTCTAATTATTAATATATAATTTTTCTCAATTCCAGTATGAATATTTTCTAATTTTAAATCAATATGCAATCTATTCCTCGCTGGTCTTCCACGTTATTGCTCAAAGGTTTGTCTTTTCAACGTGCCGCGCTTGTTGTTGGCGCAAGGCAAAGTGGTAAAACAACTCTCGTTCGAGACCTCTGCCCTATTGAAGCTAGGTACACAACATTGGATGACGAAGCAACGCTTTCTGCAGCTAAAGCTGATCCTCACTTTTTCCTTCGGCAAGCACAAGAAAATTGTTTAATCATTGACGAAATTCAGAAAGCTCCGACTTTAATAGCCGAGGTCAAACGCCGAGTCGATGGCAATAATCAACCGGGACAATTTATTTTGACAGGTTCGGCCGATTACAGAAAATTACCTTCCGGTGATCAAGCTGACTCTTTAACCGGAAGGATTTTCGTTTTGCGCCTTCGCACTATGACTCAAGGGGAAATATTGGGTAAAAAGCCCCATTTCTTAGAAAAGGCCTTTAATGAAGAATTTCCCATAAACCAAGATATTGAACCATGCAGCCGAGAACGCGTCTACGATCTCGCAATCCGTGGAGGATACCCACAAACGATTCTGCTCGATTGTGAACAACGCGCTTTATATTTCCAAAGTTATATTCAATCACAGCTACTCTATGACTTAACACGTCAATGGGATCTGAGACGCTACAAAGATTTAGCCAGCCTCTTACAAATCTTTGCCGTCTATTCGAGCAAGCCTCTAAACATTCAAGAAATCTGCAGAAAAATATCCGGAAATGCATTAACGGTTTCCTCGTATCTGAATGCACTTGAAGCTATGTATCTCATTGATGAACTGCCGGCTTGGGAATCTAAAGACTACAAAATTGGCAGTAAAACGCCTGAAATTTTCCTAACCGACAGCGCGCTGATGGCTCATTTGCTCAACATCCACACAACGGATGACTTATTAAGCAGTCAAGAAAAAATGGCCAATGAAGGGGGAAAACTGGTTGAAACATGGGCGTATACCCAATTGATCCCTGAAGTTGAACTTCATCCATTGTGGAAAATGCATCACTTCCGAAATAAGAATAATCAGAAAGTCGACTTTATGATTACCGACGAGAAAAACAGAAAATTAGGAATTGAAATCAAAGCCGCCGAATCCATCAACACGGACGACTTTAAACATCTTAAGTGGTTTTCCAAACAAGTTGATGACTTTAGAGGAATCGTTCTTTACGCAGGGAAAGACATTTTGAGTTTTGGCTCTCGACTTTACGCAGTGCCATTTTCAGCTCTTTGGGTATAGCTTCATTTCGGCTCAAATCACATAATTAATCAAATTAATGTGATATCTATCACACTTTTCTATATTTTTTATGTGATCAAAGGGAGCTATCCGATAACGTATAAAAGTTAAATTAATCGACTCCCATCCTCTTTAAGGGACTGATAACCAATCGCCCTATAAACTTTTTCACGCTTTAAAAACATTTTTTCCAACCTTGGATCCTCTCTATCACGATAATCCACCACGCGAGCCTCTGTTTTTTGATCACATAAACGGTGCAAACGCCCCACATATTGGATCAGAACGGAACGGTCAGAAACGGGCATTGTTAAAAAGAGCGTATCCAATTTCGCTTCGTCGAACCCTTCTCCGATTAATTTCCCCGTTGCCAATAAAACCGCTCCACCAAGATCTTTGGGAAAGGCTTTGAACTTTGCCATTTCGCTTACTCGTTCCTTGGCTTTCATCGATCCGTGCAAAACGGCTAATTGCTTTATTTCCGAAAGGCCCTGTCGAAGTATTTCCAAATGCTCACGACGCTCGGTAATGACCACGCAAAAGCGTCCCTCACGATAAGCTTCCAAGACATCATCAATAATGAATGCGTTTCGGTTTTGATCCAGGATTAATTCTTTAAAAACGTTTTGAATTCTTGTTTTTCTTTGCTCACTAGAAACCAAAGCAGATTTAAAAGTTGTTGGCCTAACACAAAGCCTATGCATAAGCGGTTGGCTTTGATTCTCTTTTTTGTTATTTACCCGATAACGCACCGCTCCACATTGCATATAGACAATCGGTTGATGCCCGTCTCGGCGTCTGGGCGTTGCGGACAGCCCCAAAACAAATCGAGCTGAGTATCGCTTTAAGACAGATTCAAACTGTCTGGCTGCGGCGTGATGACACTCATCGACAATGATCATCCCGTAGCGACCGACCTCTTTTTGCCTATCTTTTTGATTGGCTAGTGTTTGAACCATGGCAATATCGACAATACCGGTCGGTTTTATTCTGCCAGCAGAAATGGTGCCGATGGAGTCACGGGGTAAATCCAAAAATATTTCAGAGCTCACACGCCACTGATTAGCCAGCTCTTTGCGATTGGTGATAATTAAAGTCGACACACCTCTTTGGGCCAAAGCATAAAGACCGATTATGGTCTTACCGAAACCCGTGGAGGCGCATAACACGCCCGTCTCATTTTTTAACAGTTGATTGGCAACCAACCGTTGCTTTGGCCTTAGTGTTCCTTGAAAACTCACGTTTAAATGGGTGCCGAGACTGCGTTTATCAAGAAGTTCATAGGCGATGCAATGATCATCTAAGAGACCGATTATTTTCTCTGTGAGCCCCCTAGGAATAAAAAGGTAGTTTCCCTTTTCTTCATAACAGGTGATAAACCGTGGGATATTGCGTGTTGAAAAACGTTTAGCCTGACGCTCAAAAAAGACCGGGTTGGGAAAAGAGGCAAATCGGGTTAGTACGGACTTAAGCTTTGGTGAGAGCTCTCGCTTATCAAAATAAAGGCCATTGGCTAAAACAATCTTCAAAGCCTGCTTTTGAGACTCGGCAACGCGCTTGAACTGATCATTGGCGGTTTCTGGCTCCCACGGCTTTATTTCAAAGGGCTGACTTCCATCTAAATCATCAATGGGCAATGTTGGGGTAATCGAATGGCTTTCGGTCTGCGTCAATTCGTCAATCACTCGATGAATGTCTGAGGCTGAAAGTTTCTGAATCGAAGCCAAATACTGCCACTGATCATCAAAGGGGCGAAACTGACGGTCCACAAAAACACTATTGCCTTGATAACGAGGTTGCCTTTGCAGGGGCAACGCAATTAGATTCCCGAATCCTCCCTCGGGCAACGTATCCTGATTCGGAATCAAGTGATCAAACGAAGCCAAGGTAATGCCAGAATTTTCCGCCATCGTGGCTTCAAGCAACAGCGTGGCCATTTTTCTGGCAACTGAGGCTTTCACAAAATCTTTAAAAAAGAACCAAACATGGGCGCCATTACCCGATCGGCTTCGTTCCAAATAGGCCGGAACATGATAACGATCACAAACCGACAAAAAATTTAGTGACTCTGTTTGGTAATTGTCTGAATCAAAATCCACCACGAGGAGCTTACAGGTGTCATCAACCATTAAAGGATAGAGTCCGGCGATAAAGTGTCTGCCCTTCTCATCTTGGCCTTGCAGATGCATTTTGATGGCTTTCAGATCCAATTTGGCGAAGACTCGATTGGGGCAATCTAAACAGCGAATTCTTCCCCTCTGACACAAATCGCTGTTGTCTGCGTTGGCGCAAGCCGGCGTATAGCCAATTCTGTTGTATTTTTTTGATTGAAAACCCCTGGCGTAGACATCACGCCTGCCAACAAAAAATCATTAAAAAGTTGAAGCTTTTCAAGTGTGGAAAAGGAACTCGGCACTTCACTTTGAGACTCTGCGGCCCTCAATTCGTAGAGTTGCTGTAAGAGACGGTTCTTTCTCTGTTCGATTGATCGAAGTTCAGCTTCGATCGCGCGGATTCTTCCAGTGAGTGACATGTTGTACCATCACAAAAGTATTAGCCTGATGGTACTGCTTTTTAACAATGCTGTGAATCTTTCATTAAGTTGATTGTTATTTAAATAAAACCTCGAGCAAACCATCTAATATGTTTTACCTTCGAAAAATCAAATATTTCCAACTCCAATCCATAACTTTCCTTTCTTAATATTTTCAATTTGGTTTCCTGGGGATCGTAAACAAATGAATATTTTGTATCTCTAAACTCTTTAGGAAAAGTAATAAAAGAAACGAACGATCGTAACTCAAGTTGTCCATGTTGTTCGCAAAGACCATTCTCTCTTACGGTAAAATCTAGCGCTTCATCTTCAGAGTACCATTCTTCTGCATATTTAAAGCCTCCTTCCTTCACTTCTATAGCTTCATCATGTTTTTGAATCGAAATATATTCTATGGCTATCGGCCCTATTACTGGTATCTGACCGATTATGCCTCTTATTATTTTTGCTAAGTGATGCCAAGGAGATTGCTTTAGTTCTAACTTAATTGGAAGTCTATTTTTAATCATCTTTGTAATTGACAAGTTATCATCAATTTTCAACCCAGATTTTCCATTAGCCGGATTGGACAATAATTTTGTTAGGATCAAAGAGCTCAGAAAGCCATTTTCGCTTTCTACCTTTGACGTAGAGAATCAACCTATCCGGCTCTTCATTTTTATTCGATAAGTATCTTGAAGGCACCACTAAAACATGCTGCAAAATGTATTGCATGCGGTGGTTTTTCCTCAAATGTAAACAGCTTCTGCGAAACAAGCTTGCCAGGTTTGCTGTCAACATCGCCAAGGTTAATGCCACTTCCGTGGCCCAATAATCCTTCATCATAAAGCTGTTTAATCCGAAATCTTCCTTTAGTGCCTTAATCTGATTTTCGCAATTGGCTCTTAATCGATAGACGCGCCAAATCGTTGCCGCATCGTATTTCATGTTGGTGACTAAAGCGCTATAACGATAATGCTCAAAATCCCAGTCATCTTCAAACAGGCTCAAACTTTTTCCGATGGCTTGTTCTCGGATATCTTTGTCTTGACGAATAAAAATCACCCGATAACTTTTATCCCAAGACGACGCCTTGTAGCTCGCTTCCGAAATCGCAATGCCATCGGTCACGTCACACCAGTCATGAACTTGACCAATCGTGCGTTGTATCACCTGAGTCATTTTGGCGGCAATGATGAAATCGGCTTGCTGTTTCTAACACCAGTCAATGACTTTAGGTGAGAGAAAACCACTATCAGCACGCAATAGGCCAATACGTCTGGCACCCAAATGTGACTTTGTTTGCTCCAGGAAGCCTTCGATATTATTGGCTGTGTGAGAGTTTCCCGGACGTAGCCAAAAGTTGACGATCAAATTAGGTTCGGTGAGAAAGGCCAATAAGGGATGGTGGCTTTTTCGACCATGATAACGTGGGTTATAACCGACCTCTGCGCCTTGCTGATGGCCAAAGCAGGTTATGGCTGTGGAGTCCACATCCAGCGTGACACAGTCTGAGACTCGGGCTTGGTCAGCACACCAACTGTAAACCTCAGTCATCAATACGGCACTTTGATTGGATGTAGTAAACCGTTGAAAAAAAACGACTGAAAGCCTTTTGCTCCGGCATCTTAGACCAATCGCAAATCTGAGGGATCGCCTTATCAGTGCGTAAAGTATTCATGTGACAGAATCGATTGGCACCACAAAGAACGTTGGTGACAAATTGTTCGACAAGCAAACAGGGATCGTAGCCGCGATTGGATTGAGGGTGAGGCAAGGACCATCGAGCCAGCTGACTTCTAAAGCGAAGCGCTTTCAAAAATTGTGCCCAAAGAGCCAAACCACCCCATGCCGAAACGTTGTCGGCGTTGGAAAAGCTAATTTAGTAGCCCGGCTTGGTCATAGTCAGCCTCCGTAGGCACTTTTAACAAAAATTTCTATCGCAATATCAATGAATTACAACTTTTATTTCTAATGGAATCCCATTAGAAAAATGATACTTCAATAGTCCCCTTCAGGTCTAATGGAAAATTCGGGTTTAATTAATTCCTGAAGTCTAAACGCCATAGAATTTTAACTAATATTTTATAAGTAGAATTTAAAAGTATTATTAAAGAAAACGATGAAGTTTCTGCCAGCTTCATGATGATTTTATCTCGTATGGGGATAAGGCTGGAATCTTTAATCTCTGGGTAAAGTTTTGCTGTTGTTTTAAGAAGTTTCTTACTTGAAACCTGCTTTAAAAGCAGTAGCTTTGTATACAATTTAATCTGGTTATTTATGAATTGATTCTTTCCAAAATAAGAACAAAGTACTTTATTTACAACAAGAAGATCTCTGATACTTGTTTCATCAATAGTCGCCGTTATCGAATTCTGATTTGTTTTAACATAATGATAAATAACCTCGTTTAGAAAACTAATTTTCCTAGCCTGATCAATGAGGCGAACAATAACAACAAAATCCTCACCGAAACTAACGCCTTTAATGCTGGTTATATTATTTTCAACAATAAGGCTTTTCCTTATCAATTTTCCCCAAATACAACAAGGAACTTTTCGTCGAATTAGTCCTAAGAGATAATCTCTTTTATTAGAATAATTAATATGAATATATGGTTTACTGTATGTCTTAAAATCGAAGACAAAATCGCCAATAACCACGTCGGCATTTGTGTTTAGCGCCAGTTCATATAGTTTCTGAATTGCATAGGGCTCTAAAAAATCATCACCATCAACATGGATAATATATTCTCCTAATGCATGAGACAAGGCAATGTTTCTAGCTTCACTAAGACCGCGATTACACTCATTAGTTATTACCATTACCGACTCAGATCGATCAGGATACTTATCTATTCGAGAACGCAGTACTTGAAGACTTTGATCGGTGGAGGCATCATTGACGAAAATAAATTGCAAATTCCTATATGTCTGAGAAAAGAGAGACTCAGCACACTTACCAATAAAGCGTTCTACGTTATAAACAGGAACTAATACCGATATTAATTCGTTTTTACTCAAAATAACTCCCATCTACTTAATAATATCTGAATCATAAGTAAACCAAGTATTGCAAAACGAAGATAACTTACAAGATATATTATCCTGGTATATTACAGATTTTGAGAGTAGTAGTGCCAAAATCATACCATGCAAGCGGGAACTGATCACTTCAGAAAATTGGTTAATGAATTGGCAACCCAATTTTATTGCATAAGGCCTAATATAGTTGCCTGCATAATAGTCTATTAATTCGCCTAACACCCTGTGAATGCATTTAAATTTTATTCTTCGGTGTATCCCTAATAATTTTTCAAGTACCCAAAAAGATGCATTAGTTCGTTCAAATGTCGGCCAATCAGATACCACCAAATTAGTATTTAAAATTGGTTCATTCTCCGATCTATACTCAGTATCCTTCCGCTTAATCCAACATACTTTTTTACTCTGAAACTCAATATTATCTGATGAGGCGAGAGTTCTGAGCATTGAACAATCCAAAAAAAACGCCATATCCGGTACTAATAATATATGGTTAGAAAATGTTTCCTTCATCATTGAAAATGTATTACGATCTCTGGCACACAAATACAAATTTTTATGCTGCGCAAAAATTTGTGCGTCTTTCCTCATCAGTGTCATGTCTCTATAGTAAGACGATTGAGGAAACATTACTATCTTGTTTTTTGGGTATGTTTGAATTACTTTCAATCTAAAATCTTGACATACCCTATAAAGATCTCCAAAGTTTCCGCCGCCATGTAACAAAATGGTTACATTATCAGGCAGAACTGGAAAATTAAAAGTATTAAAACTAGTCTGGGATAGACACTTTATTTTTCTGTGCTTCAAATATTCGATCTCCCCCCCCCAAATGAGTATATCCCCTATATTTTTATGATAAGGCAAATCCGTCAAAACCACCTCTCCATCTATTAGCGGGTCTAATCGAAGAGAAATCAATTTCCTAAGCTCATTTAGGTTACTAGAAGTCAGTTCCATTTTAATCAACTTTTCCGTTACATAATTGATCTTTGAATTTTCTTAACGCAGTAAGAACAACATTTCTACTTTCAAAAAGAACCGAAATTAGATTCGTTTTTATTTTCTCTGCTTTAGTGTATTGCCGATTATTTTCGTGAAGTTGCTGAGATAAAAAGTTCTTAAAATTCTCGTTATACCAATGAGCTTCTGGGCGATTTTTTAAATCAAAATAACTTGGCACCTTGAGGTCTGGAACAACCCCCTGTGGCAAAAAAAGTCCTCCTCCACAACTAGAGGAGAAACACATATTTCCTACAGCCTTATACTGAATAGGAGAACTTAAATCTTCAAATATATTTTGATGGGGTCTGTGATTGTAACAACGACAGATCCAACCAGTAGCCAAATTAATAGTAAAACTCCAAGCTCCTGCATAACAAAATTTCTTACGATCGTAATTAAAATACTGTTCTGTAAATCTCCAATAAGCGGAGTCGAAAGTTTCAGCGATCTCAGAGGTATGCATCGGAGCTTTTGTCAGAGATTCCCAATTTTTGTTTTTTTGTAATTTTTTAGGATAGCTTATCTGAGGTAATGCGCCGAAATTAGCAATGGAAAGCCGTTTGATTTCTTCAATATGGGGTAAATAAGAATCATCTAGTACCATATTTACAACGACAGTACATCCTGCTTTTTTCATTTTCGTAAAATTATTGAAGAAAGTCTGTAGCAAATTCTTTCTCTGCAATTCCAGATAATGAAAAGAGAAGGATATGGAAAGGTATGCCCGCAAATTTATAGGAACTAAAGACAGCAATTCGTCAAATTTTGTTGATAAGGTACCATTTGTGTACACGTTAACAAAATGCCCTTGTTTCAGTAACTCCATGATTATCTCTGGAGCCTCTTTTGGCATTAGTGTTTCACCAGCCCCACAAATGTTTATATAGGCCGTACCTCCAACTCTTTCTTTACTTAGGGCTTCTCCTATTACTTGTGGGGAATGAAGAAATCTACATATCTCGTTTTTTCTTTTATTGCCCTGAGCCACATAACAATACTGGCAATGTAAATTACAAGCATCCCCTGGGATAAATGCTTCTATAAATCGTGAGTAACGCTCATTCATACTACAAGACCTTTTATGGTTCTTATCAGAACACTTAAAATAACAAGTAAAAATAATACTTTTTGTCAGTACCATCCAAATCGAAAGGATTAACGCTGCTCATTTTTTGAACTTTAACCCATTAAGATTATGCAATTCTAAGATTTTAATAATTCAAACTAAAAATCCTTCAAATTTAGATCTTATTACACACTCTTCCACTGCCCGGAGATATGCGCAACTCACTCGCTAGAGTCACTTCTTGTTACATAACCGTCATTTAATTTAAACCCTTTTAGCCAAATTAAAATCTCGTGATTTATGGAGCTAGGCAATAATCTAAAACACAACCTTTCATATGGGTTCCAATTCTTTTCAAAACTAAATAACTTTCGTTTTGAAAATTGCTTACAGTCTAATAACCAAAAATAGTTTGGATAATTTTGAATATTCCACTCCTGTTGTTTTCTTACATTCTTTCGAATAGCATTAAAATGAGCCCAGCATACACCAACAGGCAAAAGATTGCGCACATTCTCTAGCCGCTCAATAATCAAATGTTTTTTTCTGGCTTTCCTACTATTATTTATTGGTTCCCATGGAACAAAATAGGTGTGGCTTGTTAATTGAAAAATAGAAGTATCACCAACACCGTTAAAAGGAGGAAGAATATTAATACCATCACTGTTACATCTTCCTAGTGGTATAAGAATATTATTTTTATCTATTACCAAATTTATTCCAGATAATGACACTGGTATTTTTTTCCATTGGATTAGCAATAATAGAAAAGAAAAATAATGATTAAATACTCCTTCACTCAGAAAAAACGGTATCCTCCATCTTAATTTTTGAGTTGTAAGAATAAAAAACGCAACTATCAAAAAACCCAATAAATCAAATAGACTAAACATCCTAAATTTAGCTTCAGTTCTATAAGCATTACATATTTCTTTTAACTTGGTCTCTAGATATATTTGATCTGCATCAATTTTCAATGCGTAGCGATATTTGATCTTAGAAAATGCAAAATTACAATAATTCGCTAAAAAATGTACCGAGTCTTTGGGTTCTTTAGTCACTGATTTATATTCACTTTCACTTAATTCCCCAGCATATAACTTTGGTTCATAGTGATAACTCCTGATTTTTTTTGGATGCTGTTTTTGTAACTTTCTTAATATTTGGAGACTTTTCTCTGAGGTTTCTTCGTATACAACGACTAGTTCATCTAAACAGTGAATACAAGAATTTATACAAGATTCTAAAAACTCTTCATCATTTTTTAAACGTAATACTCCACTAACTCCTGAGAGACGTTTTGAGTCAAATTTTTTTAAATCCACTATATAGTTTTCATATGAATTCATTAGACATCCCCTTCAGCAAATAAATCAGTTGTCGGAACTAAAGATCCCTCTCCCTCCAATAACGAATATATGAAGAAATTTTATTTTTTTGACTAAAATCTTCCAACTCATATTTTTCCAGATCAGTAACCGTACTTTCATCTACAAACTTAAAAAACAATTGGACCAATGATACCCAGTCCTTAAAATCCGCCAAATAAATATTAAGGTCAAAGATATCGTGAGATTCTTTACAAAAAGCAGTAGCTCCCTTCTCTATTAAATCAAAGTAGTGCTGTTTTGGACCGAAAAAAATGGGCTCTCCTGCCTTGTTAATCGCAATTACTGTTGCTTCCGGAGAAGAAAGTAAGAATTCCGAAAAACTAATCGCTGGTATTTCTCGTGGAGTAATCGGCTGTTCCTGTGGCCAAAAATAATTTGTCCCAGTCAATGGAGCACTTACTCCTAATTTGCAGGTGTAGAACCCCGCAGAGTAATTATCTTTCAAAATTTTCTTAAATAATTTGCTAGATGTACAACGATCCGTGGTTAAATCTACCGATGCAATTTTTCTACCATGTATTTGTAAGGATTTTATGTAATTACAATAATTTTCCGTATTTTCTTTAGACCAAGTCCTTATTTGCGGCTTGAAAGTATTTAACAAATCTAAATTTTTTTTGTAAGACTTTGATGAAATGCTTAAGGATGCATTTGTTGCATTAGAAAAATCTGTCAATAGTGTTTTCAATCGTTCAGGACCGTCTGAAAAGTCCATAGTACATCCAAGATAGATCCTCCTGCTACTATATACATAAGTACTGGGAATGTTGTTCCATAAAAGTGAATAAATTTTTTTCAGTAAATACCCGTCCCTTGAAACAAATATCAAGTGGTCATATCCCATTTCCTTACTGAATTTCTCTATATGAGTTAAATAGGCTAAAATCAAGGGCCCAGCTAAGCTAAATCCTAAAAGCTCTAAAGCGCTACGTTTCCCTGTTCGCAAAAAGTTTGCAACTAAATAAAGGAGCACTGAACTAAAGAGGGAACGATTTAATTCATAATTTGCATATAACCAAACTGAAAATTTTTCCTTTTTGAACATATCCATAGTTGATGGTAATCTCAGTGCTTGGATTCCTAATAGTTTCGGGATCCGAAAATCAGATTCGTAATTATCACCAATATGAATAATTTGGGTTGAATCAACATTAAGCTGTCTAAGTACTTCACGAAATAAGGCTCCATTTCGTTTATTTTTTTTGTAATCACAGCTCAAAAAAACTTTGTGAACAGGAATAGAGTATCTGGATAAGACTGCATGAAAGAAATCTATGGGTAAATACATATCAGAAATTATGATTACCCTCTTATTTTTCTTAATTGCCAAATCAAGTAATTCAATTTTTTCTTGAACGGGGCGAATGAATTTCAGTTCGAGATTCAATTCAATCTCTTTAAGAAAAAAATACTTTTGATCTAAACTTTGGTAAATCTCATCTAATGTAACTTCCCTGTCCCCGGCTATGTGCTGCCTTGCTTTTCTTTCAGCTTCAATGCGGGCTATTGCAAAATCATTACAGTGGTAATGTTCCTCCATATAAAGAAATAAATCTGAAGGATTTGCGAATGGCCGTTCAAATAAGGTATCAAAAAAGTCAAATGAAATTACTTCTTTTGCGGAGGTTTCAATTATGTTTTTCACCTCAGAAATAGAGGAAAATTCATTTAAATTTCTATAGTATTTTGCCCTAAGATGAGAAAGAAAAGATTCACTATCAAGGTTCTGATGTGAAAATTTATCTACAAATAGAGAATGGTACAAAGAACGTAAGATTGCGTAGTCTCTAGCTCTCTGATATATGGGATAAAACAAATTTACTATGGTTTTATTTTTTCCCAATAGTTGCTTCACATAATGAATGTTTATTTTTTTCACGTTAGATCTCAAAAAATAATTTGTAATGATGACGTAAAAAGGCTTTGCATATTATTAGCAATATTTTATTACGCTAAGAGCTCGCACTATTGAAACATTGAATGATTTTTTCCTTTGGATACAGGCGTAGTTTGAAAATCATTTTTTATATTTACGCCCAAACATAGACAAAATTTGTCGTGCAATCGATCTAAAGGAACTATCAAAAACATAAAACAACGCAAAGCTGATCATAGCATAAGAAGAGACAATGATAAATGCCGCAATTACCCAGTCATAATCAGACTTTATTATGAGTAATGAATGATTTATAAAAATCGAAGCATGACAAAATACCGCCAGCAGTATGAGAAAAACTTTCTGCGTATAAATGACTATATATTCCTTGAAACTCTGTTTAAAACCATCCTTAAATAAAAAGTAAGGCTTCCAACTGCTAACCACTATTAATTGGCTAACTAAGACTCCCAAAAAGATCCCAGAAATTCCCCAAAAATTAGCCAATAAAAGTGAAAGGCTTATATTTAAAAACGATTCTAGCAAAGGAGACCAAATATCTCGAAATAGACCATACGCTACTAAGAAAATATCTGCTGTTCTACTCATCTGTATAAAATAAATAGCAACAAGAATTAAAAAGGATAGCTCAGAAAGAAGGTACTCTTTGCCTAACCATAATGTTATAAACGAATTTGATAAATAAAAAAGACCAATACAAATTACAGATGCTATATACAACCGTAAAGTACATACCTTCCAGAAAATCTGTTTAATCTTAAATTTATTACCTTCGGCCACTAAATTCCCAACGCTAGAATTAAAACCTCGAAACAGTGCATCTACTAAAAGCAATGAGCCAAATAAAATAATTAAGTAATTCCCATAAATTGCGACAAGAGTTAATGAACTTGTAGCGTATATGATCAGCGGGGTTGCCTGATTTAACACATACCCACCGATCCTATGGAAAAAGACCTGCATAGTCTTAATCAAAATAAAATTGTATTTTTCTTTTAATATTCGACCATTAGATATATCAGACCTCAACCAAGGGAACTCATTTTTTATACAGCGATTTAGACAAACACAAGTTATAACAGCTGCTAAAGTTTCTATTGCCATCCACCATATATAGCCATACGGCAACTTCAGAATGGCTAACATCTGAACAAAAATTTTTAAAACTTTGATACCTTGAGTTCGTAACGTAATTTTGTATTCTTGCTGATTGGCTGATAAAACAACCATCTTATAATTTACGAAGTACCCTAAAAGAGCGCCTATTAAGAACGCAATAAATGTTCCATAAGCGTAGATTAGAGGGACTTGAGCTTTGGCAAAAATCCATGGGAAACATCCCATTAGAACCACAGATCCAGCGATAACAAAAAAACCTACCCTACGATAAAACCATCCCTGTAGCGAAACAATTTCGATAATCTCCTGTCTATTGCCTTGACTAAGTGGTTTATAAAGTGCAAAAGCAACCGCCGCGCCAATACCTGACTCTGCTAGATTCAAGAATTGGAGAAGGTTCTGTGCTGTCGTATTGAGGCCAAGAAGTTCCGTACCAAGGTTATCCAGAAAAATTTTTCTAGAAAAAAATTGTAAGACAAGATTTATACAATAAAAGAACAAGGCCACCTTCGCATTCTGAATAACCCGGACTGTTCGTGAAACTTCTACCATTATTTAACAAATAAAAAATTCTGCTTCTGAGACTTATTCAGTTTAAATCATTTCAAATTTCAGTTCAATTCTTTAGTCGAAAGTTAGGCTTTGGAAAAAGACTTCGAAACAGAAAAAACAGCTTTACAGTAGCCAACTAGTTCAAACTACAGGTGCAGGAGGACTCCAAAGAAAATCGCATTTCTAACAGTGTCTAAAACCTTCAACGATGTCGAGTATGCTCTTTATTGTATCTAAGAGCATCAATTTTATTTCTAATCCTTTTACAAAAGTAATGAGGAAAGAATAAAAATATCAAAATAAAGAAAGACTTAATTTGGGAATAACCTAAAATACTTCTGTACATATGAATATTCCCTTTTACTAATTTCAACTTATTCGAAGATAGCGATCCCTGAACTGATCTATACTTCCAAAGTGGTCTATTAATTGCATAGGCATAGCCAGTTTTCTTAGTCACATTAATCCAGGTAGCCCAGTCCTCCGACACTTCGATTGAAGGCATATATACCTTTCCTAAACTCTTGATATCAATAACTACACCCGGAGTGCCAACATTACAATCTACTTTCATACTTGAATATGAAATTTTTATCGGTTTAAAGCTTACTCCTGTAACATTCAAATTCTGATCCGCATATTCAAAGGCAGAAAAGCAGAACTCCACATTATTACGTAGCATGAAATCAATTTGGCTCTCTAACTTGTCTGGATACCACCAATCATCAGAGTCAATAAAAGCTAGAAAGCGTCCTCTAGCTTTATTAATCGAATTATTTCTCGCTATTGCGGCACCTGAATTCCTTTCCAAATTAAATAAATGTATTCTCTTATCCCTTTTCACATAACTACTTGCAATATCACGACTCTTATCAGTAGAACAATCATCTGTTATCAATAATTCCCATCTCTTATAAGTTTGAGCAAGAACTGATTCAATCGCATCACTCAGGAATTTTTCAGAGTTATACATCGGCATCACTATAGAGACTAAATCGTCTCCGATATTAGGGTGTTCATTCTTCATATGTCAATCCACTCTTTGCCGATTTAGTGAAAAAGTGCCTTTAATATGATAATAGAGGGCATACCAAAAGGACATTTCATGTTTGTAAAGAGGCCACTTTGCTATGCAAAATTCAAAAGCATACAGCCATGCTAATGGTCGACCTAGAATTTTAGAGGTACTATATCCCCGATTTAAAAAAAAATTTTTATTAAAACTTGAAAACCACTTCGACTCACCTTTATGTATGGTAGCTATTATGTTTGGAACATAGTAGATCTTTAATTTTTTTTTCAAACAGTCAAACAAAAATTTATTTTCTTCACCTCCTCCGTTACCAGTACCAGATCCCATTGTTGGATCGAACCGTATATTCTGATCGACTATTGAGGTTCGTTTTACAGCAATTTGAGGGCTACAACTTTTCAGGGCACCCAAATAACCAATTCTTTTTTCTTTAGTTGGAAATTTTTTTTCTGAGTAGTTCAACGCAAATGTAATAATGTCTGCATCTGGATGCATCTTAAAGGCTTCTGAAATTATTTCTGCATAACCTGTGACCATTTCCTCGTCATCATCAACAAAAAGTAAAACATCACCTGTCGATTCGGCAATAGCCTTATTACGACTATTTGAAAGTCCAGACTCTTCCGTACATATGTATCTACAATTGTGTTCGATATTTTTTTCGTCTTTAAATTTAAACGTTGAAACCTGTTCAAATGATGTTTGGTTAACAATTAATACATCGGTTTTGGCCTTGCAGAACTGCAGAGTCTTCACCGCTCCTTGATTCATGCATGATACTAGTAATTCAATTCGGAGAGGTAAACTTTCTATTGATTGCTCAGTCATAAGGCTTCTTGATAAAAAATAAGTTTTTCTCTTTGTTAATGCTGATGACACTCAATATTATTCCAAATTTTGAACCTGCTCTCGCATCTTTTCGATGTTAACCTTCAAAGCCAAAGATGTCTGCGTCATTTCAATAGCCGCTGCCTTACTGCCCAAGGTGTTCGCCTCACGATTAAGTTCCTGCATCATGAAGTCAAGCTTCTTGCCCACTTCGCCACCTGCACTCAATAAGCGTCTGACTTCTTTCACATGCGTAAGCAACCGCTTCATTTCTTCATCCACATCAAGCTTAATGGCATAAAGAATCACTTCCTGGCGAATGCGGTCGCTCACTTCTTCACGTGTCAACGTAGAGCGCTCCACCAGCGTTTTAGATAACGCTTCTTCTAAACGCTCTTCTAACCTCTTCTGGATGTTTTCAATGATTTGCGGAATCTTTGGCGCCAGTTCATCAACCGTCTCAACAATTCGATCACAATAGCTATTTAAAACCACCGCCAATGCTTCACCCTCACGCTTCCTGGCTTCTAAAAAAACTTCTAATGTTTTATTAAGACCGTTCAATACCTGAGTTTTCAATACATCAAAATCAATACTTTTAGGCGCCAGAATTCCCGGGAAACTTAAAATTTGAGAAACTGTCAAGGCTCTGACATCCGGTTGGATTTTCTGAACCTCGGCTTGAAGGGAAAGCAAGTTAGTCACAGCGGTTTGATTCAAGGTCTGCTCACAGACAGCTTCGCCCACCCATTGCATTCGGCATTCAATCTTTCCTCGTGCCACATTTTTGGCAATCACCACGCGGATATCGCCTTCCATAAAACGAATTTCTTCAGGCAAACGCATGGCGATTTCCTGATAGCGCGAATTAACGCTTTTCACATCAATCGCCAATAATCCCAAAAGCGTTTCTATCTGAAGATGGGCAAAGCCCGTCATACTGTTAACCGACACTTGATTTCCTTGATTTGATTCAAAAAATGGCAATCCTAATTGTAAGACATCACAATGATAAAGACCTCTTTTGTATAAATAAGCCTTTAAATTTTCATCTCCGTCATTAAAATCTTGCCCTCACACGCAGCACCCACGTAGTTTTTTACACTTTTCGTCGTTTAGAAAAATGCAAAGCATCTACGCCTATAACCTAATAACAATACTTAACTGCGCGCGAGCGAAGTTCCTGGCTCACAAAAATCATAACCTTTCTTCTCTTTATGACGTGCCGTTTCATGTGCTCGATGATCTTGAAATCGAAGACGTCACCAAAGTAATCGGTCTATATCCGATTCCGTTCTTTTCACTCAAAGCCAGTCATTCCATTCAAAAATCTGAGGAAATCAGCGCTATTCGCAACATTTGGCGAGGCATCCATTTATTGGATCATTCTCATGCTCTGACTTTGAATTTAAAAACTAAAGAGATGAGCGATATTCATGAGTCGTTTATTCTCACAAACAATTATTGGTCCATTCTTGAAAGTAAGCATCCGGACACAATCTCGACGATTTTATTTTCACTCAAAAAAATCGGAAGGGCTGATAATTCAAACAATTTGCCCCCCCCCGACACGAAGCCTTACCTTCAAGCTTTGATCGAATTTTAAAGACAAGACTTCCTCACGCCATTGTGTCAGCTCTGACAGGCATCGAGGACAAAGTAATCAAACACCTTCGACATAAGCTCCCCTTTCAACCCAATGTGTTAGCCAAAACACTTGTTCAAAAGCGTGTACTGACGCGACACGCGTTTAATCGATACGCTCTTTTCATCGCCGTTTGCATTTATGAAATTTTGCTTCATAACGGTCAGACACCACTGGAGGCTTTCCTAAACACTGTTGAGGCGATTGAACACTCGCCAACGATTAATGCGAACAAATCCGATGACTGTCACTTACCGCTAAACCTTTACCATTGGTTAGTCGCTCACGGCCATTTCCCGGAAATCAATACTGAAATACATAAAGTGGCAACGCCGGAGTTTTTTCCAGAAAATTTCAGTTTCCTTTTCGATTTTCGCTGTCGAAATCCCATCCCCGTCATCCGGGAAATGGGAATTTTCCCTATTCCCACGTCATTGGATCCGGAACATAAAAGACTGCTCATTGCCATCAATTCGGCAATTCAGACACGATCATGCTTAAAAGTAACCCACCGGCGTAGCCGGTGGTTCTTCATATGCGCCTGAAAGGCTTGGGTACCAGCCGCGCCCAACTAGGCGCATATCGGTCTGTCATTCGCATTCCATTACCTGCCACCCGTAAACGGGTCTCCCTCATACGACAGACTCAGCTGCTCTCCCAATTTATCTTCTTCTAGCTGTTGCCTGATATAGGTTGCTATCTTCTGTGTATTTTTTCCTGTGGTATCAACGTAGTACCCTCGGCACCAAAATTGCCTGTTCCGATATTTGAATTTCAGATTCCCAAACTGGTCGTAGATCATTAAACTGCTTTTGCCTTTCAAATACCCTATCACCGCTGCCGCTGACATTTTCGGCGGAATTTCCAACAACATATGAATGTGATCCGGACAACACTCCGCTTCTACAATTTTGATTCCTTTCCATTCACACAATTTCCTTTAAATTTCTCCTATCGCTCGTCTTTTCTCTCCGTAAAAGACCTTACGACGATACTTCGGGGCAAACACTATGTGATATTTACAATTCCATTTGGTGTGCGCTAAGCTTTTGAGATCACTACTCATGTGATAACTCCTCTCAATTGTTTAACAAGTTGCGTTTGACAGACCGCATACTTGTTTTATCAAATTGAGAGGAGTTTTTTTATTGAGGACAAGTACGCAAAGCTTTAAGCTTTTTTGAACTCCCCAGCCTAGCTGGGGGTTTTCTAATGACAAAAAGTCCTTCATCAATACTATGAAGGAGCCTTTCAATGATTCCCTTTTTCTCAGCAAAACGCCCGGAGACATCAAAAGGTGAGCATTTGCCGTCTTACCTTCGGCCTATTGATTGTGATACTTTTTTGCAAGAGCAAAACACTTTAATCAAAAGACTCAAAGTCGCCTATTCCGATACAAGCAGTTGGGAAAGTCATATCCTGCCATGCCTTAAGGCGCTCGCCTTAATGTGTGGACGCCTTCCCTACACCTCCAACACAATTTTTAGTAACGAGAACGGACTTTTCCGAGCTAGCGTCAGTGCCGCGACCTATGCGATAGAAATCATGGAAAGCACAGTGCAGCTTGAGAAAAACATCATGGCTCAACATATTCTTCAAGGCAGGCTTAAGGCCGCCGCTACCTTGGCCGCTCTATGCGCTTTTTTGGACGTTTTTGACAAAAAACTCGCCATCACAGAAAAAGACATAAATCAACAATCTTCATTTTTTCAAATTAGTGAAGTCAGTCACGTCAGCCATCTGTCTTATGAACCCCTCGCCATGCCATACGTCACTTGGGTAAAGAAAAAACTTAAAAAAAAATCCCCAAGTTGAACTTCAGCTTAACTGGAATACACAAGCACCCGCTATTAACGAGAAGCGCCAATATTCACGCCTTTTCTACGCCAGACACATCCTGAAGGAAGAAACATTATCCTGGCTAAGTAACGCCGGGCGACTCCCCCTTTTTGAACTCATGAAATGCTTGACTGTCGACACGGATGTCGAACACTTCCCCTCATCAGTCGTCAAAGCCAGAGACCTAGGTGTCTACAGAGCTTGCCTTTTAGAGCGGGAAAGAATCGGAGTAAAATTGGGAGAAATTCTCGAACCTGAAGGATGGCAGGAAACCCTTATCCGTATCCTCCGAGCACGCATTTTTAACGATTGGGAAATTAACGCCAAAGACAGTCCTTTAAGAAAAGGCGCTGACGGTCTCTTTTTATTTTGGCCTGACGTCTGTCCGATTCTTGTTGAGGATATTAAAAATTTCGGCTTAACGGATCTTCCGACAGATCCTGATATTTGGGTCGGCTGCCTTTTAAAAAGCGGTATCACTCTGCCATCAAAAAAAGGAAACTCAACCTGTTGGATCGCCGTCACCCCAAACGCAAAACCCAGAGCGGCGGTAAAACTCTCAGACACCTACTTTTTTTCTAGCGGTCTTGTTCTTCAAGCGAAAACCATCAAGCGCGACTTTGAGACGGATCTTAATTCAGAACAGTCCATGGCTCTATCTAAACTCACTCGCGAGATTCTTGAAGCCAGTGACATGTCATTCACTCAAAAACTACCGAGTGAAAAAAGCAAAGGTATAGAACTCTTTTGGCATTTCCACTTTAAAAATAAAGAAACGGCTATTGATCCACCATTAGAGAGCGTTGCCGAAACATTAACTCAGACTCCCTCTATCATCACTGAAGTCTTAATTGATGAAGGCATTTTCATAGGAGAAGATTTTCCGTTATCGGACGATATTTCTTTCGAACGACTTTTTATTACCCTTTTAGCCGCCAACGTCATCTATCAAACTGAAAAGAATGAACCGCTCTGGGTTACTCACAGCGGCAAGACCGGAAGCGCTCAAAGAGGTGTGATATTAAAGCCGGGAAACATTCAAGTGACTTATAACGGTCAAACACTAAGTTTTAAGGATGTTTTTGAGCTTATTTACCATCGATCTCCCGGTCCAAACTTCAAGTGCTTTCAGTCCGACAACAAACAGGCTGACCAGCTAAGTTTAAATTTTGGTGAGGAGGCGGGCGATGAATAATGCGCGCAAAACCTCTCAGACTTTTGAGCGCTACGACTGTTGGCGCCCGGCTTACGAAGGATGGGCACTGCTCGGCTGGGCTTTCGGTTTTGGCTGGGTCACTTCCCTTTATTTCTCTGAACGTCTGCCCTTCTCGTGGTGCGTGATCTTATGGGGACTATGTCTCATTTTCTTAATCCGACGCGCCTTGGAAACTCTAAAAGTGTTAACCGCAAGAGCCTACCTATCAGGTTCTCGAATCAGTTTAATGACCTTTGAAGAGCTTGCCAAAATCATGAAAGGTCACAAGCATGATCTATGGTTGGGACATGGTTTTCGGTGGTGGCCTGAGCACTCCCAAAAGCTCTACGAGCTTATGAAATTGGATTGGACGAAGCTTCAACTCTCTCCGTGCCTGACAAAGCTATTAACCCATAACTCCGTTCTACCTGATGAGGCCGCGGGACTGCCGATTATTCATGGAGTTGGTGACAGCGATGAGTCATTATTTAGGCCTTTGAAAAATTTTAAAGGCGGATTGTGTCTTTGCGGAACAACGCAAGCAGGAAAGGGGGTTTATTTAAGCCACTTAGTTGCCCAGGCAATCGCCAGAGGCGATGTTGTGATTGTGATTGATCCGAAACATTCCTCACGCTTAAAAGACAATATTCTTCATGCTTGCCGGGCCTGTGGGCGAGATGATCCGCTCACCTTCCACCCTGCTTTCCCCGACAGCGGGATTCGTCTTGACCCAATGCACAGTTTCACCAATGCCACAGAAATTGCCTCCCGGATTCGTCAAGCCTTTCCACCCAACATGGATGAAAGTTTCGCCAATTTCGCCTGGATGACAGTAAACGCCATTGCTCAAGGTCTTATCGCTTTGGAAATTCGACCGACACTTCCGTTAATCGCTAAATACGTGAAACTTGGCATTTACGACCTATTAGAACCTCTGTTGGAAAAACATGCCAGGGAACATGCGGAAACTGATTGGCAAAAACGCTATTGGGAGCTCAAAGAAAAGGCGGGACGCCCGCCCCTACCCACGATTTCGGAAAGATTGATAGTGCTTGTCGCACTGTATGAAACCGAGATTCACCAAAAAGCTCCGGATTCCGCAATCGACGGGTTAATTGAGGTTTTTCGCCATAACCGCGAACACTACTCAAAAATCACGGCCTCTCTTTTACCCATACTTTCCATGCTGACAACAGGGAAATTAGCTGAAAGTCTTTCGCCCTCCATCTCCGACCCTCATGACACACGACCTGTCATGAATTTAGAAAAGATCATTGACGGAGAACACGTTCTTTATATTGGGCTTGACTCCATGCCAAACCCTCAGGCTGTTTATTTTCCCCATTTTCCCTTGATCATCTATTTTCAATAGTAGCCACCAGACTGCGAGTTTGTGTGAGATCTGATGACCGTTTTTTAGCAAAGCAAAAATTTTTTATTAAGCGTTTTCAACATCACACTGCATCACCTATTTCAGGCGCCATGGTTGTCGTTTCCGGCATCGCAATGGTCAATCCGTTAGAAGTATCAAAACGAACTTTCGTTCCCAGCCTGATTCCTTTGATTGCCCTTGCACTAACCATTGTTTAGAGACATTGAACTGGTGAGTCAAAGATAAGACTCACCGGTCATTTTTTCTTAAATAACTTACGTAATTGGCTGATTTCAAATATCCCAAATGGAATTGACGACCTGCCCTTCCATCACATAGGGTTCCGGCGTCATTGAAATGACAGAAGCCATAGCAGAATTTTTAACATTTTTCTTGAACGCCTCAAGACCTGTTAGTTTCTTAGAAGAAACAGTGATTGAACTTTTTATCTCGATTGGATAATAAACACCCGAATCATGGATCAATAGATCGACTTCAGCTTTTTCAAAGTCGCGATAAAAATAAAAAGAGGGGCTCTTCGCGTTATGAACCCAACTTTTTAGTATTTCCGATATGACAAATGTCTCAAAAATTGCACCACGGTTATAGTAACGGGACAATTCTTCAGATGACTGAATGTCAAGCAAGAAACAGACCAATCCGGTATCAATAAAATAGATTTTTGGGGATTTAACCAGACGTTTTTCGATGTTTTCGTAAAAAGGCGGCAACAAGAAAACCAGACCACTCGCTTCAACGATGGATAACCAGGCCTTTACTGTAGGCAAATTGATGCCGCAATCCTTCGATAGATCTGAATAATTGAGTTCTTGTCCTGAACGATTTGCTAACACTGCCAAAAACTTTTGGAATTCCAGCCGTTTTTCAATGCTATTGAGTTGGACAACATCGTTAGCTATATAAAGGTTAATGAGTTGGTCATAAAAGATTTCTCGGTTATCGTTGTCCGCCCGTAAAACATCAGGTCAGGCTCCCTGAAAAATAATGTCCCATGTCTCAGAAACAGTCTTTGGTTTTAGCAACCTTGGCAGATTTAAACTCGGGATATAGGGTTTTTGAGACAAGCCTAAACCTTGTCTCTCATAGATAGAAAAGGGCATCAAGTCAAAGGATGCCATTCGGCCAGGCAGTTTATCTGCCACCTGAGACCAAAGTGACAGACGTTGCGATCCTGATAACCAGACCAATCCTCTGTCTTCGGTTTCATCAAACGCAGCCTTTAATGCCGGAAAAAGCTCCGGTGCCCACTGCACTTCATCAATGGTAACAGGAGGAGGATTAAGGACTAAAAATTCTTCCGGTGCTTCTTTGGCCATTCTTAAGAGACGAGAATTATTAAGTGTCAAGTTACGTCTCTGCTCACCAATTTGTTTGAGCAATGTACTTTTACCCACTTGGCGCATGCCTGAAAGCATTACACCTTTATAGAAAGCAGACTGTTTAGGTAAAACGTTTTCTATTGTTCTGTGCAGATATTTCATTTTCTTTAAATTTCTGAATATATTTTATATATTTTCTAAAAATATTTTTCAGATTTTATGAAAATTTTCTTTCGTTTTTGATAACTTCATCGGAAACAGAAAAATCAAACCCACAACAAAGAACATCCCCGTACACAAAAGAGCCAAGCGTTGATCGTTACTTGTCACCCAAGTAATCAGTCCATAAGTCATCGGACCAATGATATTGGCTACCCACAGCGCCATATTCCAAAATGAATAAAATGCCGCGCGGTCTTTTTCAGGAGCAAGAACACCAACCAAAGCGCGACCTGCTGACTGGCTTGATCCCATCGCAATACCAGCCAAGTTTGCAGCGACCCAAAAAAGCGCTTTGGTTTGAGCAAAATAAGCCACGCCCACCATGGCTATCCAAATAAAAAGCGTCACGATCAAGGCATTTTTGTGACCAATACGATCCTCCACATAGCCAAAAGCAAAGGCTCCGATTGCCGCGGTGATGTTAACGAGTAACACAAGGAGAATCGTTTCATCCGGCGTAAACCCCATGGCTTGATCGGCGTAGACCGCAGCCAGTGTCACCACAACGGCGATTCCGCCTTGGAAGAAGAGACCGCTAGCTACCAACCACGCGAAATTGCGGTGAGCGGGCAAGCTTTTGAATGTTTTAATAAGACTGGCTTGAGATTCTTTAACCAAAGACCAAAATGATGATTGGGTTCTGGGCACGGCTCTTTCTTTTAACCATAAAGCAAGAGGCAGGGCTGCGATAAAAAAGATAACCGCCGTGATGAGCATAGTGTAGGGGACATAATCCTCAGCGGTAAATCCCTTTGACTGCATAGCCAAAACGACAGCCAAGCTTAACCCCAAAGTCAAAAGACCACCACAATACCCAAAACTCCATCCCCAACCGGAGACTTTCCCAATGGAGCGGTCGTCGGCGATTTCGGGCAAGAAAGCAGAATTAAGCGTCTCTCCGACGTTATAGGCGAAATTACTGACAATGACCATAAGAACGGCCCAGACAATCGTACCGGTGCCGGTAAAAGCCAAACCGACGGTGCCCGCGATACAAATCAAACTCATCAGCACCGTCCAAAACTTTTTATTGGCTTTAAGGTCAGTGGCCGCACCAATAAGAGGCATGGAAACAATAGCCAAAATATTGCTTGCCGCAATGACCGTTGTCCAAAGAAGTGTCGCCCAAGAAGCCTCTTCACAAATCACACTGACAAAATAAGCATTAAAAACCGCTGTGAGAACAACGGTTGTATAGCCGGAATTCGCAAAATCAAAGGCCGCCCAAGAGAGCACCTCACGGCCTGAAACGCCTTCTTTTAAATGCTTAAGTGAAAATAGCGACACTCTTGGATCCTTTACACATGGGCTAATGTTCTGATGTGGGCAACAACCGCTCTTGAAAGACTCCGAGGCTCATAGCCGCCTTCGAGCACGCTGACGATTTTTTCATCACAAACGCTACGCGCGATATCATCAATGATTCGTGTGATATGGGCATAGTCCAAATCAGAGAAATCCAATCCCGACATGGTATCGGCCATATGAGCGTCAAAACCAGCCGAAATTAAGATAAGCTGCGGATGACACTCACGAATCAAAGGCTCCCACTTGGAACGAATCACCTCACAAGCAGCCTCTCCTCTGTCACCGGCCGCAAGCGCAAACTTGTGAACATTAGGCGCCAAACTCTCAAGCTTCGGATACGGAAAAATCTCTTTTTCAAAAAAAGAGAAGAAATGAATACCCTCAAGCCCAACCAAAATATCCTCAGTCCCATCTCCATGGTGCGCGTCAATATCTAAGACTGCCATTCGCTCAATGCCCAAAACCTCTCTTGCGTAAAGCGCCGCAATCGCCACATTGTTGAAAATACAAAAACCTTCCGCTTTATCTCGATGAGCATGATGACCCGGTGGGCGCACACAACAAAACGCATTGGTGAGTTTGCCAGAGTGGACTTCATCAAGCGCTTCAAGTACACAACCCGCGCTTTCTAATGCGGCCGTCCACGAATCACGGCTCACAATCGTATCTTCACTGATATGAACCAATTCACCTTCTTTTTGGGGAACCAAAGAACGAACATGTTCGATGTATTGTTGATCATGGGCTCGTAAAAGATCCTCAAAAGAAGCCTGGCGCTCCGTCTGTTTCCGACAAAAAGCGCTTTCCAAACCTGAAGCAACCAACCGTTCCTCTATCGCTCGAATTCGCTCAGGCGAATCCGGACTCGAGAATCCTGTGATGTGGCGATAACATGATTCGTGGGTAAATAGACCTGTTGACACAAATAATCCTTGTTTTTTCTTTGATTTTAACCGTTAGCCATAATTAATTCGTCAATCTATATCGAACAAAATCGTATTTTTCGCTCGATTTGTTCGATATACCGAACAAAATTTCTATTTTTTTGCCTTTTCGTTCGATATATCGAACAGATTTTGGTTATCTCACCAACCCCTCTCGAAAAGCCGCAATCTTTACTTTAGAATTTAGAGCCAAGTTGTTTTATTTATTAATTCGCAAATGAAACGCCTGCTCGACATTGTTATTGTCTTATTGGTTGCGCCTCTAGCTATTTTCTTATCCATTTTTGTCGCCATTGCCATTAAGCTCGATTCTCCCGGGCCTGTTGTTTATTGGTCCACCCGTGTCGGGCAATACGGTAAACCTTTTCAAATGCCCAAATTCCGATCGATGGCTGTCGGTGCTCCTGTATGCGAAGCTGAAAAAAATCCAGAAACACAAAGCTATATCACAAAGGTTGGCGCTTTTATCAGAAAAACAAGTTTGGATGAACTTCCCCAACTGTGGTGTGTCTTGAAAGGCGATATGTCTTTAATCGGTCCCCGTCCGGTTCTGCCCATTGTGACTTCTGTTCTTGAAATGAGAAAGGCTGCCGGCGTTGATCGATTAAAACCCGGTATTTCAGGTTGGGCTCAAGTTAATGGCAGAACAACAATCACAGATGAAGAAAAGGTGGCTTTGGATACTGAATACCTTCATAAACAATCCGTTTGGTTTGATTTAAAGATCATGGCACTGACTGTTTTAAAGGTATTGGAACGAGAAGATATCGTTCGATAATTAGCACCTAATTATCTGCTGTAACCTTTTTTGGATTTTTTTCGACTGGTTTTGTAACGTTTTTTAAATTTTTTAAGCGTTCAAATGTTACGTTTTTCGAATTTATAGCTTCTTCTCAGATTTAAAATGGGGAGTCCCCCCGCTGAAAGGACTCCCCAAACTAACGACTTACACGTTAGCTAAATTCAGTCTTCGTCAACTTTTTTCGGTTGAGCTTTAGCGGCTTTTGCTTGTGCTTCAAGTTTAGCCAAGTACTCTTCCGTAATGTCGCCGGTAATGTACTCACCGTCAAAGCATGAACATTCAAAGCGCTCGATGGCGGGATTCATATCATGAAGGGCAGACTTTAAGTCTTCCAAGCGTTGGTAAACCACGGCGTCAGCTTCAAGAATCTTGCAGACTTCATCATCGGTCTTGCCGTCTCCGCAAATGAGTTCCGAGCGAGTCGGCATATCGATACCGTAAACATTCGGGAAGCAGACACGAGGGGCGGCGCTCGCCACAAACACTTTCTTCGCACCGGCTTGTTTTGTCATACGAACAATTTCATGCATCGTCGTGCCGCGGACGATGGAGTCATCCACCAAGAGCACGTTCTTGTCCTTAAATTCCACGGCCATGGCATTTAATTTCTGACGAACGGTCTTTTTACGAATGGCCTGGCCCGGCATGATGAAGGTACGACCCACATAGCGGTTTTTAATGAAACCTTCGCGATAAGGTAAGCGCAAACGTTGGGCAAGCTGCTGGGCCGCGGGGCGCGAGCTATCGGGAATCGGCATCACAACATCAATTTCATCCACAGGAATCCTGCGGGCCACTTCGTGAGCCAAGTATTCACCCAAACGCAAACGGGCACCGTAAACCGAGATACCATCAATGACGCTATCGGGACGGGCGAGATAAACGTATTCAAATGCACAGGGAACAAGTTGGGCGTGTTCTGCACATTGGGCCTGATGGATGTCACCCTTCATGTCAACCCAAATGGCTTCGCCCGGTGCAACGTTTTGAAGTGTTTCGTATTCTTGAGCCTCAAGAACATCAGACTCGGAAGCAAAAATAACATCTCTTCCCGTCGACGTTTCTTTTGTACCGTAGCAAAGCGGACGGATACCGAAGGGATCACGGAAGGCAAGCATGCCTTTGCCGGCAATTAAAGCGATACAAGCGTATGAACCTTTGACGCGTTTATGAACACCTTTAACGGCTTCAAAAACGATTTCTGGGGAAATCTTGCTATTGAGCGTCAGGCGGGATAATTCATCCGCCAAAACATTAAGCAGCACTTCCGAGTCACTCGTTGTATTGATATGGCGGCGGTCAGAGTCGTAGAGCTCTTGCTTGAGGGCTTCGGCATTGGTGAGGTTGCCGTTGTGCACAAACATGATGCCGTAAGGGGCGTTGACATAAAACGGTTGGCTTTCTTCATTGCTGTCAGCATTACCCTGTGTGGGATAGCGAACTTGACCCAAGCCGCTATTGCCTAACAAATCTCGCATGTTGCGCGTTCTGAAGACATCCCGCACCAAGCCCATTGCTTTATGAATGTGAAAGGTCAATCCGTCAAGCGTGGCAATACCAGCCGCATCCTGACCGCGGTGTTGCAACAAAAGCAACGAGTCATAAAGCCGTTGGTTGACCGGCTCATGAGAAAAAAGACCTACAATCCCACACATTTGATAGCCTCATCGGTTAAAAATTTAAAAATAGTCCCTTCTCAATAGCTTTATTTGCGAAGCTTGGCGATGGAATCCGGCATCATCGGCATCATCCAGTCAATCACATTTTCAGCCAAAGGAATACAAACAGAGTGTCTCCACATTTGAGTGGAGGTTGCGCTCGTCATGCCGGCCAAAAACACCACCGCACAGACAAAAACCACACCGCGCAAAAATCCGAACACACTTCCGAGCACGCGATCCTCGGCGCTAATACGAGCCACTTCAAGCATTTTGCGCAAAATCGTTCCTAAGAGTCCGATAGCAAAGACGCAGGCCACGCAGATTAAGACCGCAGCAATAATTGTCCGAATGGCAGGGCCTAAGCTTTCAAACGGAATGAGCCCCGCCAACTCAGGCGAGAATCGGATCGCAAAAACAATCCCGATCACCCAGCCCACAATCGATAAAATTTCACGCACAACACCCCGTGTCACCCCAACAACCGTGGAGAGAACCAACACAATAATGATTGCCCAATCCAATTCATTCACGATTAACAGTCCTTATCACTTGTGTCCGCTTTCGCGAAGCTTTTGCGCTATCACGTCTTCACGGGTTGATTTCAACAAATCCGCCAAGGGATCGTCACTGGCACTCTTCTTAGGTGAAACCTTTTGAGTAGCCTTCGGCGCAGTTTCTTTCTTTACCGGCTGGGTAGCTTTTGCTGCCGTGGCAGGTTTGACAGCCTTCGGCTGAGCCGGCGTGGAGTTTTTTACCGGCTGCGATTTAGCCTTTGCTGGCTGCACTGCAGGCGTCTTTGCTTTTTGCTCTTGAGAGCGACTGTGGGCTTCCTGCGCCGCACTCTTTAGCGTTCGCGTGGGCGCAATACGGTTCATATCACGCTTGGCGCTTTCTTCCACCTGAACAGGCATGTGTGAAATTTTTCGGCTATCCAAAATCTTGGCAACCCGTTCGGCTTCTTCTTTTGTCTTAAAAAGGCCCAAGCGCACTCGCCACAGTGTTGCTGACTTCTTTTGAACCTTCACGGAATAGACCGGTAAGCCCATTGCCTGATAGCGCGCCATCTCGCGCATCGCTCCGGCTTCACTTGAGGTGGCTAACACCTGAATGTAAAGCGAGCCTTCCGTTGAGGGGGCGTATGTTTGCGCCTCATTTTGTTTTTGATCCAATTCCGGCGTGGGACGAGCCTCCGGGGCATCCTTAACAACATTGGGTTTTGAAAGATCCTTCAATGCGCTTTGATCAGCCGGCATGGACACTGCCGGCCGATTATTAACCGGAAGTTCCATTTTGTAGAAAGGCTCTTTAGAAATGGGAGGAATCTTTGTCTCAGCGTGCCGGTCACTTTGAATAGCAGGCTCTTCAAAGAAAATTGGTAACACTGTTGCCAAGGCGGCAACCAACACGACAGCTCCCACCAAGCGATGGCGAAACTTTGCCTTCACTTGGCTCACCTCAAGCTCCTTATCTTCGGCAAGGTGCTCAAGACCCACCTCAACGCCTTCTTGAGGTGACTTCCAGAACGCTTCTTCGTTGGTTGGTTTATTGGACTCTTGCATTTGTTTGAACAAGCGGCAGGGCCGCGGTTACTGTCACAAAGGAACCGAAGATAATGATTGTATCAATGATCGATGCCTGACGCTTTGCAAGGTTAAACGCCTCTTCAACGCCTTCGCATTGCGTGATTTTTCCGTCTTCAACACCCGCTTCAAGCATGACTTTATGCAACACGTCCGCATTTGCTCCACGGGGTCCCGGCAAACCGGTGATAAACCATTCACCAATCACTTCAGACATGATTTTCACCACATCGATCATGTCCTTATCCGCAAGCATTCCAAAAACAGCTATAACTTTGCCCTGCGTTTTAACATCTCGAATATTTTGAGCCAAAACGTTTGCCGCATGGGGATTATGACCGACATCCAAAATAACGGTCGGATCCGACTGAACCTTTTCAAATCGTGCGGTTATGCGAACCGTTGTCAAACCCTTTTCAATAGCAGCTATCGTAACCGGCAATTTATCCATCAAGGAAGCAATCAGAGCAAGGACGCCAGCAGCGTTGTCCATTTGATTACGACCGCAAAGGGCCGGTCGGGGTAAATCCCAGTCATTGACGCCCATCTTAAAACGCATACGACCGCAGTCTTCTTCGGTAACGGAAAAATCTTTACATGCGATGACAAGATTTGTCTTTAAAGCCTTTGCGTACTGTAAAAGTTTGACCGGGGGATTTTTATCCGCGCAAACAGCCGGGTGTCCTTGACGATAAATATGAGCCTTTTCCCAACCGATGGCATCTCGCGTATTGCCCAAATAGGCCTCATGATCAATGCCGATGGTCGTGACAATGCTTGCCGTTGATTGAAGAGCATTAATCGCATCAAGCCTTCCGCCCAAACCGATTTCCAAAATCACCACATCGGGTTTGGCTTTTTGAAAGACTCGGAGAATACCTAAGGCCGTGAATTCAAAATAAGTCAGAGGCATCCCCGCTCGAGCTGCTTCCACTTCTTCAAAAGCTTGAACCAACGGGCCATCTTCAACAATCGCGCCGTTAATTTGAGCCCGCTCGTTAAAAGAGAGCATATGCGGAGAAGTGTGCATGGCGGTTTTGTAGCCAGCCGCGCGATAAATAGCCTCAAGCATGGCGCAAGTGCTGCCTTTACCATTGGTTCCGGCAACAGTGATCACCGGACAATCAAAATGGATATCCAGGCGATCAAGCATCTTTTTCATGCGCGTAAGACCCAACTCAATCACATTTTCAGGATGTGACGAAAGAATGTAGTCCAACCATTCATTTAAAGTATCTTTACCTTGAGACATTTCCGTGTCCAAAAACAACGCGACCACGCCGCAAGCGTGGTCTCAAGTGCGTCTTTAAATTTTAGATCGTTCTCAATCGAATCATTCGGCGTCCGTAATACGCTTTCTCATGAGCATCGCCATGATTTCAGCAATGTTAGCACGCATTTCACGACGATCCACGATCATATCAATAGCGCCCTTCTTGAGCAAGAATTCCGAGCGTTGGAAGCCATCGGGCAACTTTTCACGAACCGTTTGCTCAATCACACGGGGACCGGCAAAACCAATCAAAGCACGGGGTTCTGCAATCACCACATCGCCCATAAAGGCAAAGCTAGCGGAAACACCACCCATCGTTGGATCGGTTAAAACCGAAATAAAGGGTAATTTTTCACGTGCAAGACCGGCAATAGCAGCCGTCGTTTTAGCCATTTGCATCAAGGACATCAACCCTTCTTGCATACGAGCGCCGCCCGAAGCCGCAAAACAGATGAAGGGGCACTTCATGCGTGTGGCTTCTGCCACACCGCGCACAAAACGTTCACCGACAACCGAACCCATTGAGCCACCCATAAAGTTAAATTCAAAGGCGGCCACAACAACGGGTAAACCACGAAGCGTACCGCGCTTAACAACCAAAGCGTCCGTTTCACCTGTTTTTTGCTGAGCTTGCGCTAAACGTGCAGGATAGGGTTTGCTGTCCACAAACTTTAAGGGGTCTGTCGGTTGCACTTCTTGAGTGATTTCCACCTGATTTTGCGCATCCAAAAAGTTTTCTACGCGCTCACGAGCTCTAATGCGCATATGATGGCCACACTTCGGGCAAACCATCAAAGAATCTCTCAACTCTTCGGTATAAAGCACTTGCTCGCAACTCGGGCATTTTGTCCAAAGCCCTTCAGGAATAACACTTTCCTTCTTTTCGGGGTGTTCTGAATCCGACTTATGAATGCGAGGCAATAGCCGATCAATCCAACTCATAGAAGAAGTCCTTCAATACAATTCTGTACAAATAATACGATTTGGGATTTTATCAAATCTAAAGCTGTTAACGAATGCCATATTTTGGTTATTTTCTCAAGACCAACAACGTGCACCTTGCCCCTGTCTATCAATTAACTCCACACAGCTTTAGCTGTCAAGAGAATTAGGCAAGAATCTAAAAACTGTCAACTAAACCAGGAAATCGTTCAGAACTGTCAACCGATTTCACGACAAGTCACTCTTTTTCATTTTCAATTAAAAAGTCAATTTTTTGATTTTCCTGATTACGCCAATGATACAAAGGCCATCCTCAATGCAGATCTATTTCAGGAGCAATTTGATTTTGTCTATTGCACTATGAATATTTGGCTTATTTAATTATCTATTTTTTTGTCTACTATCTATACTATCACATTGATTTTAAATGATTTTTATTATTTCATCAGCTGTGACCAAAGTGTCGGACTATAACTGGGCAGCTGAGGGGCATTAGGATATTTCACCCCAACAAGATAAAGGCCTCCAGCGGCAAACGTAGGGGCGGCGACCGTACGGTCACAGGCTTCTAAAACATCGTTGAACCACTGTACGCTTTGCTTTCCCGTACCAACATAAACCAAACTGCCAACGATATTTCGAACCATATGGTGCAAAAAAGCATTGGCTCGCAGTCGAATGCCGATCATGTTGCCGCAACGCTTAACTGTTACTTCGTGGATTGTTCTGATGGGGCTTTTTGCCTGACACTCTGATGCTCTAAAACTCGTGAAATCGTGCTCGCCTAAAAGACACTGAGCCGCCTCCTGCATTTTCGTTTCGTCACAAGGTCTAAAGACCCAACCGACGAACCCCTCCATCAAAGGGGATCTCACAGGATCATTTAAAAGCCAATACTCATACGTGCGCTCAGTAGCACTGAAGCGGGCAGAAAAATCATCGCAAACTTCGCAAGCCCAGCGCACAGCTACAGTTGGAGGCAAAAAGGTGTTCACTCCGCGCACCCATGCGGTAATGGGTCTTGAAACCGGGGCTTTGAAATCCACCACTTGATGCGTGGCATGCACACCGGCATCAGTGCGCCCCGCGCAGATAGTAGAAATCGGCACTGTCGCAAAAGCTTTCAGTGCCGATTCCAATGTGTCTTGAACGTTCGGCATATCGGGTTGGGTTTGCCAACCGCAAAATGCCGAACCGTTATATTGAACGCCTAAAGCAATTCGCATCAGACGCGCTCATGAACTTGCTTTAAAAGGGCTTCGGCTTGTGCCTTATCGGCAGGACTGCCTTTTTGAAGCACTTCTTGCAACAAGGCGATGGCTTCATTCTTCGCTCCAATGGAGATAAATGAACGAGCCATGTCAAGCGAATCCTTCATGCCGTGATCATCAGCAGCGGCTGCCTTCTGCTCTGCTTGAGCCGGCGTCGGCTGAACTTGCACCGGTTCGTCATCGGCGACCAAATCAAACACATTAGCGCTTGCAGCTTGTTGGCTTGCTGGCTTTTGTGCGGCGGCAACTGTTGCTGTCGGCGCTACTGAAGCAGGCTGCACAGCTGGACGCGGTTCGACACGAGGTTCTTCGTGAGGAGCGTGGCTTACACTTTCAAAGGAACTTGTGGGCGCAGACGGCTGAGCGGCACGCGGTGCCTGAGGAGCCTGACGAATCGTCGGCTCTTCATGAACCGGAGCCTTACCCTTATTCATCACTCGTTTAAAGGATTGGAAATCCACATAACGGCCTTGCTTCGTGCGCCAATAAATAAAGCCCGCAGCACCCAACATCAAGACAATCAAGAGATACCAGAACCAAGAAGTCGACTCTTCTTCAACCGGCACCTCTTCTTCGGTCATGATTTCTAATGTCGGCATTGCTTCTTGAGGCGAAGTGCTTTCTTGAGCTTCAACCGATTCTGAAACGGAAGGCGGATTTTCAGGGATAGCCTCTACAGGAGCCTCAGAAGTAGCAGAGACATTTTCCGCCGGCTGCTGAGCCTTATCCGTAGCCGTCAAATCACCATTTTGAGGAGCAGGCGTTGCCGGTGCGGGTTCGGCCGCCTTCACATCACTTTGAATCTCTTCTTTGGTCACCGGCAAATGCTTAACCGGTGCTGTTTGGATAGAGGGCAACGGTTTCTTGTGTTTTGGAGCCTCTTGTTTGACCTTTTTAATGGGAGCCGGACGTTGGGCGACTTCTTCAATACTCAAACCCTTTTGAACGATTTCTCGAGCCGTCTGAGCATTAATGGATTCAACCAAAGACGCTGACGGTGCCGTCACTTTAGCGCCCGCCTTTAATTGCCTGACATTGCCGGCAGGGAAGGCTTCCGGATTGTGAATGGCCAAAGCAACCAACACTTGATTAACACTTGCGTTGGGGTAGCGCTTTTGATAGAGAACCCCCAACGACCACGGAGTGTAACCGGCTTCTACAAGAACGGGTTTACTTAAGTCATAATTTTTCGCCTGCATGCGCTCAAGTGGCGTCATTTCAGTCTTGGTCGCAGGAGCCGGAACAGAAGCCTTAGCCGCAGAAGCGGTTTTTACTGCGGGTTTAGACTCAGAAGCGCTCTTTGCCACAGGGGCGGCAGCGGTAATGGGCGCGGCCGCCATCGACACCACTTCAACCGGTTCAACACTGCCAGTCGCTCCGACGTGAATATTGTATTGGCGAACTGTAACGTGGCCCCCTTCGTTTAATTCCACCAAAAGCGGGAAAGCACGTTCCACAGCCGGACGGCTCGAAGAAATTCGTAGCGTTAAAGGAGACTTATTGATTAAAGCCAAGTTAAGACCCTTGGCGGTTTCAGGCATCGTAATGCCGTACTTAGAATAAGTTTCCGCAGGAGCCAATCGAGCCGTAAGCGACGATCCTGTAGGCGATACATCATGAACTAAAAAAGTAGCCTGAAAATTCTGACTGGCTTGGCTTGTTACTTGCAATTGTCCCAAATAGGCCGCCTGAGCTGTGGCACCCACTGCAAGCATCACACCTAACACCAATGCTTTTTTAGAAAAACTCTTCATTTGCCGGCTCCTAAACCCATTGTTTGAAGTCTTTTGAGTCAATCACAATGGGCCTGATATATAAAACCATCACTATCTGGAATCATTGTCAATAATGATTCACGTATACTTGTCGCATTTTAAAGAGATCCCATTGTTTTTTGGGGATTTTTAACGACTGGGAACAAAAAAATGTCTGTTGATCGCCAATGGCTCATTGATGCCTTAAGTGACGCGCTCGAAGCGTTGTCTGAAACGGTAGAACGTTTGGAAGATGAAAGACTGGATCCAGAAGAGATCCTCCTTGATGATTTGGCTAATGTCTACGCCAGGCTTAATTTTGCCGTCAACACTGCAGAAACCGGCCCCGCCGCCATTGATACAACGGACCACGATGAGCTTATTCAGTGGCCCGAATGCATGCCCTTTGATAGAGACGAAGACTCTCCTCAAATGTCATAGCGGGGCTTTAAGTGACGAGGGCGTAAGCCCATCACAATAAGTAATCCGAAATAAACAACAAGGGCCGCGGCTATGTAAAGGAAGACGAGACCGGCACGTTTTAACCATTCACTTTGCATACCGGCCCAATCCACTCCCTGTTGCAAAAACGCAATAGTGGCACCCATTGCCACGGTTGCCACAACAATTCTCACGCACCACATCAGCCACCCTGAAATAGGTTGGTATTGTCCTCGGCGAATCAGGATAACTAAAAGAGTCAACGCGTTGATGCAGCTGCCCACACCGACAGAAAGCGCCAGTCCCGCATGAGCGAAAATGGGAACAAACGCGACGTTGCAAAGCTGCACACACACAAGACTCAGCGCCGCCACCTTAACGGGCGTGCGGATGTCTTTTCGAGCGTAAAAGGCAGGAGCCAAAATTTTGATAGCAATAAGCCCCAATAAACCAAACGAGTAACCCATCACGGCAAGGCTTGTTTGGTGTACATCAAAGACTAAGAAATTTTTCCCTTGATACAAAAAGGCAACCAACGCTTCGGCCATCAAACCTAAACCAACAGCCGCGGGAATGGCCAAAAGGACAACGAGTCTTAAGCCATTATCAAGCAAGGCGTTGTAGCGAGTGAGATCATTTTTGGCAAACGCGGCCGAAAGACTCGGCAGCAGCACTGATCCTAATGCGACTCCGAGAAGCGCGGTCGGAAATTCCATCAGACGGTCCGCAAAGGAAAGCCATGTCACAGAGCCCGTCCCCAAGCGAGAAGCAATATTGGTGTTAATCAAAAGAGAAAGCTGGGCAACGCCAACGCCAAAAAGCGCAGGAATCATTAACTTCATCACACGGATGACGGAAGCATCCTTAGCTGCCTTAAACGGATTGACGGGGCGAGGCAAAACTCCCAGTTTCATTAAAGACGGAATCTGAATTCCCAACTGCAGCACGCCCCCTACAATCACTGCCGCGGCTAGCGCAAAAATCGGCTCATCCAAGTGCGGCGTCAAAAGCAACGTAAAGACAATGAAAGAAAGGTTCAGCAAAACCGGGGTGAAGGCTGGAATGGCAAAGTGCTTCCAGGTATTGAGCACACCCGCGCTCATCGCCACCAGGCTCATAAAGAAGATATAGGGGAACATCCACCGGGTCATTTGGGTGGCAAGATCAAAGCCTTGGGGATTTTCTGCCAAGCCACCTGCAATTAACCAAACCAAAACCGGAGCGATTAGAACACCAAGGATACTGGTGAGAACAAGGACACTCGCAAGAAGGCTAAAAACCTTATCGATAAAACTTCTGACTTCCGTCTCGGTTTTTGTTGCCTTAACATCGGAGAGCATCGGGACAAAGGCTTGCTGAAATGCGCCTTCAGCAAACAAACGCCTAAGCATATTGGGCAGGCGGAAAGCCACATAAAAGGCGTCAGTAGCGGCACTTGAACCAAAATAACGTGCAATCAGCATATCGCGTACAACACCTGTTATACGAGATAAAAGCGTCAAAGAGGAGACGGTGGCGGCTGCTTTGATTAAACTCATTGTTCAAATTCCCAAAATATCCTGTGCATTGTATTCGATCTTGAGCAAAAACTTCATTAACCGCTTGAGAGGTTTAAAAGTTTTTGCTAAACTTTGGGACTTTTCCAAGGGAGTGTTCTTCGTGGACGTGTGCGCATGCCCGAAAGAACCGTAAAAATCCGTTGGAAATGAACTGATTCATCAGCCGCTTCCGACTCTGTGCTGCAAGCGTATTTCAATGCTCAATGCCTTTGAAAGCGGCTGTAATTAACAGCCGTAACTTTTTATATAAGGCAAGGAACTAACAATGGCTAATACCAAACAAGCTCGTAAGCGCGCCCGTCAAGCTGTTGCGCGCAACCAGCACCTTTCTGCTCAACGTTCTCAATACCGCACCGCCATCAAGGCCGTGCGTAAATTGGTTGTGGCTGGCGACAAGGCCGCCGCTTCTGAAGCTTTCGTGAAGGCTCAAAAGATCATCGACACGATGGCCGGTAAGAACGTTTTGCACAAGAACGCCGCTGCTCGTCATAAGAGCCGCTTGGCCGCTGCTATCAAGGCAATGGCTTAATTCTTTAAGTTTAGAAGCTTAAAACACCAACGGGGTTGACTTCTTAGACAACCCCGTTTTTGTATCTGCAAGAATTTTTCGAGAACGATCTTCTCTTACCGATCACTTTTCAATTTCGTAAGGCCAGTCAATGATGCCGCCCATATCATAAACGTGGGTGTAGCCAGCCGCCTGAAGTTTAAGCATGGCATAGTGACTGCGAACGCCGGATCGACAATAGATGATAATTGGGTGATCCAAATCCTCCGGTAAAGATTCCGGTCTCACTCCTTCTTCAATATCATCGTTATCAAGCAATACCGCTCCGGGGATATGCCCCCACTCGTATTCGTGAGCGTGTCTGACATCAAGAATGAGGAGCTTATCGCCCAATTCTTGCATCATCTTTTTGCCTTCTTGAGCCGTGATGGCCATACCGGTTACTCCCCTTTAAATTTCACTTTCAAAACGCCGACGCCCTGCACGCCGCCCTCTAAAACATCACCGGGATGAACCGTACCAATGCCGGCAGGCGTCCCCGTCATGATCAAGTCGCCAGGTTTTAATTCATAAAGAGTAGACAAATAGCTGATGATTTCAGGGACTGTCAAAATCATCTCTGCGGTCGTTCCCTCTTGGCGCTTTTCGTTATTGACATAAAGCCATACTTTCATCGGTTCATTATCGGGGGTTCGGGAAGCAGGCTTTACAGCCGTCATCGGAGCCGATTCATCAAAGGCCTTTGCGGTATCCCACGGTTGCCCTTTGGCGCTACTTTTTCTCTGGAGGTCTCGGCGCGTCATATCAAGACCCGCCGCATAGCCCCATACATATTCCATGGCATTTTCAACAGGAATATTGCGACCGGTCTTGCCGATAGCGACCACTAATTCAATTTCATGCTGAAGGTCTTCTGTGGCCGCGGGGAAATCCAATTCCAGTGTTTTATCAGCCGCTGCATAGTTACGAGCCACACCGTAGATGCGATGAATAGGGAAGTAGAGGTTTGTTTCGCCGTCAATTGGCAAAACCGGCATAGGAGTAGGAGCAAATAAAAAAGACATTTTCAATACCCTATTGAAAAAGGGGACAGCTCATTAATAAAAGCCATCCCCTGTTTAGCACAAAACGATTAGTTTTCGTCTCTGACCGGACGCACCGGATTGGGTAACCCACGAACCCAGAGATAGAACTGATAGACGTAACCGCTTACCGCGTAGCAGCAAAAAACGATAAAGGCTGATAACGACGGGTTGCTTGAGAAGCAAATAAATGCAATGGCCGCCACAAGCACAACCCAGAACGGGATCGTGCGAACAAAACCCATATTTTTACCGCTGAAAAACGGTGCATTAGAAACCATTGTCACACCGGCGTAGATACAGAGAACGGCCGTAATATGGGGAATATACTGTGTCAAAGTAGGCGTCAAGTGACCGGAAACCGCAAGCCAGACAAAACCCATCACCAAGGCTGCACCGGCAGGGCTCGCCAAACCTTGGAAAAAGCCCTTATCAATAAAACCGATGTTGGCATTAAAACGAGCCAAACGAACACCGGCTCCGGCACAGAAAATAAAGGCCGCTGCCCAACCCAATCCACCGAAATCCTTGAGCGCGAATTCAAAGGCAATCAAAGCCGGGCAAACACCGAAAGCGGTCATGTCCGCGATGGAGTCAAACTGTTCACCAAAGCTACTTTGTGTGTGCGTTAAACGAGCAACACGTCCGTCCATACCGTCTAAAAGCATGGAAAGGAAAATGGTGGCCGCTGCAATACCAAATTCTCCAGCCATTGCCTGAGTAACACCCCAGAAAGCACAAATCATGGATGCCATCGTAAAGGAGTTAGGCAAAAGATAAATACTGCGGGCACGGGCCTCTTTAATACGTTCCTTAATATTTGCTCGAGGAGAACGACGAATTTTTCGCATGATAAAACCTTTCTCTCTTTACTCGCTCAATTAAGCTTTTGGAGCCAATTTGGCCAAAATGGTTTCGGTGCCAAGTACCTTTTCACCGATGGTGACGCAAGGCGTTGCATCCGTGGGCAGATACACATCCAGGCGGCTGCCGAAACGGATAAAGCCGTAACGTTCACCCTTAGATAATTGATCACCCTTTTGGATATAACAAAGAATACGGCGTGCCACAAGACCAGCCACTTGAACCACTGTGATACGGTTACCGTCATTGACACGAACGATCACCGCGTTGCGTTCATTTTCAGTACTGGCCTTATCTAAATCGGCATTTAAGAATTTGCCCGGATAGTACTGTACATCTTCCACCGTCCCATTAACGGGGAAACGTTGACAGTGAACGTTAAAGATATTCATGAAGACGCTGATCAAAATGGCTTCTTCATTGGTAAACGGATCAATCGTTTTTTCAACCTTCACAATTTGCCCGTCTGCGGGAGATAAAACAGCTTCAGGCATAGCCGGAACGGTGCGGGGCGGATCACGGAAAAACTGCGTGACAATAATGAAAAATATCCACAACAGCGCAGCTACAAAACCAAATCCGGCCAGTGCCGTCCACAAAAGAGCTAAAAGAAAAGTACCACCGATGTAAGGCCAACCTTCACGGGCCAAAATGGGGTGTGGGTACTTTTGATTCATGAGTCTGATCTCCGTGACTAAATTCAAACTGCCAATTGTACGCTATTGGCAAAGAGTTTCTGCTTTTTGCTCATGTTAACCGCAAATGATTTTTATTGGCGCATTGTTAAAGGAATGTAACACTTTTCCATTGTCTGAAAAAATGGCCCGTCTGTCTAATACAAACGAGCCACATTACCCAAACCCCATTTAGCCTAGCGCTTAATGAGAACCTCTGCACTGACCGTTAAATTCAAGTCGCTGGTTCCGGCCTCCAATTGCGGTGCAATCACCGCAGCGTCTCTGGCTGACTTAGCCGAGGCTGTCATCATCACATTTAAGGGCCTTGGATTAGCGCTGCCGCTAAAGCGCAAAGACTGCAGCTGCACCTTAGAGGCTTCACTTCCGACAGACTGAGCAATCCAAACAGCTCTCTGCGTAGCATCGGTTACGGCCAATTTATGAAGTGATTCATCGTATTTTGCTTTAGCCGTATCCGATACTCTGAAATTTAAACCGTCTAAAGCCAACTGACCATTGACGCTTTCAATAACCTTAGGCACTAACGTCACGTCAGGGGCAATTACTTGTAAAGACTGCGTCACACGCCAAGCAACAATTTTTGGCGTTTGATTGCCTTTTGTCTCACCGTAAACCGGATAAGAATTGATGTATTGCGTTTCAAACTGTAATTGATCGCTTACTGTTTTAATTTGTGATAAGCCCTTATTCATCGCCTTGACGGCCTGAGACGTTGCTTCTTGAAGAGTCGAGGCCTGAGCCATAGCCGACCAATTCATCAACGCTTCATCATTAGGAACGGTTAAAGAGGCAGTCCCATTAATACTTAAGGTCAGTCCTTTTTCTGACAACTGAATACCATTCATAGAGTCTGAAGCGATAGCTACACCTATTGTCGCCATTAAAGCACCCGTTGCGGCCACTTGGAGGATTTTATTCATCTATTTATCTCCATAAATAAAATTGATCGGTTGGTTTTATTTTAGGAGTTTAACTCGAGTAAAATGTGACATTATTTTCTTTTCTGTATCAGCTTTTTAAAACGAGACTGTTATGAATCCGATTGTTGTTTGCCGCTTACCGAACCATGTCGGCGACTGCTGTATGACCCTGCCATCATTGCGTTTATTAGAAGCCAGTGGCTTTACCCCCTATTTGGTCGGTAAACGCTTTGCCGAAGACCTGATGTTGGGAATGGGATGGCGCTTCGACCCGATTGAAGGTCATGTAAGCGAAGACTTGCAAAGACTTCATTACCTCTCGGAACAATTAAATAAGCCTTTGGGACTGCTTTTCCCAAATTCTTTCGGCTCCGCTCTTCAATTCCGCTTAGCCGGCATCAGAGCCGCGGGTTTTCCCACTGACGGCCGATTCTTACTTTTGGATCAGAAGGTGCCTGAACCTGAGAAGAATATCCATGAAGTGGAACGCTTCTTTGCCGCAGCACTCGGTGCTATTAAAGCTTGGGGAAAAGAGCCGGCATGGACTGAGCCCACAAAAGACCTCGGCCTTAAATTGATTACCCGTCACACCGCAGGTGCTAAGAACCTCATTGAAAAATTCCATATTCCTGAAAAATTTGCTTTGATCGCCCCGATTGCACGAGGCGTTCATCATGGAAAAGTTAAGCATTGGACCCACATAAATTGTGTTGTTAAACCCTTGCGTGAACTGGGAATTGAACCGATCGTGCTGCCTTCGCCTGACGAAGCTGCTGACGCTAAAGTTGCTTGCCCTGACGCCACGCACTTGCCGCCTACGAATCTAGGAACCTATGCTGCCTTGTGTAAGGAAGCACAATTGGTTATCGCCAATGATTCCGGCATCAGCCACGTAGCTGCAGCCGTTGGGGCTCGACAAATTACTTTGATTGGCGTAACAGACCCGAAGCGCACTGGTCCATGGAATCCTAATGCTATTGTGTTAGGTGAAGAAAATCATTGGCCAACTAGGGATCAGGTCATTGAGAAAATTGTTACTCTGCTGACTGAGAAATAAAAATGATATCTTCTTTTTTGAACGGTATAAGAAACTTTTCTCCTTGGATCACTTTTTATATAACTGTTTCAAGTGCATGTTTATTTTTTTTAATGGGAATACATGCGGCAAAATATTTAATTTTTTTATTCGCAATACTATCTATCGTCTTAACTTATCAAAATTCAGATTACCTCAAAGTCTCAAGGCCATTATTGTCTTTCTTGTTCCCCTTTGTCCCGTGGTTTATCAGCGTAATAATTCTGATTCTAGTCCATGGAATAGATGGTTTTTCTTATGCGTACAACGCTATGCTCATTATGACCCTCGTATTCCTAGGAATTCAGAAAATAACATTTACCAGAAATGGATTAATATGCATACTGGCTAGCTTTTTAGTATGTATGTCAATTGCGATTATTGCTCACGTTCTATACCTAGGATTCATAGATAGTGGTGTATTTTCAGTTAATAAAAATAAAGTTGCAGGAGTTATTACTTTTTTGACCATATCTTGTTTAGCAAGTTTTCACTTTGATAGAAAACTTTACCCAACTAACCAACGGATATATATTGCATTCTGTATAGTTGTCTCCCTTGTTTCTATTGTATTGTTGGAAGCTCGTACAGCCTTGCTTGCCTTTCCTGCTTTGGCTATTACTTGTTTATTATCCAATCGAAAAGAAGATAAAAAGTTTGCTATTATTACAACTCTGATATTCATTGCATTAGTTTTCTGCTTCTTTTTATCTGGACGGATGCAACAAGGTATTGAAGATCTTCAAAGTTACCAGGAAGGTAATTCTTCTACTTCTTGGGGTATCCGCTTAGAACTTTGGAAATTTGCTATCTACGGTTTTATTGAGCAACCACTGTTTGGCTGGGGTGATAAACCATTTGCTGCGATCTCCAGCTCTGGATATGCATTCAATGTTCCCTCCTTTGGAGTCTTTTTGCCCCATTTTCATAGCGATTTTTTCCAAACACTCGCAACTGGAGGACTTGTAGGGATAATAGGATGGCTCATTTCGTTGGTTTTGCTTTTAAAAGATTCTTGGAAAGATTCTACTCGGTTAGCTTTACTTGCCTCTATTGCTGCAATGGGTCTAGCAGATAGATATTGGGCACATTGGATTACCTTCTTTCCATTTGTTACCTTGTGGTTAATGCTATACCTTTCTTCACGAAAAACAGAAACTAGCTATGAAAAAGCCTATTGTCTCCGTAATCCTCCCTGTCTATAACGTTAAACTTTATCTTGAAGAGTCACTTTTATCTGTTATTAATCAAGATTACAGGGAATTAGAGATTATCGCTATAAACGATGGTTCTACCGACTCAAGCCTCGAGATTTTAGAACGTATGGCCGAAGGAGATTCACGTATTAAAGTTTTATCCAAATGTAACGGTGGCCTGGCTTCTGCAAGAAATTACGGTCTTAAACACTGTAGTGGAGATTTTATTTTATTCGTTGATTCAGACGATTTGCTCATCTCTAATGCCATTTCAACTTTAATGAAATGTGCAATTGATAAGTCCGCTGATATTGTTGCTTTCGGTTTTGAAAAATTTTATGAAAATACGAAGATAAGCAAAAAGGTAGATAAAGACTTTAAAGCTGTCCCATTGTCTACCTCTGACTATTTTCGGCTAGCTTTTGATGACTCTTTCCCGTCTAAATATTGCAATGGAGGCTATGCTTGGGCGAGACTTTACAAAAGGGAAGTCATTCAAGATTTCTATTTTGATTCAAATAGACTTTTATACGAAGATGAGGATTTTACATCTCGTCTCATTTTGAAATTAGAAGGAAATGAGAAACTTTTCTACATCGATGATGTGCTTTATCTGTACCGGCAGAGGAAATCCAGTTTAGTGCACTCTAGGCGAACGAAGAGATTGTTTAATCTTTACTCTTGTAGAAGAGCAATTTTGAAAAGATGCGTAAAAGATAGTGAACAGTACAGAATAATTGATAGAGCTCGTTTAATTACTCTTATTAAGTTAATGCAGGTATCTCTAAGGAACAACTATACTGGAGCATTTTCTTTATTCAAACGAATTTTACTCAGTAGAAGAGACGTCTCCTTAAGGTTAGCGTTACCTTATCTTTTTGGTGTCTCCATAGCGAAAAGATATTCACAAAAAAGAATTAAAAAAGCTGAAAGAAAAAATCAATCATTACAATATTGGGAATAACACAGAAAAGGAATTGCTATGCGGATAGCCTTTTGCATTTACAAATACTTCCCTTTCGGAGGATTGCAACGAGATTTCTTCCGTATAGCCAAAGAAGTTGTCCTCCGGGGACACACCGTTCGGGTTTATGTCAGGGAGTGGGTTGGCGAAAGACCTACTGACTTTGAAATTATTGAAGTTCCCACTCATTCGATGAGCAACCACGGAAAAAATTCTGAATACTTTAACTGGGTCAGTAATCACTTAGACAGTCATCCAGTAGATAGAGTTGTTGGTTTTAATCGGATGCCGGGCTTGGACGTGTATTTCACCGGTGACGTCTGTTACGCAGAAAAAACAAAACATAAGAATTTCTTTTACAAATTAACTTCCCGTTATCGCCATTTCATCCATTTTGAACAAGCTGTTTTTAATAGAGGTCTTCCGACCAAGATTCTACTTCTTACAGAAAACCGCAAATTAGAAATCCAAGAACACTACCACACGGAAGATGGTCGCTTTTATTTACTGCCCCCAGGCATAGATATTGATCGAAAATACGATAAGCAACCTCAAGACTGTCGAGAAAAATTTCGCGAAGAATTTGCTTTGAGTAACGAGCAAAAACTTTTATTGCAGGTATGTTCAAATTATGAATTAAAAGGAGTTGATCGAAGTATTAAAGCCTTAGCCTCTCTTCCCGCAAGCAAGAGAGAAAACACCTTCCTTTTCGTTGTTGGTGAAGATAATCCGGAGAAAATGTCGACTTTGGCGCAAAGCTTAAATATCTCAGATCATGTACGTTTTTTCCGGGGAAGAAACGACATTAGTCGTTTCATGCTTGGAGCTGACCTCATGCTACACCCTGCTCGACAAGAGGCTGCAGGTATAGTTATCCTTGAGTCCATTGTGTCCTGCTTACCTATTATTGTCAGTGGTAATTGCGGTTATTCTTCATATGTAAATACTGCTAGTGCCGGAGTTGTTTTAGCAGAACCTTTTGATCAAAATAGCTACAATCAAACTCTTGAAAAAGTGCTTGAAAATAGCGCATTACGCCAAACGTGGCATGCCAATGCTAAACACTTCGCCGATACACACGATCTTTACGGTTTAGCCAAACGTGCTGCCGATATTATTTTGCAATAACTATGTTCATTTTAAAACCGCCCTTTCTTGAAGCTTGGAAAGGAAAAGATCCTTTTGAAGAGGTCGAAAAAATTTCAGGAGATATCTCCCGCAGTGTAAAAACCAGACGAACACTGCGTTTTGACTTCGCAGGTAAGAGTTATTACCTTAAATTACACCATGGAACAACTTATGGCGAAGTTTTAAAAAACCTCTTGACTGCTCGTCTCCCTGTCCTTGGAGCAGATCGTGAATGGAGAGCCATACACGAATTATCGGCAATTGGCGTAGATACTATGAAGGGAGTTGCATTTGGTCAAAAAGGATGGAATCCAGTTAAAAGAACATCCTTCATTATTACGGAAGATTTAGCCCCAACAATTAGCTTGGAAGATTATTGCAAGAACTGGATCAATAATCCTCCATCCTATTCAGTAAAGAGGATGCTAGTTACCAGAGTGGCAGAGATGGTTAGAAATATGCACTCTATCGGCATTAATCATCGCGACTGCTATATATGCCATTTTCTTCTGCATCTACCGTTTAACGGAAATAGTAATGACCTAAAAATTTCAATCATTGATCTCCATCGGGCTCAATTTAGGAAGGCAGTCCCAATTCGCTGGAGGAACAAAGATTTAATTGGTCTTTACTATTCTTGCATGGGTATTGGATTAAGCAACAGAGATTACTTACGGTTTCTCAAAATATATTTTCAAAAACCCTTAAAAAGTATTTTTAAAGAAGAGGTTGATCTTATTTCACAAGCTCAAAAACGAGCTGAAAAAATTAAAGAGCGTTCTGTTAGAAAAGGGTTATAAACATGTCTGAGTTCTCGTTTGGGAAAGTTATTGGCAGAGGTATGGAACGGATATGTTATGCCAACCCTAATAATCCTAAAACTTGCTTTAAAGTGAGCCGATTAGGGCATGATGTTCAAAGCAGAAGAGAGATTCATTATTTTAATTTTCTGAAAAAAAGAAACATTTCTGCCGATTTCTTACCTACCTATTATGGCTTCAAAAAAACGAATGAATTCTTGATTATTGAACAAGAGCTTTTTGTCTCTGATGACTCAACGCGTGCGATGCTATTAGGAGATTATGTAAAACAAGCTTCTGAGGCAGAAATTGCTCAACTTGAGCTAAAACTAAAAGAAATCAAAAACGAAATGATTCAAAAAAACATCATCATTTCGGATATTCGTCCTGCCAATATGATGGTTCTGGAAAAATCTAATGAGGGTCTTAAACGTATTGTTTTTTTAGATGGTTTCGGATCCCCGGAATTTATCCCTTTACCAATCTACTGCCCTTATTTTGGAAAAAAGAAGATTGAAAGACAGTGGAAAAAATTTTGTCGTTATTACTACAATGAAAAACAACACGGTTAGTTTCATTGTCGTTCAGTATATTTTTCATCATGTTTAAGAAAACAAGAAAAAAACTAAAGCTCCTGTCTTATCAGCACCCACAAGCCACACAGCAAGTGGAGAATTACCTTCGTAGTTATGCATTTGGGGCTTCATTTTTCAGAACTATCTGCAACGTCCTTTTTTCTCTTCAGGCTAAAAATCGCTTGCCTTTGAATCAAAATCATGAGGAATATGTTCAAAGGATGCTCAACCTTCATCAGCGACATATTGTCATTATGGGGCATGAGCACGTGGCTATCGTTATACGTTTAATCCAGGAAAAGTTAAAACTTGTCGGTATCAGTTCAGAAGTCATTGATAAGCCGCCAGAAGGTGGCTTCAGTGATGCTGTCCACATTGTCCTTTGCCCTCAAGCATTCCGAGCTTTGCCAAGGAACTATATTGCTTTTCAAATGGAACAGCTGGCTATTTCTGACCGCTATCGCAATAAAAGATACTTAGATATTTTATGCAATGCATTGGCTGTGTTTGATTATTCTTTAATGAATATCGAACATATGATCAAACATGGTGTCCCTAAAGAACGAGTCTTTTATTTACCTATCTTTTCTAAGGTTCGAGACAATTTCAACCAAAATCTTGTCTACGATGTCCTGTTTTATGGTGATATCCACAGCGAGAGAAGACAAAATTTATTAAATAAACTTAAAAACGACTTTAATTTGAAAATTGCCTTTAAAGTTTGGGGTGAACAAAAACTTGAAGAATTAAAAAAAGCAAAGGTAATTGTTAACTTACATTTTTATGAAAACGCATTACTAGAGTCCACCCGACTGTTTGAATGCTTGGAAATGGGAAAGGTTGTTGTTTCTGAAGAATCTTTGGATCAAGTGACGTACCAACATTTAAATGGAATTGTTGATTTTTTCACAACAGGAAACTATCTTGAATTAAAACAACTATTAAATAGCCTACTCAATAACGGTAGGCTTGAGGAACACATCGAAAATATCAAACAGGGTCTTAATAGGCAACCTGATTGGTTCGCCTTGTATTTTTATCGAGCCTTATTAGCGCTCGATATCATATCCTTTGACACATTCTACGAAGTCATTGGCAAACAAATTAAGCTTTCCAATAAGGTGACTGTCAGAACTATCGAATATGAAGCTATCAATCCTGATAACTCACTGCTAACGAATAACGGGACAGTCTTGGAAGCCCTTCGACATTACTTGCCGGAAAAAGCCCGTGATTACACTTATGATCTCATACATAGAAACGCAGAACTGTCTGGTAATCCAGCGCCGCAATTAGAGCTAACAGAGCAAACGAAACGTTCCTGGACGTAGTTACTGTGTTTTTTTCAAATTAGCCAAATATTTTTCCATATAGCGGTCAAAGCGTTGAAATAAACGCTTTTGCTTCTGATGGCAAAACCAAGGCCAATAAAGAACCAAAGGAATACGTTGGGCAAAACCAATGTTGTCACAAACAACCGGGAAAATTTCTGTTTGGCTTACCCGGTGACAAAGTATGTTATGGGGTTTCAGTGCCATAGTAACAATGAGGTTATCCCATATATACTTTTTGAGTTTTTCAATCAAGAGCGATAACTCTTGGTCACTCAACTCGCCGTTTTTATAATAGTCCCCTAAAGTCTTGGAACTCTGACCATCGAAGTCCATGATACGGTCATACACGTAACCGTTACCTAAATTTGTTTGTACGACACCATAAAATCTAGATATGCCACGCCAATCTTTCAAGTACGTGTTTAGGTGTCTGTAATAAGATAATTCTCTTTTTATTTCTTTTAATGCAATATCTGAAGGGTTATAAATAATTTTGATACATTTCTGAGGATCATCGGGATGAATATAACAAGCCCTGTGTGCACCAACACCAATCACTGAAATATCGGAATGATCTTCTGATAGTTGAATCATTTTAAAAATCCTAACGTCTTAATGAATCATTGAGTGAATTCGAGACTTTTCAACAAAAGTAACGATTTCCTAATTGTAATAATTTTCTCTATTTTAACTCAAATTAAATATTGAATCGTTAATTCTTATATTCTCTTAATTGTTTTAATAACGGCAACTGCATAAATCTACTAAATAATCGCTTTTGTTTTTGATGACAAAGCCAAGGGCAATAATACTCAATAGGCAAAAAGGAGGCGCTTCCAATATTGTCACAAACCACTGGATTAATTTCTGATTCACTAATTCGGTGACAGAGCACGTTATAAGGTTTGATAGACATAGTTACAATGCGGTTATCCCATAGATAACGCCGAAGTCTATCAATGAGCGCCGAAAGTTCATCGTGCAATTGATCTAAATTATTCTCGTTATAACGTTGTTCAATACTTTGTGAGGGTCTTCCATCAAAGTCAACGATACGGTCGTATACAAAGCCTCTCCCAAGGTTTGTTTCAACTTCACCGTAAAATCTCGGTAATCCACTCCAGTCCTTTAGATAACTTTCAAGATGTTTGTAATAGGCAAGCTCGCGCTTAATTTCCTGGAAAGCGTGTTCTCCGGGATTGTGAACAACTTTAATACACTTACTGGCATCTTCCGGATGGATGTAGCATGCTCTATGTCTGCCAACACCAACAACCAATGGATTCGAATGATCTTTAGGTAATTCAATCATTTTTTAGCTCTTTTTTAACTAGGCCTCACCTTTGGAGGCGAGATGATAATTCAGACCCGGAATTTCTTCCAACTCATCGAGCAATGTTTGATTTAAATAAACTTCCCAGTCTTTTGAAAAAATGAAAGAAGCTTCTTTTCCATGATCCATTACCTTGACGGAAACTCTGCAACCCGCATCATCTACGTCGGGGCGGTGATCTTCTAAAAATGTCTTTAAAAGATCAAAGTCAAAATTAGGATCCTTTAACTCGATTTGTAAAACAGTGCTATTTTTTGCTCGAAGCGTTGCCGGCACTTCAACAGAACGCGCCGTGATACTGACTCCTGTTGCTGAGAATTTATCTTCTCGGGCATTACCTCGAACAAACACCAATTCATCGCTTTTAACAATATTGCGATAAATCATCCAATCATCGCCGAAGCACGTCACAGAGATCGTTGAGGTTCCGTCATCTAAGACAAAACTACCCATCAAACGTCCTTCTTTGTTGAAACTCTGTTTAATGTTGGAGGCAATACCCGCCACTTGTATTGAGGGCGATCGACGATTAGCACTTCGTTGAGCGGGCTTGACATTGATGATCGGCGTAGGGTGCAATTGGGCTGCCTCTTCCTGAACAGCTCCGTAGAAATGCCCTCGGAAAACGCATCCCATCACATCGCGCTCTCCCATCAGTTCTTTGTATGCACTCCACGGTTTTGCATCAATGTATTCAGGCTGCACCTCATCCATCACATCGGCGAACAAACTTTCCTGTCCTGCGTTGGAAGATTCACTTTCGCTCAATGCAATCGCATTATCAATATTGGCCGCAAGCTTTGCTCGATTAGGCTCTAGGCTGTCAAATACACCGGCCTGAATAAAAGACAACAATGTTCGCCTAGAGAAATTTGTCCGATCAACACGGCTCACCAAATCAAAGAGGTCTTTATATGGGCCGTTTTGCTCACGCTCCCTAGCAATTGCTTCTGCCGTATCTTTAGGAATCCCTTTAATGCCTCCCAAACCGTAACGAATTTCGTGCATCGATGTCGGCACAAATTCCCATTCACTCTTATTAATATCGGGTGGCAAGACGGAAATTTCGTTAGCAAAGCAATCATCGATCAAATGCTTCAGTTTTTCTCCCGAGTCCATCACTAAGCACATGTTTGCAGCCATGAATGGCGCAGGATAGTGTACTTTCAGGTAAGCAGTCTGATAGGCAACGTAAGAGTAAGCGCAAGCGTGGGATTTATTAAAACCGTATCCCGCAAATTTTTCCATCAAGTCGAAAAGGTCACCTGCTTTATCCTCAGCCATTCCACGCTCAACCGCACCCTTTACAAACACCGCGCGTTGGCGTTTCATTTCATCGACTTGCTTTTTACCCATGGCACGACGCAAAAGGTCTGCGCCGCCCAGTGAGTACCCGCCGATAATCTGCGCCACACGCATCACCTGTTCCTGGTACACCATGATGCCGTAAGTTTCTTTCAGCACAGGCTCTAAACGTGGATCCGGGTAATGAACTTCTTTTTCGCCGTGCTTACAAGCGATATACTCAGGAATAAGATCCATCGGACCCGGACGATAAAGGGCATTTAAAGCGATCAAATCTTCAAGACAATCTGGCCTTGCATCGCGCAAAAGCTTTCTCATGCCGTCACTTTCAAATTGAAACACGGCACTGGTATTGCCCACTTGGAAAAGGTGGTATGTTTCCGGATCGTCAATTGGGATCGCTTCCAAACGCAACGTTGTATTGGGATCCAACTGACGGATAAAACGCATCGCAAATTCCAAAATCGTCAGCGTTGTTAAACCTAAAAAGTCGAACTTCACCAACCCGACGTTTTCAACGTCTTTTTTGTCAAATTGACTGATTACGTTATCCGGGTTTTCATCCTGAGAATATAACGGGCAGAAATCAGTCAGTTTTCCCGGTGCAATCAGCACGCCCCCGGCGTGCATACCTAAGTTACGCACCAAACCTTCTAAAGGAAGCGCTTTATCAACAAGTTGTGCAACAGATTCATCTTTTTCAATCAGGTCTTTTAAATCCGGCACTGTCTTGATGGCTTCTGCCAACGTCACGTTTTTTCCCGGTTGAGCCGGAATAAGGCGAGAGACCTTGTCACAAAGGCTGTAACTAATGCCCAACACCCGGCCAACATCACGAATCACACCCTTAGCACCCATCGTGCCGAAAGTGGCGATTTGGCTAACAGCGTCTTCACCGTAGCGAGATTTAACGTAATTAATCGTGCGTTGACGATTGTACTGGCAGAAGTCCACGTCAAAGTCAGGCATCGACACACGTTCCGGATTTAAGAAACGTTCAAAGAGCAAGTCGTAGCGCAACGGATCCATATCGGTGATGCGCAAAGAATAAGCTACGAGCGAACCGGCACCGGATCCACGGCCCGGGCCTACTGCCACCCCATTTTGCTTAGACCAATTAATGAAGTCCTGCACAATAAGGAAGTAGCCTGGGAATCCCATTTTCTTAATGATTCCCAATTCAAACTGCAAACGTTCTTCATAACGAGGACGTTCTTTTTCACGCTTTTCCTTTTCGGGATACAAGAATTCCAAACGTTGTTCAAGGCCCTCATGAGACAGCTGATCAATGTAGTCATCCAAACTCATGCCGTCCGGTGTCGGGAAAAGCGGTAGCTGCGGTTTACTTAAAACCCCTTCTAAGTTACAGCGCTTGGCAATTTCTACAGTATTGGCGATTGCTGAAGGCACATCAGCGAAAAGGCTGATCATCTCTTCCGGTGTCTTTAAGTACTGCTCCTTTGAGTAGAGTTTGGGACGAGATTTATCGGCTAAAACGTCCCCTCTGGCAATACAAACACGGATATCATGAGCATCAAAATCTTCAGGCTCCAAAAATTGGATAGGATGCGTAGCCACGACCGGAATGTCGCACTCGTCAGCAATACTTAAGTGATAGCGAACAACAGCCTCATCAGAAGGACGCCCAGCTCTTTGCAATTCCAGAAAAAAACGATCTCCCCAAAGAGACTTCATTTTCTTTGCTAAAACAATAGCCTCAGCTTTCTTTCCAGACAAACAGAGTTGAGCAATTTGTCCTTCCGGGCCGCCGGAGAGAAAAATCAGACCTTCATGATGCTTAAAAAGCCACTCCAGTTTTGTTTCTCCACGCCCCATGTACTGATTTTTTAGCCAAGCGTGCGTAAGGATTTCACAGAGATTTTTGTACCCATCATGATTTTGACAAAAAACCGCCATCCTAAACGGCTTGTCACGATCTGTCTCATTCTGGATGACTAAATCGCAACCCATCAGCGCTTTCACTCCTCCTTTACGCGCATGGGTGTAAAAAATAAGACCTCCAAAAATATTATTTAGATCTGTCAAACCTAAAGCGCCAACACCCTGTTCTTTAATTTTCTTAATGGCTGAGTCAATTCTTACCGTACTATCTGTGACGGAATACTCGGAATGCATGCGTAAATGTACGAATTGTGGAAACGTCACCTTTATATTCCCTCATAGAATCATTCTATTTTTACAATTATTTCCTTATTGTATTGAGATAGATCAATATCATCTTTAACGTTTCGACCTTTCTTTACCTCATTAACATATTTCCCCTGGATTGGAATTTTCTTTGTTGATTTTTGTAAATACCATTCATACTCAATGTCCAAGTGACCAACATCTAAAACTTGGAATCCATCTTGCGTTAGATCAGCTGCTAGCAGTTTAGCCGTAGGTCCTAGTGCAACCAAGATTAGTGAGTCCCTTGGTTGTCGTATTGCTTCAGCATATATCTCCTTATATTTATCAAAAGCATTTTTTGCAGGAGCAATAATCCTACGAACAGACTTGGCTCCACTAAGTAAATCATTGCCTACGCCAAAACGAGTTTTCTCACCCTCTACAATAATTAGATCCCTATCGCTAAAAATTTTTTTAAATCCATGAAAAACTTCTATAGCGACGCCCTTATCTTTCTGATCAACATATGGACGGGTTACCAATGCATTTCCATATGAATAGTCCTTCCTAAGATTATCTCTTAAGTAAGGAAAGAATTTACACATAATCGCTATCCAGTGATATCTAGCCCTTTTGGTATAAGAATGAAGCTTGTTATATTGAAATGCTTCAGGAACACACAACAATATTTTCTCATTCCCATTTGTTAACACGTCATATAGACCTCTCCTAAGGGTATCCGATGTTTTTTGAAATCCTGGACCAGCTATTCCTCTCAAGATTCCAAATTCCCCATCTCCTAGTCTTACGCAAGAGCAGTGAGTCCTCTGTATCTTTTCAAGCGTATCAATAGAGCTCAAAACTGTAATTTTAGGAAAGAAATATTTAAGGATCGGCCAAACGAAGAAGACCCAAAAATAGATTTTTTTAAATTTATTCAGAAATCCCATGAGTACCTCAATTTTATAAATCAGTTCATTAGTTAAAATCTATACTTGTAAAATGAGTGGAAATAAGTTTACCTGATGAATCGGAAACAAAAATGAATAATTTTTCCATGAAATCCATAAGAAAGAACTTGCATTCTCGCGCTCTCATCAGTTCATCAACATTTGAAAATTTGTCTAATTATATTTTTAGCCGAAAGTATAGTGCTGAGCTAATCAGGCTCATGATAAACGTTTTTTTTAAAACAGGAAAAGCCCAGACAACAAACAATTTTTACGTTCAGAGATTTACTATTCTTTGTCCCAGGTACCTCCAGTTCCATGGCAAACTTATTCAAAATCATTTATCTGAATTGGGAATTCTCTCTAACATCATCGGAAGTGAGCCAAAAACTGGCTTTTCAAATAACCAAGTCTATATTGTTCTTTTTCCTCAGCATTTTAAAGTGTTACCTCCATATTACCTTGTCTTTCAACTGGAACAACTGGCAATCAGTGACCGTTTTAGAAGAGAGTCTTATCTATCACTATTAAAAAATGCCATTGCTGTTATGGAATACTCACAAAAAAATTTTGAGTATCTTCAATCTTATGGAATAAAGAATTGCTTCTACGTTCCGATTTTTTCAAAAGTACAACATTTGCCTAATCAAGAACCACTTCATGATGTTTTGTTTTACGGTTCTACAAGTAGTGAACACCGACAAGAATTTCTGTCCAAATTAGGGAAAGACTTCAATGTCCACATTGCTAAAAGTATTTGCGGTGAACAAACAATTGAGGCTATTCACAACTCTAAAGTTATTGTTAATTTGCACAATTACGACAACGCCTTGTTGGAGTCAACTCGCATTTTTGAATGTTTGTCTGCTGGAGCTGTCATCGTTTCTGAGGACGGGAATGATCAAAATGAATACGATTATTTATCGGACTTCGTGGATTTTGTGAAATCCAACAATTACGACCAACTAAGGTCAAAGATTTCTGAAAGGTTGAGCAATGACAACTACAAAACTCAAAGAATCTTTATCCGGGACCAACTAGAAAAACAATTTGATCGTTTTGGGTTCGGTTTCTCAAGAATGCTTCTCGCATTGGGATATATTTCGTTTGATACTTTCTGTAAAACATGGATAACCAAATGCCTGCCCCCTCCCAAAGAAGGTTATGTATCGATACGAAATGAGAAACAAATTAACTTTACTGAAAACTTTACCTTCTGCACATTGCGTCACCACTCAAAGTGGATAGAAAACGAGTTGAATACAAAATTTCTTTGTCTACTAGCAAAACAAAATGATTTACCTTATCTAACAGTGGATTTTGACGGAAAGTGCTCAAAAGAGTATTTGAAGCAGCTATCCAAATACTTTCTTAGCCAACATATTGATCATCCTATTCTATGCTCTGGCATAGCCTTTATACCAAATATAGCATACACGCAAATTATCTCTTGGAATGAACTCCCTCGGATTGTAAATAGCGATAAATACAGTTTGTGGGATAATTTCGAAAAGGTTGATCAGGGTACAATCGAAAAGATTACATATAGCCCTTGTTTAAAGGATTAGTTTTATGGCAATTTCAATCTCTGAGACAAAATTAAACGAGATAAAAATTATTGAACCGAAAGTCTTTGGTGATGCTCGAGGTTTTTTCATGGAGTCTTGGAATAAAAGAGATTTCTCTCAAATAACGGATATCATCTTTGTTCAAGACAATCAATCAAGAAGCAAAAAAGGAGTGGTGAGAGGACTTCATTTTCAGCTTCCTCCCCATGCACAAGCAAAACTCGTTCGTTGTATCGTTGGTAGCATTTTCGACGTCGCTGTTGACATTCGACGCTCCTCTCCAACATTTGGTCAATGGGTTGGAGTTGAACTAAGCGCAGAAAATAAAAAACAACTTTGGATACCCGAGGGCTTTGCCCATGGTTTTGTAGCCCTGACGGATTATGCAGAAGTTTTCTACAAAACCAACGAGTACTGGCATAAAGAGTCTGAAGGTTCTATTCGTTGGGACGATCCGACGCTCAATATCCAATGGCCATTAGATGTTAATCCTTGCCTTTCTGAAAAAGATGCAGCCGCTCCTTTCTTTAAGGATGCTATTCTTTTCGATTAATTGGGGACACCAAGATGATTCTTGTTACCGGTGGAGCTGGATTTATTGGTTCTAACTTTGTATTAGATTGGCTCAAAGAAAGCAATGAACCTGTTGTTAATTTAGATGCCTTGACTTACGCTGGCAACCTCGAAAATCTTCAATCCTTAACAGATGATCCCCGTCATATCTTTGTGAAAGGCAATATCTGTGATAAGGAATTGGTTTCGTCATTGCTTACGAAATATAAACCTCGTGCAATCGTTCACTTTGCAGCTGAAAGCCACGTGGATCGCTCAATCTTTGGTCCCGATCTTTTCTTTGAAACGAATGTGATGGGGACGCTAAACCTTTTAGAATGTGCCAAGGCCTATTACGATCAAGAGCTTTCTGAAAATGAGCGCTCAGCTTTCAGATTTTTACATGTTAGTACGGACGAAGTTTATGGAAGCCTTACATTTGACGAGCCGGCCTTTACTGAAGAGACTCCCTATCGTCCAAATTCTCCTTACTCTGCGTCTAAAGCTTCCAGTGATCATGCGGTACGCGCCTGGTTTCATACCTACGGCTTTCCGGTTTTAACTACCAATTGTTCCAATAATTACGGACCATACCAATTCCCGGAAAAGTTAATCCCCTTAGTTATTTCAAATGCCTTAGCTCGTAAACCGCTGCCGATCTACGGAGATGGGCTCAATATTAGAGACTGGCTATACGTTGGCGACCATTGTTCCGCTATTCGCTGTGTACTTGAAAATGGAAAGATAGGCGAAACCTATAATGTAGGTGGCCATAACGAAAGAAACAACATCACGATCGTTAAGACCATTTGCGCTATTTTGGATGAAATGAGACCGCATCGGGATGGTTCTTACGCAAACTTGATCACTTATGTGAAAGACCGCCCGGGGCATGACAGACGTTATGCAATTGACTCAACCAAACTTCAAACACAGTTGGGTTGGAAACCTAAAGAGTGTTTTGAGACAGGCATTCACAAAACGGTGCAGTGGTACTTGGATCATCAAGACTGGGTCAAAAATGTCCAAAGCGGTGCATATCGCGAGTGGACAGCTAAACAATACGGTAACTGGTAGAGATACGATGGCAAGATTTCTCATCTTAGGAAAAAACGGACAAGTAGGTTGGGAATTGCAAAGAGCGCTCGCTCTTCACGGTGAGGTTCTCTGCCTTGGACGCCATGATGAGGGAGGAGATCTGTCATGCCCAGAGAAAGTAGCCATCGCTATATCAAACTTCTCTCCCGATGCTGTTTTCAATGCAGCTGCTTATACGGCTGTCGACAAAGCTGAAACGGACAACGAAGAAGCGTACTTAATTAATGCCCAAGCACTCCAACCTGTGGCGTGTGCTTGTAAAAAAGTCGGTGCTCTGTTGATTCATTACAGTACTGATTACGTATTTGATGGATCGGGGCTAACTCCTCGAACAGAAGATGCGATACCATCTCCAGTTAATGTTTACGGAGCCTCTAAACTGGCAGGAGAAAAGGTTATTCGGGATTCCGGTTGCTCTTCTCTAATTTTTCGGACAAGTTGGGTGTACGGGGTTCACGGGAAAAATTTCATAAAGACCATTTTAAGATTAGGTCAAACAAAAGAATCACTCAATGTTGTTAATGATCAGGTTGGAACGCCAACCTCAGCTGAATTCATTGCTGACGTTTCCACAGCTTTGGCCATGCGAGTTTTAAGTGGAGAAAAATCACTATTGGGAACCTATCATTTAGTCCCCAATGGAGAAACGAATTGGTGCGATTTTGCCAAATGGATTATTTCTAACGCTAGAGCACTTAATTATCCACTGACTCTGTCAGTGCAAAATATTAAAGGTATTCCTAGCGAAGAATACCCGACACCTGCTAAAAGACCGCTTAACTCTCGTTTAGATAACAATAAACTGAAGGGGCTTTTCCCAAAACAAAGTATTCATTCATGGAATACTTATGCTAAACGAGTGTTGACAGAACTAGCGGGAGTTTAAAGGAGTAACACAATGAGTCGTAAGGGCATTATTTTGGCCGGTGGATCGGGAACGAGACTTTATCCGGTTACGTTGACGGTCAGTAAGCAGTTGTTGCCAATTTATGATAAACCGATGATCTATTATCCGCTGAGCACTTTAATGCAAGCCAAGATTCGAGATATTTTAGTGATCAGCACTCCGAGGGATATCGGCCGATTTGAAGAATTATTAAAAGACGGTTCCCAATGGGGTATCAATATTTCATATTGCGTTCAGCCCAGTCCAGATGGTCTTGCTCAAGCTTTTATTTTAGGGAAAGACTTTATCGGAAATGATCCATCTGCTCTTATTCTTGGAGACAATATTTTCCACGGAGCGTATTTAAATCAATTACTATCTCGGGCCAATCAACGACAAGACGGAGCAACGGTGTTTGCCTATCAAGTCAATGATCCTGAGCGCTATGGTGTTGTTGAATTTGATAAGAATTTCAAAGCAATATCCATTGAAGAAAAACCTCAAAAACCCAAGTCCCAATATGCTGTGACCGGCCTTTATTTTTATGACAACACGGTCTGCGATATTGCGAAGGAAGTGAAACCAAGTGCCCGAGGAGAACTTGAAATCACAACAGTTAATGAAACTTACTTAAAACAAGGAAAATTAACGGTTGAGATTATGCACAGGGGTTTCACTTGGCTCGATACCGGGACACACGATAGTTTAATGGATGCAGGAGGCTACATTGCAACAATTCAAAATCGTCAAGGCATCTTAATCGGAAGCCCTGAGGAAATCGCATTTGAAAATCAATGGATTTCCTCAAACGAGCTTGATCGGTTAGCAAGTGAGCTGATTAAAACAAGATATGGCAAATACTTAAAATCTCTGTGCCACTAGAAGTTTTTTATTTACTTACCCCAAACGGCCTTCTGAATTAAGGGCCATATTTTTTTGTTGCCATAAAACGACAGATGGTTATCATCAACATATAAAAGTTCACCATTTAACCAGACTGGGCATTTTCCGTTTTGACACAGTTCTTTCTCCAGATCAATTAAAGTAACGTTATCCCAATGGGCAGCTTCTTTAATTAAGAATTCCCGTGTAAATTTATAGGTGTATCTCATCTCATTGATGTTTACGTTGCATTCCACATTATCGGGCAACAAGCTTACCCTTTGTGTTCTAATGCAACGCTTTAACAAAGTAGGCGGTAAGACAGGGTTATCTAGTACCACAAAAACTTTTTTATTCAAGGCTTTCAATGTCTTAAAAGTTTCACGCCAATGATATTGGAAAATCTCTTCAGAATTCCAGGCGGAGTTAAGATCAGAATGAAGTGATTGAGCCAGATAATTTCCCCAATAGCTACGTAAAACGATACTATCGATTTCTGGACTATTTTCAATTACACTCCAAAAATGACGTGCTAAATCATTATTCTTGCCCTGTCTTTTAATAAGATAGGCATCCTTAAACGTAAAAAAAGCATCTTTACCTAGAAGATAAAAGTCAGGTAACTCATTCACCGTTTTCAGATATTTCCACATTACATGAGTGTGGGAATCACCCAAAATTAGTACTGATGGATTATGGGATGTGGCACGGCAAACATCAAAACCCTCTCCAAATTTAGCTTTACAAACAGCGTCCGACTTTTCCTTTTCATCTAAGTCTTCTCTTAATTGAAGCAATGAGTCGGGGATACCGTTATCAATAACCTTTTCAATTGATTGGCTGTGTCGAATTAATTGTTTTGACCCCAGTGAAACGATAAGAAGTACAACAAAAAGTACCAACACTAAACTCCATGTTGCTTTTTTACTTCTCATGGGCCGTTCGACGAAATTGTATGTTAAGTATGCTAGGAGAAAACTAGACAGAATCAACAAGCACATCAGCCAACCGCTCGGAATTTCTCCTGCAAGATTATTTCTAAAAATACAAATGATTGGCCAGTGCCACAAATATAGTGGATAACTTATTAAACCTATAAAAACAGCTAGTTTATTGGCAAAAATATATTTATTAAGAAAAGCTTCTGAACCTGCTGCAATAATCAGAACTGCACCAATGGTTGGCAGACAGGCTTTCCAACCAGGGAAACTGTCCACCTCCTCGATAAAAAAAATTGAAAAAACGATAAGACTAAAGCCAATACAAGACAAAAAATTGTCGATTATGTATGAGCCCCCTTCATTGGTTGGCATCAATAAATAATTTTTATAGTCCGGCCATATCAACTCAACATAGGCCAGAATTCCCCCAATAAGTAACTCCCAAAATCTCGTATGTAAAGAATAAAAGGCTCTAACTGACTCATAAGAGGTATCGTAAAGACATAGCCCCCAAGAGATTACAAACATTAAAACCAAACTAGCTAAAAATTTTCTAGCACTAACTCTCCATAACAAAAAGCAAATTAATGGGTAAAAGATGTAATACTGTTCCTCAACACCTAAGGACCAAAAGTGCATAAAAGGCTGAAGTTCAGTTGCGACTTCCCAATAACCCCCTGTTGTAACATACAATCGCCAATTTTCAACAAAAAAAGCAGCATAGGGAGACTCTGCAATTAAATCCTTAAATTCTTCTGGTCTCAAAAAGAAAAAACCAAGTAGAAAGCTACCTAATAAAACGATGGTTACGGCAGGAAAAATTCTTCTAACACGCCTAGCATAAAAATCAAAAAAACTAAATGACCCTAACGCCAACCCACGAAAAATAATGTTTGAAATTAAATATCCTGAAATTACGAAGAAAATATCAACACCTACAAAACCACCTAGAAGAGTGTTTGGATAAGCGTGAAAAATAAGAACTGACAAAATTGCCAAGGCTCTCATACCATCTATATCAGGGCGATACCTGGGACGAGAAAAGGATTGGGGGGAGGTTGTAATGCTCATTTTTCAATAAATTCCACTAATGATTTTTTTGTTAAAAAGTAAAATAAACCTAAAAGTTATCTAGATCTCTCTCAACAATTTCATTAATCACAATCGTTGGTTTAAATTTCTGAATCGCTCGGATCTTTTCATCCATTGAGCTACGTCTAGATACGTACATAACATCAGAAAAATATAGGTTGAAATACGGACTCATGGCATTATTGAATGAATCACAAAGTACCAAGAGTTTTGTTCTGTACATTGCCGATTCATTTTTCATGTAAGCATAAAACTTAGAGGGAGCACTTCCTGAAGAAACTGTAAAAGGCTTCAGTTCCTCTTTCTTATTCACTTCTTTCCATCTAACCAATAACTGATCGGGACGTTGGAAAAGGTAATCAAAATCTTTTGAGATCTTGTAACCACTCGGTAAAGCGAGTATATGTGCCAAATCTCCGAGCTTCTCATTCCGGATCTGTTTTAAATCCATTAATGGTATTTCTTGAAAATCTCGAATAAGTCCGAGACGTTCCATGTTTCTCATGAGAGCAACAAAACCAACTTTTCCACCCAACAAATTCCAGTGCGTATCCGACTTATGAAACAATTGTCCCTTTGAAATCTGCGACTTTAGTTCTACCGCTGGATATACGACATTCACAGAGGTTTCATCTTCAATTTTGCTAATTAATTTTCTTGTATAAATTTCTGAATTCTTACAAGTATCACCAAGCCACTGAGGCAATTCATCGCAATAGATATTGTGCTTATCGGGAGCGATGAATAGTACATAAGTGCCTCCCAACCCCTCTGTTGTGTTTTTTAGTAAGTCAATTTTATTAATTGAAGATTGGAATTCATAATTATCTAAGGGAAAGTTTTCCTGGCAATGTTTATCAATCACTCTTGAATAGTCATTTCCCAAAAAGATCCATTCATTCTTGCCGATAAGCCCCTTGCTTAAATCGAATCGAGAGACCTTTTCAGGATCTAAAAGTAGCTCGTTTAACACGGGAACTAACTCTTCCTTGCCCATCAGACGATCATCTATATATTGATTTTTATTACCAAAAAAGCGCTTTAGTCCATGAGATGTAAAACGATCTATTCCAGTCATTGATACTACTTGTCTATTCTCTGAAGGCAAAAATACCCCGCTTTGTTCTCCAAAAATGAGCAGGCTACCAAAAAACGGTACTACAAAAAGAATGACAGTAAAAATAGCAAGAATTCTTTTCATGATGTCTTAGAAATTGAAATAAATAAACGGATTCCTCGCTCCTGTATAGAGGATAGCCATAGACAACAATACTAAAGCGACATTTACACCAAAAAGGCAAGCATTAAACGATTTAACCTCAATCTCACTGTTATTAAATAACTGTTTTGAGCACAATGAAATAGCCAATCCAACAAATAAAACAGCAAGGTTCACAGTACCGAAAGAATTTTGATATTCAAATCCATTGAAGCCAAACATAGATTGGAAATAACTGGTTGCCTGAGACAAATCATTGGCTCTAAAAAATACCCATCCGAACACAACCATTAACATGCAGTAGCATCTTTGGGCTAACACAGGCAGTGAAGTTAAAAAAGTTGCAAACGAAGTTCTTTCCAATATTAAAAGACAACCATGAAAAAGGCCCCAGATTAAAAACGTCCACTGGGCTCCATGCCAAAGTCCGCATAAGACAAATACAATGACTAAATTTCTATAGGTCAATAACTTCGAGCAGCGACTACCCCCAAGTGGGAAATACAAGTAGTCCCTGAACCACGTAGAAAGCGAAACGTGCCAACGTCTCCAAAATTCTTTAATACTTTGGCTTCTGTAAGGTGCGAGAAAGTTTTCCTGAAAACGAATACCCATCATCGCTGCCAAGCCAATAGCCATGTCAGAATATCCAGAAAAATCAAAATAAATTTGAACCGTATAGGCAAGAGCCCCCAACCAAGCATCGGCCATTGTCAACTGACCGTTAGAATAAAAACAAATATCTGCAATTGGGGCTACTGAATTTGCAATTAATACTTTTTTATTGATTCCTAAAATAAATCGAAAGACTCCCCACGTGAATAAATCCCAATCGCGTTTTCTGTTTTGGATATCTTGTCTGACTGACTCGAAACGAACAATGGGACCAGCGACAAGGTGAGGGAACATGAAGAAATAAGTTAAGAAATCCGTTGTTTTGTAGTCGCCGACCTTTCTATTGTACAAATCAATAAGATAGCTGATCCCATGAAATACGAAAAAACTAATCCCTAGAGGTAAGTGTGGGCTGTCTAGATTGGGAAGTACTGCCCCCCAACCTAAACCAAGTAAGTCACAGAAAACTAAAAATTGACTAAGAACCCAAAATAAATATTTGAAATAAAAAAGAACTGTCAGATTAGTAAAAATACCCGCAACTAGATAAATCTTCTTAATTTTTGCAGAAGAAACATTTGCAATCCGTCTTCCGAAAAGAAGATTAATAAAAGCCAGTATGACCAATAAAAAAACACCCGTTGCTTCGCCCCACACATAAAACAACAGACTCGTAAAAATTAATAACGCATTGCGAAAGTAGGACTTATTACTGATTAAATCAGCAAGAAGAAAAACTGGCAAAAAGAAAAAAAGAAAAGTTGTAGAGGAAAAAACCATCTCTAAAAATACAGCTAATACGAAACTGAACCGAAGTTTACCCAGTTTGTTATACAAATCAACACAAATTCCATTCAAATGAAAACAAAATCACATCAGGAACTGTAATATTGACCTGTTTTATTTATAGGTTTACATCATGAGCAACAACCCTCTTTTATCCATCAACGATTTAATTGATTTTCCAGCTATCAAACCTGAGCACGTCGTCCCCGCAATGAAATCTTTGATTGCCGACGCTCAAGAGACTTTAAGCATCGTTACTCAGGATTTGACCCCTGCCACATGGGATGATGTCATCACCCCATTAGAAAAAAAGACACTTGCCCTGTCTCGCGCCTGGGGCGCGGTCAGTCACCTAATGAGCGTGTGTGATGAATCGGAACTTCGTAAAGCCTATAACGAAGCTTTACCGATTGTCACTCAATTTTGGATTGGCTTATCACAAAGTTCGCTTTCTCAAAAATACAAAGCGATTAAAGAAAGTGACGGTTTTAAAAATCTCTCTGCCGTTCGCCAACGCATCATCAATGAAGAATTGATTGACTTTAAGTTAGCCGGTGCTTTCTTACCAGAAGATAGAAAGGCTGAACTTAAAACAGTTAAAGAAACGTTAGCTCAAGAAAGCCAGAAGTTCTCCGAAAACTTATTGGATGCCACCAATGCTTACGGTCTTTTGGTTGACGATGAAAAAGAGTTGGCCGGCATCCCTGCCGATGACATTGCTGCCTTTAAAGAAACAGCTCAAGCGGCCAATCAAGAAGGCTACCGAATCACGCTACAAATCCCCCATTATTTAGCTGTTTTACAGTACGCCCAAAATAGAAAATTGCGCGAAACGCTTTATCACGCTTATGTCATTCGGGCTTCTGAATTGGACTTTGATGGCAAATTCAACAACAACGATGTGATGCGCCGCATTGTAGAATTGCGCGCTCAGGAAGCCAGACTTTTAGGTTACAAAAATTACGGCGAAGTGTCTTTGGCAACCAAGATGGCGAAAACGCCACAAGAAGTTGTAGCCTTTTTACGAGATCTTGCTCAAAAAAGCTTGCCTCAAGCCAAGGCGGACATGGCTGAGGTTAAAGCTTTTGCTAAAGACAACCTTGGTATTGCCGATCCTCAAAGTTGGGATCTTCCCTATGCAAGCGAAAAGCTTCGAGAAGCTCGTTACGCCTATTCAGACCAAGAGGTTAAGCAATACTTCACACTTCCCGCTGTCTTTAACGGTCTATTTGGGCTGGTGCAAACGCTCTTTAACATCCGCATTGTTAAAGACAACGCTCCGGTCTGGCACCCTGATGTTCAATTCTTCCGGATTGAAAACGATCAGGGTGAAAAGATTGCGCAGTTTTATGTCGACCTCTATGCTCGCCCCAATAAGAGAGGCGGCGCTTGGATGGATAACGACCGAACAAGAAACCGTTTGTACGGATCATTACAAACACCCGTTGCATATCTGGTCTGCAACTTTGCCAAACCTGTTGGCGACAAGCCTGCGCTTCTCACGCACGATGATGTGCTCACACTTTTCCATGAATTTGGACACGGCTTACACCATATGTTAAGCCGCATTGAAGAGCCATCCGCCAGCGGTATCAACGGTGTGGAATGGGATGCTGTGGAGTGCCCGAGTCAATTTATGGAAAATTTCGCCTGGGATTGGACTGTGCTTGAAAGCCTTACAAGCCACGTACAAACCGGTGAGAAGCTTCCACGGTCGCTATACGACAAGATGCTTGCCGCCAAGAATTTCCAAAGTGCCATGGCCATGGTGCGCCAGCTTGAGTTTGGGCTCTTCGATATGCTGCTTCACACTGAGTTTGATAGTCAGAAAGACAACATTCTTGATCTTTTGGCCCAAGTTCGTGAGGAAGTCGCCGTTACTCAACAGCCCGACTACAACCGCTTTCCCAATTCTTTCAGCCACATTTTCGCGGGCGGCTACGCGGCAGGCTACTACAGCTACAAGTGGGCTGAAGTGTTAAGCAGTGATGCTTTCTCCTTATTTGAAGAAACCGGGGTATTAAATCCCGAAACCGGCAAAAAATGGTTAAATGAAGTACTGGCCGTGGGCAGTTCCCGTCCTGCAATGGATTCGTTTATTGCTTTCCGAGGACGCGCTCCTAAAATTGACGCCCTGCTCCGACACAGTGGCATTAAACCTATTGCCAAGTAAGGAGGCCGTATGAAAATTGCCACCTGGAACGTCAATTCTCTCAAAATGAGACTTCCTCATGTTTTGGACTGGCTTGACCAGTCCAAAACGGACATTTTATGTTTGCAGGAACTCAAAATGACCGACGATCTCTTTCCGATCCAGGCTCTTGAAGATAACGGATTCGGCGCAGTCTGGTCAGGACAAAAAACGTATAACGGCGTGGCGATTGTCTACCGAAAAGATAAATTGGGAGAGCCGGAATCCATTCAAAAAAATATTCCCACGTTTCCTGATGAGCAAAAGCGCCTGATTGCCTGCACTTTTAAAACAGAATCAGGAGACATTCGGATTGTCTGTGGGTATTTCCCCAATGGCTCAGAGGTGGGATCGGACAAATTTACCTATAAACTCGCATGGCTGGCCGCTCTTAATCATTGGTTAAATAATCAATTGAGTGAATACTCCCAATTGGCGCTTTTGGGCGACTTTAATATTGCCCCCGATGACCGTGATGTCTGGGATCCCAAGGGGTGGGAAGGCAATATTTTGGTTTCTCCTCAAGAACGTCAAGCTTTCAATAACCTCCTGTCTCTCGGGCTTTCTGATTCTTTCCGACTTTTCGATCAACCCGAAAAGCGCTACACATGGTGGGATTATCGGATGCTGGGTTTCCAGAAAAATCATGGCTTGCGAATTGACCATATTTTGGTTTCCAATGCGTTAAAGTCCAAAGTCAAAGCCGCGGACATTGATAAAGCCCCCCGCAAATGGCCAAAACCCAGTGATCACACTCCCTATTGGATTGAAATTTAAAAGAAGCAGATAATTGAAGTTGATATCTGTTTATGGAAGAGCTATGTATACACGTTGGAGTTCAGAACTAACCTCGCTTCTTAAGCCTTCTTACGGAACGAAGTCTCTCAGGATTGGCAATCTTGAGTACCATGTTTTGCCTTCTGATGAGCAAGCCGCATTACTAGAGGTAGCCCCCAAGCTTGATAGCTTAATTGAAGAAGGAAATGTCCAAAAGCACTCTAAGAAATCAACCGCCAGTCTATTTAAGGCTGGTGAAACGCTTGTGTTCGGCAAACATGTTCGTTTTCACCAAAAAGCTTTTGGACTCCGTTTCCGTTATTTTTTACAACCCTCCCGCAGTTTTTGGACTGCTGTAGTCGCAAAAAAACTTGAAGAAGCCGGACTTGGAACTCCTAAAGTTCTAGCTGTGGGAGAGAGACGAACACTACAACTTATTTCGGACTCTTACATTATTACCGAAGCTCTTAAGGATGCCTATACCGCTGATAAAGTTTTACGGAGTCAACCGAATAGCTATGAGTTGTTGCAAAATGCCGGCCGCTTATTAAGACGCCTTCACGATGCCGGTATCACCCACGGTGATATAAAACTGGCCAATTTTTATGTCCAAGGTGACTCCATGGGCTTTTGGGACCTGGATTCCGCCATGGTGTTTTCCGGTCAAACACCTCAAAAATGGATCATCCGAGATTTGGGACGACTGTTATCATCTTTTATTCTCACAGTCGATGACATGCCCCAAACACAGGATTACTTCAGGAACGCTCCTGAAATTGCCCAGGTATTGGCCGATGCCTACGGCACTGATGTCCAGACTTTTTTACCGTCTTATTACAGTTATTGGCTCAAAAAAATTAAACTCAAACACGATTTCGGTTAATTCTTCTTAAGGAGTCCTCTCATATGAAAACAGTGGCAGTAATCGGCGCTGGGGCGCTGGCTCATATTTTCTGCAGAGAAACGCAAAGACTGCTTTCTGACGACTATCGCATTGTCGCCGTAATGGCCCGTCATGAAGAGCATGCCAACGAATTAGCTGAGTCTTTGGATGCTGATGCCTGTGCTACGCTTGATGATCTCCTCTCAAGCTTTCCTGACATTGTTGTTGAATTTGCCGGCAGGGAAGCCGTGAAAGAATACGCCCAACGTGTTCTTGAACATGGCTCCGATCTTGTGATTGCTTCAATTGGAGCATTGGCTGATGATGCTTTTAGAAAACACCTTGAAGCAACAGCAAAAGAAAGCCACCGCAAGGTCTATCTGCCCAATGGAGCAATCGGTGCTTTGGACTTAATGCAAACGTTTGCTTTAATGGGCAATGTGGAAGTGGTGATCAGTAACACAAAAGCACCTAAAAGCTTGGAAGGCGCTCCCTATCTAAACGGTGAAACTCTCGCTTCAGACAAAAAAGAGGTAATTTTTACCGGGTCCGTACCTGACGCTATCAATGGCTTTCCTAAAAATGTCAATGTCGCGGTTGCCGCCGCTTTGGCTTCCGGAACTCTTTATGATGCCACGGTTCAAATTACAGGCGACCCGGACAGCACTGAAAACATTCACCGTATCCGTCTCAAAAATAATCTCATGCGAGCAGAGTTGACAGTGGCGAGCAAGCCCGATCCCGCCAACCCCAAATCCAGTACCTCAACAGCTTGGAGTGTTGTCGCTTTACTGAAAAATTTAGCCTCCCCTGTACAATTTTTCTAAAGCAACATTCCCTTAACCGATATGAAGCGATTCGTCATCCGCCCCTTTGTTCTTGTTGGTGTCATTTTTGCCATTATTTTGCTCTGGGCAACCGCACACTCTTACAAATGGCACTACGGTCTTGCCTATCATTTAGGTCTGCTTGATCTTAAACCAGCGCCTATTTTGAATATCGGTGAAAATAGATACATCGCGCATGCCGGAGGCGCTATTGATGGCATTCGATATACCAACTCATCTGAAGCTTTCATTCAGGCCATTGACGATGGCTATCGTTTCATTGAATTTGATTTAAGACTTTCTTTGGACGGTCACTATTTTGGTGCACACTACATTGATGACTTTAACGACAATACCGGTCATCCATACCAATGGTTAATTCCCCCAATGGTTTCTCAAATTCGTGAGCGTAAAATTCTCAATCGCTACACCCCGCTTTTACTAGCCGATATTGATGAAATTTTGGATAAATATCCTCATGTGATGATTGATATTGACAAGGGAGAAGACTATTCAAAAATGCTTCAGGAATGTCCTCGCCCTGAGCAAATGATTATTGAAACAACTACACCTTACCGTTACATTGCAGCCCGCGCCGCAGGATTCCCCTATGTGGCTTTTGATGGTTACGATAAGGAAATTATTGAAGAACTCGGCATCAAGATTCTTGTTTTGGACGATGGCATCGATCCTAATGATCCTTACCTGCAAAAGTACTGTAAAGAAGGCGGACTGTTATTGATCACAGGATTTAAAAACGCCAAAGACATCCCCACTGATTTTCTACAACTAAACGCGCTTTTCTATGTTGATGAAAAATAGTTTTTCGCTTTAATGGGAAACAATAGGAATCAAATAGTACAAGGGCGTTTATTCTTTCTTTGATGCTAGTAGAGCAATTGTTTTGACACTATTTTCACGCCAAAAATAAAATTTAGGACTATATTTCGAGAATTATTCTCTTTTAACAAACGAGTGAGAGTAGCATTCTCAAAGAGCACAAAACCAAGGAGTTGCGATGTCTGAGAAAAAACGCCCGCGCGTCATGGTCGATATGTCCGCCACACTCATCCATCACGGTCATATCCGTCTTTTAAAGAAGGCCTCTGAAATTGGCGATGTGGTTGTTGCCCTGACCACTGATGATGAAATTAAACAGAAAAAAGGCTATACCCCGGAATTAAATTTCGAAGAACGAAAAGAAATTTTAGAGTCCATCAAATACGTCTCAGAAGTGGTTCCCAGTCCTTGGCTTATTTCTTTTGACTACATGAAAGAACACCACTGCGACCTTTTGGTGCACGGCGCAGACAACTCTAACCATATTCCTGAGGAAAATCTCGTGATTTTCCCACGCACAGAAGGCGTAAGTTCTTCTACGCTCAGAGAGCGGGTTTTGGATAGTTTAATTGAAATGAACACAGATGCGAAGCCCTCCAAGGCCTCGGATAAAGTCGCCCGTTTCTTGATTGAGTCCATCAAAAAGGAATTCCGACTCGAATGAGCCGAGTACTTCAAGCTCTCCTTTCTTTCATTGTCCTTTTATTTTTGGCAAACGCATCCTGCGTTTCGGCCAAAGAGAGACTTCTTGTCTACACAGCAGTGGAACCGGAGTTTTTGCCTCTTTATAAAGAGGCCTTTGAAAAAGAAAACCCCGATATTGAGATTACCTACATTCGTGACTCAGCAGGCCCCATTTCGGCTAGGCTTATGGCCGAAAAAGACAATCCCAAAGCCGATGTCATTTTAGGGCTTTCTGCCATTGCTCTGGAAAGGCTCAATCAGGCCGGGCTATTAGATTCCTACAGTCCCCAAAACGCATCTGCCATCAATTCAAAAATGAGAGCCCGGGATTTTTCATGGTTTGGCATTAACGCTTGGGGCGGATCAATTTGCGTTAACACTGAACTAATGGAAAAGTACCAACTTCCGGTACCAAAGACTTGGGACGATCTTCTTAATCCCATCTATAAAGGCCGAATTGTCATGCCAAACCCAGTCGCGTCAAGCACTGGCTTTATGTTTTTGATGGGGTGGCTTCAGGCAAAGGGTGAAAAAGTCGGTTGGCGCTACATTGAAAAGCTTCACGAAAATATTCTTTTTTATACGGCTTCGGGCGCAAGGCCAGCCGCCATGGCCGCTCAAGGTGAAATTCCAATTGCGCTTACCTCAGAGGCTTTTGTCAGACCCTTTATGCGCTTTTCTATACCGGTGATCACCGTTGAGCCACAAGAAGGCATCGCTTGGGACGCTGAAGGCTGCGCCTTGCCCAAAGGCAGTCCACATCCGGTTTTGGCCAAGCGTTTTCTTGACTTTTGTGCATCCAAACCCGTCGCCGACATTGCCGCTTCGTTTAGCGGCATTTCCTCAATTGACCGCTATTCAACTGAAACCGGCAAAAAACTGGTTTCCCGATTTTTGACTTTGGATTTCAGACAAGCGGCCATTGAAAAAAAGACCATAACCGATCAATGGCAAAGCATCGCATCAAGGTGAGCCCATGGATAACCAATTATTGATTGAAAACTTAAGCAAATCATTCGGCTCCACGCACGTGCTCTCCGAGATTAATCTCTCGATTCCATTAGGTGCCTTTACCAGCATTTTGGGACCGTCGGGAAGCGGTAAAACAACGCTTCTTATGGTTTTAGCCGGAATTGAAAAAGCGACAAAAGGCAGAATCATCTTCGGTGATGAAGACATTACCAATATTGCCTTGCCCAACCGTAAAGCCGGCATTGTTTTTCAACACTATGCGCTTTTCCCCAACCTTACGGTTAGGGACAATATTCTTTATGGCGTCTCCAGTAAAGTTGATGAAACGGTTAAGGAAGAAAAGCTCACGCACCTCTTGTCACTGACTCATTTGGAAGAACTTCAAAACCGTTATCCTCATGAGCTATCGGGTGGTCAAAAGCAACGTGTGGCTATTGCACGTGCTTTGGCCATCAATCCTCGTTTTTTGCTTTTGGATGAGCCGCTGTCTGCGCTTGACGCTCAAAACCGCTTAACCATCGGGCGCGAATTACGTGAAATCCAACAAAAAGCCGGCATTACAACCGTGATGGTGACGCATGACCGAAATGAAGCCCTTTCGCTTTCGGATTTCATCGTCATTATTCATAACGGCAAAGTAGAACAAGCCGGCACACCTCAAGCGATATTTGATCATCCGGCCTCGCCTTTTGTAGCGACCTTTGCCGGCGGCATGAATCTCATTCGTGTACCCGCAATCAATAACGGTAAACTCACCGGCATCCGCCACAGTGATGTTGAAGTCTTTGAGGCTACTGAAAGAACTTTAAGTGAAGCATTGACCTTTACGGCGGAGTTATTAGCCAAAGAATTTTCAGGGGAAAGCGTCTTGGCGCATTTCCTTTTAAATGACTTTAAAACAAAAATTTCTGCCCGTATTCCCCGCACATCACCGTTAGCCGACTCGTTATCCATCGGCGAACTTTATGCGATAAGACTGCCTCAAGAACGTTGGCACACCTGGGAGCAGGACTGATGCTCAAACACGCCGCATCCCTTCTGACTCTTTGCATTTTATTTTTACTTGCCGGGCTCTTGCCTGCCGCGATAAGTCTTTTCTCAACTTTGTCCGATGGACCGGCACTGACTTCATTTATAACGGGTTTTAATCTGAGGGCCTTTTTTAATACGATGGTCATGGGCCTTGCCGTTGGCCTTTCAGCCTGTGTTGCAGGATTTACAATCGCCTACACGATCGTAAACACCAAAGGTTTTGCATCCAAAACCGCAAGAACCATTTTCCCCATCGCGCTTTTTGCCCCATCGGTCATGCCCGCCATCGGTCTTATCTATTTGATCGGCAACAACGGCTTGATTATTCAAACGCCCCTTTACGGTGCTACCGGGGTCTTTTTGGGAGCGCTTGTTTTCACACTTCCTCATGCCACTTTGCAATTGCTCTTAAGTCTTGAAAGGTTAGATGCCGGCCTGATATTGGCCGCCCGCTCACTGGGAGCCTCGCCGCTAAAGGGCTTCTTAACCATTATTCTTCCTCATTGCCGCGCAGGACTCATTAACGCCTTTTTAATTGCCTTTGTTTTGACGGTCACTGACTTCGGTGTCCCAAAGCTCTTAGGCGGCAGCTTCAGCATGCTTGCCACCGAAATTTATAACCAAGCCATCGGCAATCAAGACTGGGCCGCCGCGGGCTTTCTGAGTTTATGGCTGATGCTGCCTTGCATCCTGGCTTTTTATTTCACATCCAAGTATCCGATGACTGTTGCTCAACCGGGTGATATCCCCGCCCGTCCCTTCTCTGAGCATCCCATCGGCTGGAGTATCACTGCCTGGCTCTTTCTTATATTCGAAGCCTCGTGTGTGCTTGTTGTCATCTATGGCTCGTTTGTGACATTCTGGCCTTATGTCCCCGAGATGACTCTCGCCAATTACAGCTTTAAAAATTCCACCTATGGCATTGATCCCTGGATAAATAGTTTCATATTGGCAACCAGCGTCGCGACCATCGGCACCATTGTGAGTTTTGTCGGCGCTTACTTGACTCGACGCGTCAAAAACATCCCGCCCGCCCTCACAAAACTTTTTTCGGCCACCGCTCTTCTTCCCCTTTGTATTCCGGGTACGGTGTTGGGCCTAGCGTTCGCTTTAGCTTTTTCCGGCTGCTCGATTTTCGCAAGTGCCACAGGTGCCATGACTTTATTGGTGTTTAATACCCTCATTCACCTTTACACCGTCGCCCATATCACAGCCGGCAATACTTTCAGCCAAATTGATCCCCGTTACGAAACCGTGGGAGAAAGTTTAGGAGTGAGTCCCCTTTCGACTATCAGGCTAGTTATTTTGCCGTTATGCAAAACTGGGCTTGGTGAGGTATTCTGTTATCTTTTCGCCTCCGCCCTGACAACGATTTCTGCGGTGGTGTTTTTGTATACGCCGGAGACAATGCCCGCTGCCGTGGCAGCGATTCAAATGATTGACAGCGGTTTTATTTCCGAAGGAGCCGCCATGTCAACTTTGATTTTTGTCTCCGCACTGGCAGTCAGAATAATTGTTTTGCAAATCTCTCAAACAAAATGATGTATTTGGATAAAGCACTTCAATTCGCCTCCATCGGTTTGCTCGTTTACTTACCGATTAATGCCTATGCCTATCTTGATCCTGGCACGGGCAGCATGCTTTTGTCTGTATTGATCGGATTGACTTCGAGCGCTTACTTTCTGGTGAGAAAACTGCCGAGTATGGTGCGTTCAGTCTTTTTTAAATTCACGGGTAAAAAAGACGATCTGAAGAATAATTCCATCGTGTTTTACGCCGAGTCGGCTGCCTACTGGTCAACCTTTAAACCGGTTTTGGAAGCGCTTGCCGCTAAAAATGTTCGCTGCACCTATCTCACCAGCGATGAAAACGATCCCGTTTTTAAAAGCGGCTTGGATAAATGGGTTCACGCGAAATTTATCGGTAAAGGGCAAACCGCCTACACCGCTTTGGGCTTTTTAGAAGCCGATGTGTTTGCTCTGACAACCCCGGGCGTTGACGTTCTTCAAATCAGACGTTCAGCAGGCGTTAAAAAGTACGTCCACATTGTCCATGCCGCAGGCGACATCCACACCTATAAGTTCTATAGCTTCGACTACTATGATGCCTTTTTCTGCGCAGGCCCCGCACAGGCCAAAAGCCTTCGTGCGCTGGAATTCTTAAGGCATACAAAACCCAAAGAATTGCCCCTTTTGGGCTGCCCCTATTTTGACGGAATGCTTAGCCGAAAAACAGCCGATTTAAAGCCCGATGACAATACCATTCTTATTGCACCGACGTGGGGCAAAAATGGTTTACTGACCAGAACAGGATCCATGATTCCAAAACTTTTAGCTCAATCGGGCTATCACGTCATTTTGCGTCCCCACCCGCAAAGCTTTATTTCCGATAAAGAGCTTATGGAAAAACTTCAGTCGGAATTAAAAGCGTTTGACAACATCGAGTGGGATAGAAATCCCGATGGCTTTAAGAGTTTGAGCCGCGCCCAACTGATGATTTCTGACGTCTCGGGCGTTATTTTTGATTTTGCTTTCATCTTCCTGCGTCCGGTTATCTCCGTTGGCAACGGTCCCTTAAAGGATGGCTTTGAAGCCTGGGAAATTCCTCACGAAGCCTGGGAAATGCAAGCGCTCGATAGTCTCGGCAAACGCGTTTTGCCGGGAAATGAAGAGAATATTCCCGCTTTGGTTAAAGATCTCTTGATGCGTCACGAAGACATGGCAAGCCGCATTGAAGCCATTCGACGTGAAAACGTTGTCAATTTCGGGCACGCGGGAGAACCGATCGCCCAAGCCTTGATTGATATGGCTAACTCCGTTCACACTCAGAAGACTCACAAAAATGATTGACTTTTTATATACCCTTTTCATCGCTCCGCTTGAATATTGGATGCACAAGGCCCTGCTTTGGGGATTCGATATCACCCAACAGTGGGGATGGGCCATCATCGTGATGAGTCTTATCGTCAACTTTGTGATTCTGCCCATCTACATGAAGGCAGAAGCCTGGCAGGAAGAAGAAAGAGCTCTTCGCAAAAGCTTTGAAGCTAAGGAGCAAATGATTAAGCGCGCCTATAAGGGCCAAGAGCGCTTTGCCATGATCACGACGATGCATCGTCAGGCCGGTTACTCGCCGCTATTGACCCTGCGATCGAGCATCGGCTTTTTCCTTCAGATTCCGTTTTTCTTTGCGGCTTACCATTTCCTAAGCCATTTTGAACCGTTACAAGGCATTTCGTTTTTAGGATTGACCGATCTTTCAAAGCCTGACGAACTTTTCAAAATCGGAGACTTTGCGATCAACTTCATGCCGATACTGATGACGGTCATCAATATCGCCAGTGCCCTGATTTACACCAAAAATCTCTCCAAGCGTGACAAGTACCAGCTCTACGGCATGGCCGCGCTCTTTTTGGTGCTTTTATATAACGCCGCCTCAGGCCTGGTGCTTTACTGGACCTTCAACAATATCTTCTCGCTTGGCAAGAATATTGTTTATGACCTGGTGCGCCACTTTGCCAACAAACTTCGTGGGTTGGGTCTTCTTATTAAAAGCACTTGGCTTAAGATTTTTGCCTTCACCGATAGCGTCACAACCTTTCAAAGCAGCCCCTCTATCGTAAACGGTTATCTTGTCTACCTCTGGGGCTTAGCTGTCGCTCTGGCCGTTTTAAGCAGTAATCAGATCACTTGGTTTAGCGATGGTCTCAAGCTTTCTTTAAGTGCCTATTCTGACTACGCTTTTCTTTTGCTCGCAGCATGCGCCGTTATCGAGTGCGTCAGACTGCGCATGTGGAAGCACCCCATTGCCCTGATTCTCATTGCCCTACTTTTGTACTATGAGCTAAACACTTGGTACAAATGGAGCTTCCTTGGCCTCAATCGACGTTATTTCGCCCTGAGCGCCTCTTTTGCTTTCCTGATCATTTCGCTTACGCTCACGAATTTCAAGTTCGGCTTAAAGAATCTGCTCTATCCGAGTGAGTCCAAGCCCGCTGCGCTCTTAACACCGGGTGCTATCTGGCTTGTTATTCTTTTAGCGTTTTATCTGCCGATTCAAGCTTTCAGCACGGCTCCGGAAGGCTTCTCGCGTATTGAAGAAGTGCTCGCCATGCTTTTAGCCTGTGTGTGCGTCGCAGGCGTCATTTTCTGGTGCCTGACTAAGCTTTTTGAATTGACCCGTTACGCGGATTTCGCTGGCTACACCTTTGCGTTCATTTCGCTTTTAATGACCGTCTATGCGTTCCTGCTGCCTTTGAACGTCGGAACGATCAATGCGTTTATCATCGCCAACCCAGAGCCCCTTTTCCGCAATGTCAATGTTGTGGTTGATGTCGCGGTGATCACTTTATTTTCCATTGTTTTCGTTTGGCTTATCCGCAGCAATAAAGTCGTCTGGATTAAAAATATTTTGATACTCTGCATTGCGGGCAGTCTCTTTAATTCTGTCTTTATTCTCTGGTCCACACAGGAAGCCTGGTCTCGAGACGCCGAAAACACGCAAACAGTCGATTTACCGGACTATAACGACCGACTGTTCGGTTTTAGCAAAGAAGGGCAAAATGTGGTTGTCGTGATGCTTGATGCTTTCGCGGGACGTCACTTAGATCGCATCATGCAAGAAACGCCAGCATTAAAAAACCAATACAAAGGCTTTACTTGGTATCGCGAGGCGTTGGCAACCGGTCCTTCCACTATTTCAAGCCTTCCGTCCATTATTTGTGAAGAAGCTTGTACCCCTTGGGAATTAAATAAGGACGAAAACCTGACACTGGCTGAAAAGGTCAATCGTGGCTTTGCCAATACGCTTAATCGTTTCGGACCGTCTTTTGATGTTTCGCTTTACGAAAGAAACTGGACGGAAAGAAACCGCTTGGCCAAATACACAAGCCATCAGCCATTATTAATCCGCAACATCGGCGACAGCTACATTCGCCGTTATGCGGCCGAAAACAATCTCAAAATTGACCGCGGCAACAGCGACAGTTTCTTGATTGCTGTGAGTTTCTTTAATGCCGTTCCTTGGGGACTTAAAAACATGATCTACAAGGACGGCCGTTGGATTGAACGTCTGATGGGTGAAAGTACTGCCGCTTTGGTTTACAACACCTACCGTGATCTGGCGTTATTCAAGCTCCTGCCCACGGTATCCAATACTCGCGCGCAAAAAAATACGTTCAAATTCATTGACTCGGAATTAAGCCACTACCCATGGTTTTCTGAACCGGGTACCTGCAAACTCTTGCCTTACGAAACACCTGGGGCGCGTCCGGATGGAATTCCGATAGGCCAAATGGCCGCTGAAACCTGTTCCCTTCAAGCCTTGGGTGATTGGTTTGATTGGATGAGAAAAGAAAAAATCTTTGATAACACTACGATTGTGGTGGTATCGGACCACAGCTCCGGTGTTGTACCGGAATTAGCCGCCGTTAACCAAAAAGGTTCCGTGGGACGTCCGAGCTCGCTTTTACTGATTAAACCGCAAAAAGCAAACGCCAATGCTCCGCTGCAAATTAGTGATGATTACGTCGGGATTGTGGATACGATGAAATTTATCTTTGCATCGCTCAATAACCAAAACATTCGCGTCAACAAAGCGACTCGTTACACGTTTGTCCCTGATGGGCTGACCGCCAATCAGTACCGCGAGGAGAAGTTCTGGAAAGTTGAAGGCTCAATGTTTGATGAGCGCTCTTGGAAGGATATTTCCCATTGACAAGTAATGCCGCCGACAAACAAAATTCAAAGCATTGTCGGCGGCTTTTTGATTAACGGTTTAATACTGAAAACAAAAGAGATAACGTACTTTGACAAAACCGACGATTTTTTAATCTTTCAGGCATCCAATGGGGACAACCAATACACCATCTTCTCGTCGATAGGCGTACTCTCCACTTGCTATTAAAACCATCAAAAAAGACGGAGGTTGCATTTTCGTTGTATCGATTTTTGAAGCCAAGGTCTTTAAAGTATCAACTCCATCTTCAATTCCCTTCTCACTACCTAATTTAATCTCAATTAGTCCATAGGTTCCATTTCTACGATGCAAAACAGCATCACACTCAAGGCCATTTCTATCCCGAAAATGGAAAAGACTTCCAATCAACGGGAACAGCTGACTCCGTAAGAATAAATTGCCCTGGTTCTCCTCCTCGTAAATCAATTTCCCTACGAATGACGTCCCAAAGCTGCGGAGCAAGTTGCCACTCATCAATAAGTCGAGGAGTCGTTCCCTGAAGCAATAATTTTGGGTTAATTGCCGCTAGACTCAAGGTGGGACCCGGTTCCATATTTAAAACACTTTCTGCCTGCTGTACGGCCGTTGTTGATTTTCCGCACAGTTTAGGTCCTTCTATTAAAACAGCCCCCATTGCTTGGAGTTTCCTTTTTAAGAGTTTATCCACAACTCTTTGACGATATTCTTATTTCATAATTTTAGTAATCAAACTATTTGGCAATTTTTTAACAAACCATTTGACCTTTTTTCATGTTATTTCACATTCAAATTTATAGCCTAAACCGGAAAGTTGAAGGCTCAATGTTTAATGAACGCTCTTGGAAGGATATTTCTTATCGAGATCACACTGGCAACAGCCGACTTTAACAACACCCACTTGTATCATTTTATAGCCTTTATGAAATAATACATGATTTGATACATCAAACAATACAGGACAATACATGTTAATTGAAAGTTCCAACAACTTGTTTTTAAACGTTTATTTTGCAATTTAACTTATGTTTATACGTCTATTATTTACTCCAACATGTATTAAAAAATAAATGGTCTAATACATGATCTAATACATGATTTAATACATATTGGAATAACATTATTGCAATTCATTCAGAATCAACGAACTATTTGACGATTTTTCTCCGAACCATTTGGCAATTTTTTAACGCACTACTTGGCGTTTTTTTGCCAACCATTTGGTTATAGTTTTGAAGCTTTGTTAATTTCTGAAAAAAACAAGTCTGTCGACCGAGAAGCCTCTGAAATAGAATTTTCCCAAGAGAAGGCCCGTACACTCGCACGGGCCTCTTACTCTCTTTATTTGCCGTCGCTTGGTTCTTCCGGCTTTTCCGGATGACTCAAGAAAGGTGAAGCACGTTCATCCTCATCGTCTTCATCTCGCCGTACCGGATTCTTAGAGACGAACCAAGTAAAGTAGACCGGCACAAAGATAATGGCGATAAATGTGGCAACCAACATTCCGCCTAACACACCGGTACCCATGGATTGGCGAGCAGCCGCACCGGGACCGGTAGCCAAAGCCAGAGGCACCACACCAAGAATGAAAGCAAAAGAGGTCATCAAAATCGGACGCAACCGTAAAGAGGCTGCCTCAAGAGCCGCATCAAAGACACTCTTACCCTGCTCTAACTTCTGCGCGGCAAATTCCACAATCAAAATGGCATTCTTGGCCGATAGGCCCACCAATACCAATAAACCGATTTGGAAATAAATATCGTTCGAGAGTCCCCTGCAATATGTTGCGAGCAACGCCCCCAACGCGGCAAATGGCACCGCGAGCACAACGGCGATCGGCAACGACCAACGCTCATACTGGGCAGCCAAAATGAGAAACACCACAATAATGCCGAAAATGAAAGCTGTGGAAGCTGAAGCTCCTAAACGCTTTTCTTGGAAGGCTTGACCGGTCCAACCGATAGCGTAACCTTCCGGGAGCATCTCATCCCCGATGCGTTCCACTTCCGCGATGGCCTCACCGGAACTCACCCCGTGAACCGCCTCACCCATAAAGCGCGCGGCAAGATAGCCATTCATGCGCGACATGGTCTCAGCACCTGATGTTCTCTCCCAAGACACCAATGTAGACATCGGAATCATTTCACCGACGTTGTTTCTTACCCATGAGCGCCCCAAATCCTCAGGCTTCATACGGTAGTCGGTGTCCGCTTGCATAATTACACGATTAATTTTGCCGTTACGCGTGAAGTCATTGATATAGGTACTGCCCATAAAGGCTGAGAGCGTATCGTAGATGTCTGAAATAGATACGCCCATGGCCAAGGCCTTTGCTTCGTCAACATTGACCAATAACATGGGCGATTCGGCCATGGCCGTGTGACGAACACCGGTTAAAAGGGGCGAACGGCTCAACTCATCAATAAAGTTATCGGCCACTTGCTGCAACTGAACCGGATCATCGCTTTCTCGAGATTGCAAAAATCCTGAGAAACCGCCCGAAGACCCCAGACCTCTGATTGGCGCCGGGGTTGAAGCCGTGGCTCTGCCCTCGGTAATGTCTTCGGCCATCTTCGTGAGAATTTGAACAACGTCATTGGCCGTATTCTTACGCTCATCCCAAAGCTTAAGCTTCAGCACAAAAGTGGCGGCGTTTTGTCGTGTGTCATTGGCAACCGTATCAAAGCCCGTCAAGGTCAGAACGGATTCCACCCCCTCAATTTGCCCCATTTTCTTTTGCAGTTCATCGGAAACCCGCTCGGTACGGGTTTGTGAAGCACCTTCCGGTAACGAAAGACTCAAACGAACAACCCCTTGGTCTTCCCTAGGCACAAAAGAGGTCGGTGTAATCTGAACCATCTGCCAGCAGGCTGCCATGACCGCTAAAAGCAACACGCCGCTTGCCACTCGATGATGAAGAGCCAAGCCCACTAGGCGCTGGAATAACTTCGTAAAGCGTCCCAAGCCCAAATTAAAGCGTTGGAAGAATTTCGCCGGATCTTTGGTTCGGGGTTTAAGCAAAATGGCACAAAGCGCAGGTGTGAGCGTCAAGGCCACAAAGCCTGAAAGGGCGACGGAAATCGTAATAGTCACTGCAAACTGACGATAAAGTTCACCGGCCATGCCGCCCAAAAACGCAACCGGCACAAACACTGCCGAGAGCACTAACACAATAGCCACCAGGGCAGCGGCCACTTCCTTCATAGCCCGTTTGGCAGCCACCCGCGCTGAGACCCCCTCAGAGACCATGATGCGCTCGACGTTTTCAAGCACCACAATGGCATCGTCGACCACAATACCAATGGCTAGCGTCATGGCAAAAAGCGTGAGCGTATTGAGTGAAAAATCAAACGCCCACAATCCCACCATCGTCCCAATCAAAGAGACAGGGACCGCGATCATCGGAATGAGGGTTGCGCGCCAGCTTTGCAAGAAAAGGTAAACGACAAGGAGCACCAAAAGACCGGCTTCAACCAATGTCTTTGCCACCTCGTGCAATGAGGCAGACACAAAGATCGTCGTATCGTCCGTGATGGTGTGGGTAATGCGGCCTTTTGGATAGTGCTGAGCCAGTTCTGCCACGCGCTCTTTCACAAGCTCAGCCGTACTCATGGCGTTGGCACCCGTTTGCAGGTACACAGCCACGGTAATAGCCGGCGCACTGTTTAAAAGGTTGTAGGAATCGTAGCTGCGTTTACCGACTTCAACCCGAGCGATATCCTTTAAGCGAATAATGCCATCGGGACCATCGGAGCGAATCGTAATGTTTCCGAATTCCTCTTCAGTTAAAAGCTGACCTTCGGTGGTCACCGTGTAAAAAAGCTGCTGATCGGGAGCCGTCGGCGCTGCGCCCACGCGGCCGGCCGCATACTGTTGGTTTTGAATATCAACGGCATTTTCAACGTCACCCACCGTCACACCCAACAGAGCCATTTTGTCGGGATTGAGCCAAATACGCATGGCCCCTTGAACGTTACCGAAGATACTTACGTCGCCCACGCCCGGAATACGCTTTAAGTCATCGACAATGTTAAGCGTCGCATAATCGGCCATTTGCGTGGGATTCATCGACCCGTCGGGCGATGTTAACGCCATCATCAAAAGGGTTTCTTCGGAGCGCTTTCTCACCGTCACGCCGTTTTGACGAACCGTCTCGGGCAGCCGTCTTTCGGCTGTACGCACACGGTTATTGATTTCAAGCATGGCGTCATTCGGATCGATTCCGACTTCAAACGTACAGGAAATGCGTACATCACCGTTAGAGCGCAAGGAAGTGGTGTAATACTGCAGCCCCTCAATACCTGAGAGCTGATCTTCGATCGGAGCGGCAATGGTGCGAGCAAGCGTCTGAGCGTCTGCCCCTTCGTAGCTTGTTGAAATGGATACACTTGGAGGAGAAATGTCCGGATATTGAGACAGAGGTAAAATGCGCGCGCAGACCAAGCCCGCGAGCACAATCAATATGGACATCACGGATGCAAAAATCGGACGGCGGATACAAAATTGCGACAGCATCTCGTCCTCCGGCTACTGCTTGGTGTCCCCGGTGGCGGCGTTCTGAGGCTCGGAAGCGTTTTTCTCCTTCACTTTGATTCCTTCTCTAAGCCGCAGAATCTGATTGGTAATCACTTTATCGCCCGGCTTTAAGCCACCAGTGACAATCCAGTCTTTGCCTTCCCAGTTTCCAAGTAAAACACCCCGCTCGCGCGCCACGCCTTCTTCCATCACGTAGACCGAATAAGTGCCGTCGGATTTCTGACGCACAATACCCTGCGGCACAAGATAGGCATTTTGATACTCACCCATCATAAGCCGAACTTGAACATACTGGCCGGGAAGGAATTTATCCGTGGGAGGCAAAACCGCACGCAGTCTCAGCGTGCCGCGATTTGCATCGACTTGTTGACTGATGAAATCCAACTTAGCCGGTAAAAATTCTTTGGAGTCGGGCAAAAAGACTCGAACCAGATTATCTTTGGTCAGTGTTGCTCCGGCAAGCGACTTATCACCGATTGCAAACGAAACGCGTAGCGTATCGGGTTGTGTGATAGACGTTAAAAGTGTTGTACCGGCTGAAATCAATGAACCGATATTGACTTCACTTTTACCGGCAATGCCGTCAACCGGCGCGGGAACCATTGCATGGGAAAGATCAATTTCCGCATTCTGCTCCTGAGCCTGGGCTAAGGCTAAGGCGCTTTTAGCCACCGCGAGTGTACTTTGCGCATCGTCATACTCCTGACGGCTCACGGCGTTGACTTTGATGAGTTCTGAAGCTCGTTTGGCATCTCGACGAGCTTTAATCAATTGCGTTTTTGCTTGTTGTGTTTGAGCTCGAGCCTGTCTTAATTGGGCCTCATAGGGATCTTTTTCAATTTCAAAAAGCGTTTGCCCGGCCTTGACTCGTTCGCCTTCTCTGAAATTGAGCTTACGCAAGACTCCGGAAACCTGAGCACGCACCTCAACTTCTTCTGCACCTTCCGTTTGCCCGAAAGTATCCACCCAACGAAATGCCGTCGTGGGCGTTGCCGTCATGGTCGCCACTTCAATGGGGGCTCGCTCAACCGATGCTTTTTTATCACCGCAACCGGCAAGCACTGCGGCAGCTATAACTGAAATAACAAAAACGGTTTTTAACTGCATTATCCGCAAAACTCTCAATGATTTAACAAATTAATGTTACCGAATGCAACCTGAAAGCACATTAGGGCCACTACGGCCCTAAAGTGACATTTTGTAACTCTCTAATAGATATGTCGGAAGTCAAGCAACAGGAGTCTCTTCGGTCTTCCAAACCAAATTACCCTTACTTTCCTTTTCAATCGCTTTAAGCGTTTCCGCGTGAAGAGCTTCCTCCTCAGCGCTGGCTTTGACCACCCGAAGCTTAGTCACATCCGGCATCGGCGGAAGACTTTTCATATCCACCGATGTGATATCAAGTGACTCCTGACCGCGAGTCATGGCCAAATACACCTGAGCCAACAGTTTCGCGTCAATTAAGGCGCCGTGCAACGTACGATCTGTGTTATTGATGCCATAGGCTGAACACAGAGCATCCAAACTCACGCGCTGCCCCGGACGAAGCGACTTGGCCAACGGCAAAGTATCGAGAACGCTTTCGCAGTAATCCGTCACCCGCCCTTTACCCAGACGTTCCAATTCCATGTTGAGATACGCCACGTCAAAAGCCGCATTGTGAATGATCAGCTGACTGCCTTTGATGAAAGCAAGGAAATCGTCCACGATGTCGACAAAAAGCGGCTTGCCCTTTAACTTGTCCCACGTATAGCCGTGAACCTTTGCGGCGCCTTCCTCAACTTCACGCTCTGGATTAATGAGTTTGTAGAACGTGCGCTTTGTGATCGAGCGCCCCACAATCTCCACGCAGCCAATAGAAATCAAACGGTTTCCCGCTTCAATTTCCATACCGGTCGTTTCGGTATCCAACGCAACCTGACGGTTGTAAGTTTTTGCCATTTGTTTTCTATCCTTCACGCTTTTTTAGGAACACCGCGATTGGCGAGTTCATCGGCCTTTTCATTGCCGGGTTCTCCCGCGTGTCCCTTGACCCATTTCCACTCAATGTCGTGAGTGCTCACCAATTGATCAAGCTTTTGCCACAGCTCAATATTTTTCACCGGTTTACCGGCCGCCGTTTTCCAACCACGCTTTTTCCATTGGGGCATCCATTCCAAAATTCCGTTTTTCACGTATTGGCTATCCAGACTCACCACCATGGGCACAGGACGCTTAATGGCCGAAAGAGCTTCAATAACCGCTGTCAATTCCATTTGATTGTTGGTTGTCTCAACTTCTCCGCCGCAAAGTTCCAACGCTTTTTCTCCCCATACGAGGTAGGCTCCCCAACCACCGGGGCCCGGGTTGCCTTTACAAGCGCCGTCGGTCCAAATTTGTAATTTTCGATTTTTATTCATTTTTAGCACTTTGATTTATTTGCGTAAATTTACGCAAATAAATCAATCTCTATTCTAAAAGAGCTTCAGGATTCAACAAAAACTTTTTTAAATTGATGTACAGAATACCGTCCTCATCATAGCCTTGTTCAAGTCCGTCCTTGATGATGATAATTTTTCTAAACGCATCCTTAATAGCCAATAACGAAGCCTTTTCCTGGTCACGTTTGCGCTGATCGGGCAAACTCAATGCCGATTGGATGTAACACCGACGATTGCCCAAATTCGCAACGAAATCAACCTCAAGCTGATGACTTAAGTTCCTCCCTTCGAGCATTTGTCTTTTATTTACTGAACCAACATCCACAGAATATCCCCACATTCTCAGCTCGTTATAGATGATGTTTTCCATCAAATGCGTTTCTTCCATTTGTCGGAAATTCAACCGAGCATTTCTAAGGCCAACATCCTCAAAGTACAACTTCGTCGGCGAGCCAATATACCTTCTGCCCTTGACATCAAAACGCTGAGCCTCGCTAATTAAAAAAGCCTCTTTAAGGCAGTTAATATAAGAACGAACCGTGTTTGGGCTAATCGATGATTTAAGTTTGCTTTTAAAAGTGTCCGCTATTTTTGTAGGATTGGTGAGCGATCCTATAGATGAAGCCACGATGTTAACCACATCCTCTATTTCCTGAGTCTTTAAAATTCCATTGCGTTCAATAATGTCTTTAATATAAGTTTCTTCAAAAAGTCGCTTGAGAAATCCCGATTTTTGTTCATATTCAGACATCAAAACGACTTGAGGCAATCCTCCATAAGTCGCGTATTCCAACCAAGCATCAGCGGACTCACCACGGTAAACCTGCATAAACTCAGAAAATGAGAGTGGGAAAATATGAACTTCGTCTCCCCTCCCCCTAAATTCCGTTAAAACATCGGTAGATAGAAATTTTGAATTGCTTCCCGTCACGTATAAATCAACGTTTTTTCTATACAAGAATGAATTCAAAACTTCCGAGAAATGATCCAACATCTGAACTTCATCAAGCAGAATGTAATACCGACCATCATCAACAATTTGAGCATTCATAAAAGCAAGCAATTCTTCCGGATCTCGGTAACGACGATTTTCAAAACGATCCAGTTGAAGACCTAAAATATGATCGGCACTAACACCATGATCTAAAAGGTATTGTCTAAAAATTTCAAAAAGCAAAAATGACTTTCCGCTCCGACGAATACCGGTGATGACTTTCACCATGCCGTTATGCATTCGAGAAACCAAACGCTGAAGATAAAGATTACGATTAATGAGCATGATTACATAGATTGATTTTTTCACGTAATTTTACGTGAAAAAATCAATGGCATTAAAAATTTTTGGTCTGGTTTCGCGTTGCGATGGTTTGACCAGCCCAATTCTTTTTCAAAAGACCACCTTCCGGGATCAATTTTCCAATCAAACCAGGTTTCTCGACTTTTTTCACACAACTTAACATGAAGGCATTGGCTAGCGCAGGCCACCAACGATCTCCAGCTTTCTCACACCACCCCCACCGTGCCAAATGCTGAGGATTGTCACTTAACGATGGGCAATAAACACCAAAACGGCCTCGATCCACAACGCCGTAGCGCTCACAAAATGATTTAACCTGGGTAACGCTTAAAGGAGAAAACGATGTCTCGGTCGGACACTCAAAAAGTTTTCCTTTCTTTCTCACCCACCAGGGGCCCCATGGATTTATGCAAAGCACAATCAATCGGCCTTCCGGCGCAAGCACGCGGAAAACTTCGCTAAAAAATTGCGAGGGATTTTTAGACCACTCCAACGCGTGAACGCTAACCACTAAGTCAAAAGTGGACTCTCTAAAAGGCAACGAGTCAAAATCCAAACGAACATTGGCACAGGCTTGCGAAGTTTGCATAAAGTTTCTCGCTCCTAAAAGCCTGCTGTCATGGGAAGCATTTCTCAATAAGCTGCCGTAGGGTGCCCCGAGCTGAAGTGCCGTCTCGCCCGCGCACTCTGCCAAAAGAGCATCCATCTGGGCTAATTCCCAGCGCCTGAGTAACATACCGGCAGAAGTGGAGAAAAATTCAGCAAAAGACGACATCGCTTATAAGCTCGTTAATCACACAAAGAATTAAAACACAAAGTTTCGAGCATTAACAGTCCATAATTGAAAAACTTCGTTTTCAAATGGGATAAACTTCGTTAATTAAATCCTTTTTAAAGATGCTCAGTCGACGTTCATTTGCTCTGACACTAGCTGCTGCCGCCTTACCTGCTTGGCCCAAACCTAAGCAGATGAGGATTGTTGTACCTTATCCTGCGGGAGGCCCTCTTGACGCCTGCTCTAGGCTCCTAGCCGATAAACTCAAAACAAAATTAGGTCGGATCATTGTTGAAAACCGTCCGGGAGCCGCCGGCGCCCGTGGCATGTTGGAAGTTAAAAATGCCCAACCCAACGGACAGTCGCTTGTTGTCGGGGCACTGGCCACACTGGTGGTTAATCCGCTGATGTTTAATGACTTGCCCTATAGGCCTCAAGATTTTGAGACGGTTTGCCTTTTAAGCGATACCCCCAATGTCCTGATCATGACCCCGGCAACCATGAAAAAGCGGGGGATTAATTCAGCCGAAGACTTTATCGATTTTGTCAAAAAGCACCCCAATCAGCTCAATTGCGCATCCGGCGGTACAGGATCGGCGGGTCATATTGCCAATGCCCTATTAAACACCAGAGGTCTTAAGACCGTTCATGTGCCCTATGCCGGCGCCATGGCCGCGCAGCTTTCATTGCTGTCGGCAGAAACAGACATCATGTTTGATAATTTCGCAAGCGCTCGCCCCGCTATTGAAGACGGTCGAGTCAGGGTGCTTGCGCAAACAAGCCGCACGGCGGATAAACGGATTCCAGCCCCCACGCTTTCTTCTTTAGGTATTGACTGCGATATATCCACTTGGTTTGGCCTAATGGCTCCGAAAGGGACGCCAACCGAAATCCGAGAAAACCTATTTAAAGAAATTTGTTTAACTCTTGAGTCAAACGAAACTATGCATACGTTTGAAAGACTATCGGGGGGAGCGAAGCTTTTGGGGCCGCAAGAATTTAACGAATGGATTCAAAACGAACAGGTAAAATATCGCTCGTTTCTCAGTGCGTTGAAAATCTAACTATTCATGCTTCATGCTCGATTGGCCCGCGACACAGTGGGTGGACTTTTTTTTGCCGCTATTGGCCTGGCTTTCGTATTGGGTTCAAACTATTTACCCATGGGAGAGGCCGCCCGCATGGCGTCCGGTTACTTCCCCCGCCTTTTAGGTTATTGCCTCATTTTTATCGGCTTAGTGATCAGTATCCGAGGAACTTTTTCTGAAAAAAAGTCTCATGAAATCATTTATCGCTTTGCTCTGAAAAAAGTTCTTTTAATTGGCACAGCTCTTCTAGCTTTTGCCTTTTTGCTTGAACCCGCGGGGCTTTGGATTGCCCTATCCGTTTTGGTTTTTATTTCTTCATTTGCTTCCGAGCAAAGAAGCATTCGTGAGGCGCTGATTCTGACTGTCGTTGTTGACCTTCTGGTAACGGCTGTTTTTGTTGGTGCAATCGGTCTTGAAATCAACCTATTGCCAGCGTGGGAGTGATCATGACCGATCTCTTTACCAATCTTGCCTTAGGCTTTCAAAGCGCTCTCACCATTGCCAATATCGGCTATTGTTTCGTGGGCGTATTGATCGGCACACTCGTAGGAGTATTGCCGGGATTAGGACCGGTTGCCACACTCGCGCTTTTACTTCCGCTAACTTATGCGCTTGATCCGACCGCGGCCGTCATCATGCTTGCCGGCATCTACTACGGCAGCCAATATGGAGGCTCCACCACGGCTATTTTGATGAACATACCGGGTGAGGCAGCATCGCTTGTCACCTGCATTGACGGTTATAAACTCGCCCGTAAAGGTCGCGCCGGCAGTGCTTTAGGAATAGCCGCCATCGCCAGTTTCATCGCAGGCACCGTGGCCACCCTTTTAATCGCTCTTGCCAGCCCCGTTTTATCTGAAGTGGCTCTTTACTTCGGCGCCACTGAGTATTTCAGTCTGATGGTCTTGGGGCTTGTCGGAGCCGTTGCCCTTTCAAACGGCGACATTTTAAAAGCAATCGCCATGGTCATTGTCGGACTGTTGCTCGGATTGGTCGGCACGGACATCAATACGGGTGAATTGCGTTTTACGCTCGAGACCCTCACGCTTCAAGACGGCATCGATTTTGCCGTCATTTCCATGGGCTTTTACGGCGTGGCGGAAATTCTTAAAAACCTCCAGGCGATTGTCGGATCTGGCTCTTACAGCACCATTGCGGTTAAGTCTCCGTGGCCGCAGAAAAAGGACTTTACTCAAAGTCAAGGAGCCATTGCGCGAGGCACCTTTTTAGGCAGCATCATGGGATTGCTCCCGGGGGGCGGAGCCATGCTCTCTTCGTTTGCCTCCTACACACTAGAAAAACGAATAAAAATTGAAAACGAAACACCGGTCGGCGAAGGCAATATCCGAGCCGTTGCGGGACCTGAGGCCGCCAACAACGCGGGCGCTCAGACTAGTTTCATTCCGATGCTCACCTTGGGCATTCCATCCAACGCTGTGATGGCGCTCTTGATGGGAGCTCTTATCATTCAAAACATCACCCCGGGCCCCCAAGTCATCCACACCAATCCCGACCTCTTCTGGGGACTGATCGTTTCCATGTGGATCGGCAACCTCTTTTTAGTGGTTTTGAATCTGCCTCTTGCCGGCCTTTGGGTACAAATTTTAAAAGTCCCCTACCGCTTCCTTTTCCCTGCCATTTTGGCTATCTGCGCGGTGGGCGTCTATTCCATCAACTACAACAACTACGACATCGTGCTCATGGCCGCTTTTGCCCTATTGGGATACATCTTCTATCAGCTTCGCTGTGAACCCGCGCCGTTGATCCTGGGTTTTGTTTTGGGACCAATGATGGAAGAGAATTTACGCCGCGCAATGCTTCTTTCCAGAGGAGACGCGACAGTATTTTTCACGAGTCCCATTTCCGCTCTCTTACTCATCATGGCTTTTGCTCTGTTGGCCGTCACGCTTTTGCCAAAGTGGCAAAAAACAAGACAAGAGGCTTTTACTGAAGATTAAGAAACAGCATTAGTGTCAAAGTTAATAGCCCTAGTAACTGTACCGAGCAACAAAAAGGACCTGAAACTTTCTCGCCGGTTTTTACGATAAAAAACACTTAAATTCAATTAGTTGACATGTTCTTTTAGATCTCTTATTGAAAGCGCCTCACTATATTTTCTATTAAGAGGTCTAGCCTTGAAGAACATTGCGTAACAATTATTTCCTGACTTTTTAACGCGATTTTTACCTGACCCGTTAAATAATGGCTTGCATAAAAATGATGGCTAGAGGTCAGAAGATGCAACAATCCCTAATGTCTTTTGTTATTCAAAACTTCCCTATTTTTTTCCGGGGAAATTGGCCTTTTTGGCGTTTCACGGTGATCCCGTTTTTTTTGTGGATGGCCTGTTATTGGATAGACGACTGCGACAATATTTTCCTCTTTTCGGAAAGCATTGACAGCGTTATTTTGTGGGCAGGCTTTCTTTTGGCTTTTGCTGATATCTGCGCTTCCTGTTGGTGTTCTGTCAATGCTGAACGCGACATTCCTTTTGTTCAGGTTAATTGCACGGATACATTTCGATCCATTTATGCGCTACTTGCCATGAGTGTTGGATTATTGGCAAAATGGATCGGTTTTGGCATCAATGCCGTCTACCTCCCGATTGTTTTATTCTTTTTCTTTTGGGATACACGGCCAAAGAAGTCTATTCAATACTTCATTGCAAGTCTCGTTCTTGTCGTGTTGAGCCTACTTATTAATGGTGACATGCTTCAAAGCCATCTTTGGTTCATCGCCACCGAGGACTGGTTATTCATGTGGCTCATCGCTTCCATCAGCTACGCCATTTTCAGAAACCTTGCCTTCATTATTTCGACGCATTTTTCAACTAAATCAATATGTTGATCAGCGCTACAATCCAAGAAGGAGTGCGTTATCAAAATGTTTATTTTTCATCGTTTCCGTTTGAATAAACAGTCCGACTCTGGCATTCCTCGAACCGTTTGGGTTTTGGGCTTTGTCAGTCTGCTTATGGATATTTCTTCTGAAATGATCCATGCGCTTTTGCCGCTTTTTATGTCCACGACACTGGGAGCCAGTGCCGTATGGATCGGTCTGACCGAGGGGGTCGGTGAATCTGCGGCGTTGATCAGTAAAGTTTTTTCCGGTGTCATTGCTGACACGTTTGGTAAGAAAAAATGGTTGGTATTTACCGGTTACGCCTTGGGAGTTCTCTCAAAGCCTTTCTTCGCACTGGCGACTTGTATGCCAGTCGTATTTGCGGCACGATTTTTTGACCGAATCGGCAAAGGCATACGTGGTGCGCCGCGAGACGCTATAGTGGCCGAAGTCACTGCGGAATCTGTCAGAGGCGCAGCTTACGGGCTACGTCAATCCTTGGATGCTGCCGGTGCTTTTATCGGTCCCGCTCTGGCTACAATCCTTTTGATGTTTTTCACGGAAAATTACCGAACCGTTTTCTGGCTTGCCTTAATTCCGGGACTCTGTTGCCTAGCGCTCATTCTGTTCGGTGTAGAAAACGTTGAAACAGAAAAGCAATACGTTAAAGAACCACTCAAATTTAAAGCCTTTTTTCTACAGACTTCCTTAGCTTTTAAGTGCTTATTAGTCATAGGAGTCGTTTTTTCCCTGGCTCGCTTTTCAAACGCTTTTATGATTTTAAGAGCGGCTGACAGTGGTGTACCCGCGGCTCTCGTTCCGCTCATATTGGTCGGAAGCAATCTTGTGTTTGCCGCCTCGAGCTATCCATTGGGCAAACTGGCCGATCGCATCCCGTCGTCAAAACTTCTGGCTTTAGGTCTTCTCTTTCTGATCGCCTCAGACTGTGTCTTCGCGCTGTGGCAAACACCTTATGCGGTTGCCGTCGGCGTCGCGCTTTTTGGATTACACTTGGGCGCATCACAAGGTATTTTCTCCATGATGGTCGCTAAGCTTGCTCCGGACGCATTCAAAGCGACCGCCTTCGGTGTTTTTAACTTTCTGTCCGGCTTGGCGACTTTAATGGCCGGACTTCTTGCGGGCTTTCTTTGGGAACTGTATAGCCCGGCTTACACTTTTGCCGCCGGAGCCATTTTCGCGCTTCTTTCACTTCTGCTACTGACCGTTTTAATGCGCAGGCATCTCATCGGTTAACGACCCTGATCGACTCGTTCCACCTGCTTTCCGGTCAAGAGCACGATTTTGAAGCACGACCCTTGTGACCTAAGGGACATTAACTCAACCGTCCAGCCAAAGCGGTCACACAACCGCTTAACAATGGATAAGCCCATGCCGCTACCTTGCTGCTGATCGGTTGCCCGTGTATGCGGACTGAAGATACGATCTTTATTTTCAGAATCGATGCCGGGGCCCGTATCCTGCACCTCAAACCCTGTGGCCGTTTCCGTCACCTTCACGCACCCTTCTGAGGTATACAAAATGGCGTTCTTAATTAAATTGCCGGCTAGGGCACCGATCACAACCGGCGAATAAAATCCCGGGCAATTGTCGTTGACTTCAAAAGTCAATTCCAACCCTTTGGCTTTTGCATTAGGGCGGTAGTACTCGACTATCGAATTTAACGTATCGTGAACCGTATCACTTTCCTGAATCTCGAAAGAGGTGTTACGGGCAAGATTTAAGAAAATATTCAAGAGATCTTGAAGCGACTGGCAAGATCCCAAAATTCTTTTTAATAACTCATCGCGCTTTGCTTCACCGACGTTGGCGCCCTTCATATGCAGTAATTCTGCACTGGTTTGGATAATCGTCAGCGGTGTGCGAAGCTCGTGACTGATATCTGCGGTAAAAAGTCGTTCCCGTAACAGCGCTTCGTGAAATCGTTTTAAAGCATTATCACAAATTCGGGCAAGTTCCCCGACTTCGTCATCGGCAAAATCCGCTTGCAGCGGGTGATATGTACGAGTTGCCGCAATTGTTCGCACTTGCGCGGACAGATCATGTACCGGTTTGATCACACGACGGCTCACCCACCACCAAGCGAAAAACGACCCTAAGGTTAAAACCAACGTACTGCATATTAAAATGACAACGTTATAAATCTGTTCACTTCGTTCGAAGTCATACTGATCTCGCATCAGTATGTAAGAATACTGACCGAGCTGCAGCCTATAAACGAATGAAGACTCGTCATTGACAAATTCCGTAAAACCTTCCGGGACATGGGCGAAGGCTGCCGGGATGGGATCAAGCCGTGGGTCATCGCTGAATATTTTCATCGACGGCGGCAATTGCAACTCTTCGTGGGAATTGAGCTCCTGCACACTCATTTCAAGCTCTTCGCGAAGCATTTCACTCACGAGATTATTTTCCATGAATTCGGTCGACTGCATCATCGCCACCGAATAGATTCCCACAATTAATAAAAGCTGAAGGGCAAATCCCAAGAAAATTCGCTGTGCCAACCCGAACGATTTATGCATTTTGCGCCTCATTCATTAATGGACCAACCTAAGCCCGGATGCGTGTGAATCAATTTTTTATCATAGGCTTTGTCAATTGCTTGGCGTAGGAGATAGATGTTGGCTCTCAAGCTATCTGAGTCCGGCGCGCCCCCACCCCAAACTTGAGCTTCAAGGCGGTTTCGGCTCACGATAGCCGGGCTTCTTAGCATCAGTTCTTTCAAGATGGTTAAACCGGTCGGATTCAATTTAATCGGTTTACCACCACGGCAGACTTGTGTTGTTGAGAGATCAAAAACCAGATCTCCGACTTTAAGTTTCATCGTGTTATCACCATAGGCACGGCGAATAAGCGCCTGAACCCGGGCATTCAATTCACGCAACGAAAAAGGCTTAATCAGGTAATCATCGGCTCCGACTCCAAGACCATTTACCCGATCATCAATACTGTCACGCGCCGTTAACATCAAGATCGGTGTTTTATCACCGTTCGCACGCAACGTTTTACAAACAGACAAGCCGTCTATGTCCGGCAACCCAATATCAAGAACACAGACGGCGTAGGATTTTTGGCTCATCCTATCCAAAGCCTGCCTACCATTGACCGCCGTTTCGACCGACATGTCGTTCATCTCAAGGTAGTCACGAACATTACAAAGGATATCCGTATTGTCATCAACTACTAAAACAATCGGGTTCATCTCAACCCCTTCCATACGATTTCGATTTTCAGTGCAGTCTGCACGTTAGACGTACGACTTTCAATTTCAAACCGCTCAATCTTGATACCCATCAAGTATTTTGACACTTCTTTCACGTCGCTTTGACGCGCTTTTAGCTATCCGGAATGGATACTGCAAGCATCAGAAATGTTGCTTGGAGATGAATATTTTGCAAAGCGAAAACAGAAACAGTTTTTCTCTCTGGATCGGGATTTTTTTACCTCTGTGGTGCCTGAGTCTTTTGATTTTATTCCCACCCCAGTCTTTGGATATAGCCATCAGTGGTTTATTTTTTGACGGACAAGGGTGGCCGTTGAAAAATAATTTTTTCTTTAATACCGTTTTATACAAATCGAGCAAAATCATTCCCGTTGCCGTTGCTTTGGCTTCAGTGTACGTTCTGGCGAAAAATCTGATCGCCTATCGTAGGGGTCTGCCGACAGATTCTTTTCGGACTTATCGCTCGCTTTACGTGCTGATCGCCATGCTGGCCTGTGTTTTAGTGGTTTGGTGGTTAAAGGCTAGCACCGGAGTTTTTTGTCCTTGGTCTGTTTCTTATTTTTCCGGAGAGCATGCTTTGCGTGAGCCGACTTGGTCTTGGGTCTTTCAAGACGGTCACTGCTGGCCTTCGGGACACTCCGGAACCGGTTTTTGTCTTTTTGCCCTATTTTTTGCATTAAGAGACAAGTATCCACAATTGGCCCGAAAAATACTGGCGGCAGTTCTTTTATTCGGAGCCATTTGTTCTTTGACCCGCATCGCACAAGGCGCGCATTTTCTCTCCCACACCCTGGCCACTGCTCTCATTGACTGGATAATCTGCGCCGCTCTTTATGTACTTTGTTTTGATCGCCCAAACATTCTGCGGCGCCTTTTCACCTTACCTGGCAAAATCGCCTTCAATCATTTTTTATTTTTAACGGCTCTCTTTTGGACAGTCTGCTTTAACGCTCCCATCGTGAGCTCAATCCTAAATGGCGCATCCGTCAATAAAGATCATCTGTTACCGACACTTATTCTAGCCTTAGCTGTCAGTGTCGCCGTTTATTTCCTTTCAATGACGGTAATTGCCCTGCTCGGACTGCTGCCGCGGATAATTTTCAAAGGGCTGATGGTCTTGCTGACCCTGTTGGGAGCGACTTCACTGATCGTTTGGCTCTACTATGGCATTGCCATGACGCCGGACATGATCAGAAATTTTTTAGCCACAGACTTTCGTGAGGCAAGCGGTTACTGGTCCCCATCATTGGCCATCAACTTCATTTTTATTACTCTACCCGGACTGTTTCTAATTAATAGACTTCGTTCTTCCAGACGTCCGGAATCCAAACTGAAAAGAATCGGTGTATGTGTTGTCACGCTTTTATGCGGAGTCTTTGTACTTTTTCTGCAGCTTCAACCTTTTTCCGCCCTTATGAGGGGAGATAAAAGCCTGAGGTACTTGTTTGCCCCCGTCAACATTGTGTACTCGACAAGTAGCACTCTGCTTAGAGATCAAAATCCGGAAAAAGTACAGAAAGTGATTGTTGATGCATCCCCGAAAGCTATTTTCACATCTGATAAGCCGACCCTGTTCGTTGTTCTGATCGGTGAGACAGTCCGCTCTGCCAACTGGCAGTTGGCAAGCTACAAAAAACCGACCAATCCTGAGTTGTCAAAACTCAATATCATCAATATCCCCAAAGTTCAGGCTTGCGGCACCAGCACTGATGTTTCTCTGCCCTGCATGTTAAGCCGCGTCGGACGTCGGGATTACGACAGAAAAAGAATTCTCACCGAAGAGTCACTGCCTTCTTTGCTATACCGCGCGGGCTTTTCTGTTACGTGGATCGACAATCAATCCGGCTGCAAAGGAACGTGTGATGGTGTTCGCGTCATCAAACCCACTCCGGATCCTCTTTACTGCCATGCAGGCGCCTGCATGGACGGTGTATTCAACCGTTCGATTGACGAGGCTTTCGATGCCCTAAACACTCAAAGCCACGCCGTACTGTTTTTACACATGACGGGTTCGCATGGCCCCGCTTACTATAAGCGCTCCACCGAGTCCGAAAAGGTATTCGGCAAAGAATGCACCGATCCAACCTTTAAGAGCTGCTCAAAGGAGAGCATTCGGGCGGCCTACGACTCCAGCATTCGCTACACCGACCGTGTTGTCGCGGAATTGATCCGCAAATTACAGAATAGAACGGATATCAACACTGCCTTAATCTACCTATCTGATCACGGAGAAAGCTTGGGCGAAAACGGTCTATACCTTCATGGAGCCCCATACTACATCGCACCAGACGAACAAAAAATCGTACCGATGGTGATGTGGTTTTCAGAGCCATTTAAGAAAAACTACACCATTGATACACGGGTGATTGAAGAAAATAGCCACAAGCCCGTCGCACATGACCACCTTTATCACACCATTTTGGGGCTATTGAATGTCCGCTCCAGCACTTATGACTCCCAATGGGACTTAAGTGTTAGCCATGCAAAATAATGGACAAATTAGGAAAGCGCAGACTAGAAACAGAAAAAGGAACCTGAAATCCAGATTCCTTTTTCAAAAATTTTGGTAGGCACGATTGGACTCGAACCAACGACCCCCACCATGTCAAGGTGATGCTCTAACCAACTGAGCTACGTGCCTGTTGCGAGTTGCGTATATTATCAGAGGTTTTTTCGGTTTGCAAGAGGCTATGTTAAAAATTTACTTAAACAAGAAAAAATTGGAGCAATCCAGTCAGGCGTTTTTATCGCAACACAAAAAATACGCCGATTACTCCAAAAAATTGGTCGGACTTTTCCCAAAAAATATGTAATCGATCAACAACAAAAGGGGAGGATCTTTTCCTCCCCAAGCCTCGTTAGAATTTAAAGTTTAGTTAATTTAGCCAGAGATAAAAGCAACTCTTTAGTTCCGACATCATCAAACTGCACACGGATACGCGCATCGTCTCCCAAACCTGTCAGGCCCACTACAGAACCTTCTCCGAAACGGGCGTGACGAACGCGATTGCCAATGGAAAATCCTTTGAATTCTGCCTTCGCTGCCATCTTCTTGACAGCAGGATCCATTTTGGCTCGTGCAAAACCGGTGGACCCCCCGTAGGAGCCAGCGCGCCCATACCCTGAAGAAGAACCATAGCGACCGCCGTATCCGGCAGACGAACGAAAACCTGCCGAACGACCATAACGAGGTGATGAATAGCCCTCATTCCAACTTAAGGACTGATCCTCATCTTCGATAGCCACGGAACGTTTGCGATCGTAGAGGAATAGTAAATGCTCCTCATCAATTTCATTGATAAATTGACTGGGACCGGAATCCATGTATTGCCCTCTAAGCATTCTTGAAAGAGCAAAACTTAAGTGCAGATTTTTTCTCGCGCGGGTAATAGCCACGTACATTAAGCGGCGCTCTTCAGCTAGTCCCTTGGGGTCATTGGCGCTGTTGGCGTGCGGGAAAAGCCCATCTTCAACACCGGTAATAAACACAATGTCAAATTCAAGACCCTTGGCGGCGTGCACCGTCATCAGCTGCACGGCGTCTTCCCCTTTTTGCGCTTGGTTATCTCCTGCTTCTAACGCCGCATGAGACAAAAAGCCCGCCAATGAAGTCATCTCATCATCGGCGCCGTCGGCTTCCACTTCGTCGCTGCGCGCTTCAATGCTTATGCCTTCTTCCTTGAGGTAGGCCTGAGCCGCATTTTGCAGTTCTTCCAAGTTTTCAAGGCGCTCCTGCCCTTCACGGTCTTTTTTGTAATGATCATTTAGTCCTGAGCGATCCGTCACCGCCGCGATCATATCAGGCAGAGGCAAACACGAATACTCAAAGCGCATCGCATCAATAAGCTGCGTGAAGGCGCGAAGCTTGGTTCCCGCCGCGCCTTCAAGACTTTGCGTGGCCTCATAAAGACTTTCACTGGCTTCAATGGCTTTTTGCTGCAACGTTTCAATGCTCTTAGCGCCGATTCCACGCATCGGAAAATTCACCACACGCAAAAAGGCCGTGTCATCTTTCGGATTTTCAATCAAACGCAAATAGGCTAAAGCGTGTTTAATTTCGGCTCGATCAAAAAAGCGCAATCCTCCGTAAACCTTATAGGGGATACCCGCTCCCACAAGCGCCTGTTCAATCACGCGGCTTTGGGCATTGGATCGATACAAAATAGCGATTTCATGTTTTTTAACACCGCGCCCCACGGCCTCACGGATTTCCTGAACACAATACTGTGCCTCATCGCGATCATCGCTGGCACGAAACACTCGAATACGCTCACCGTCTCCGGAACTCGTCCAAAGGTCTTTACCCAAACGGTCATCATTGTGCGCAATCAATTCATTGGCGGCGTTGAGAATGTGACCGAAAGAGCGGTAATTTTGTTCAAGCTTAACGAGGTGACGGATCTGAAAATCCCTTTGAAAATCCATCATATTGCCGACGTTGGCTCCGCGGAAAGCATAAATGGATTGGTCATCGTCACCCACGGCAAAGACACAGTTGCCGTCAAATTCCCTGACACCGGCGGGTGAAAAACCACCAAGCAATTTAAGCCATTTGTACTGCAGACGGTTTGTATCCTGAAACTCATCGACCAAAATAAAACGGAAACGATCCTGATAATGCCTGCGGATCATTTCATTTCGAGCCAAAAGCTCATAACTTCTCAACAACAATTCGCCGAAATCCGCCACGCCCTCACGATTGCACTGCTCTTCGTAGAGTGCGTAGATCTTGGCCATATTTTCTTTTTTACCGAATTCCGCGGTCATGTCGCGCGCACGCAACCCCTCTTCTTTAGCGCTGGCGATATAGTTTTGCACGTCTTTAGGCGGATACTCATCAACGCTGATACCATGCGCCTTCATTAGTCGTTTAATCGCGGAGAGCTGATCGGTTTGATCCAGAATTTGGAATGTCTGTGGCAGGCCCGCTTCCTTAAAGTGGCGTCTGAGCATACGGTTGCAAAGTCCATGAAATGTCCCTACCCACATACCGCGAGTGTTCACGGGGATGGACGCCTGAATGCGAGTGAGCATTTCTTTTGCCGCTTTATTGGTAAATGTCACGGCGAGAATTTCCAAGGGACTGGCCATTGACTGCTCAATAAGCCATGCAATTCGGGTTGTAAGCACGCGGGTTTTGCCCGATCCGGCACCAGCCAGAATCAAAGCGCTCTCTGCTGGAAGCGTTACGGCTGCTTTCTGTTCAGGATTTAATTTATCGATAAAACTCACCATCTTTACTTCTCATTCAACAGGCAATGAAAAGGCAGTATTGTGCCAAAAAAAGAGAGGAAAATTCTCAAAAATTTTCGCTTTGACGCCAGGCAAAAAATGTTTGTGCCAATTGATCTTTTTCGGAGACGGTCAAAGGACCGACATCAGGCCAATCAATGGCTAAATTAGTATCGTTATAGACAATGGCCGCCTCATCTTCTGGGTAATAAAAATCGGTGCAGCGGTACCAAACCCGAGCCACGTCAGATAGCGTCAGAAAACCATGGGCAAAGCCTTCCGGAATATAGAGTTGACTGAAATCCCTATCAGAGAGTGTTGTAGCAAACCACCGTCCGAATGTCTCTGATTCTTTCCTTAAGTCCACTGCTACATCATAAATCTCACCCTGCACAACGGTAATCAGTTTGCCCTGAGGATGCTTTTTTTGGAAATGCAATCCTCTGAGCGTTCCCTTCTTAGAAACGGATAAGTTATCTTGCACAAAGGTTAATTCCGGCCACAAATCTTCATAACGGGCCGCGTGCCAAACTTCGCAAAAAGTACCGCGCTTGTCCCGATGCAGATCGGGAAAAATTTTGAGTAAACCTTCAAACGCTGTTTTTTCAATTTTCATCACTGCTTCCCATAACGTTTGGTCCAATCCGGATACACACCGCTTTTAACGGAATCAAGCCAGGCATCATTTTCCAAATACCACTGCAGCGTTCGATGAAGGCCTTCGATCAGGCGCACTTTCGGAGCAAATCCCAATTCACGCTCACTGTCCACACTGTCCATGGCATAACGGAAATCGTGTCCGGGCCTGTCACTGACAAACGTAATGGCTTCCTCATGAGGCAATAACCCCGGGCAGGCTGAATCCATCAAAGTGCAAAGCGCACGAATCAGTTTGATGTTCGGTACCTCTTCACCGGTTCCGATGTTATACGTGGCCCCTGCCCTGCCCTTTTTAACTATCTGCAAGAGAGCCGCCGCATGATCGGTCACATACATCCATTCGCGGATATTTTCTCCATTGCCGTATAAGGGTAAAGTCAAACCGCTTCGGGCTCGATCAATCATAAGCGGAATCAACTTCTCGGGAAATTGCCTCGGTCCGTAATTATTACAGGCATGCTCCACAATGACCGGAAAGCCAAATGTTCGCCAATAACTGAGAGCAATCATTTCGCCTGCGGCTTTACTTGCCGCATAGGGGCTGCTTGGCCGATAGCGGCTCGTGAGGGCAAAAGGAGGATCGTTAGCCTGAAGAGATCCGTACACTTCATCGGTTGAAACATAAATAAAACGGAAGGACTCTTTTCTTGCTCCTCGCATCGCCTTCCAATAGGTACGTGCCACTTCCAGCAACTTTTGTGTCGCCGTCACATTGTTTTCAATAAAAACAGATGGATCGTCAATAGAACGATCAACGTGCGTTTGAGCTGCCAAGTGGACAATGGCGTTCGGTTTAAAACTTTTTATCGCCTCAAGCATTGCATCGGCATCGGCAACATCGGCCTGAAGAAACTTATGCGACTTGTTTTGAAGTGCTTTTTCAAGATTGAGCAGGTTGCCGCAGTAGTCCAGTTTATCAACCGTTAAAACACTGTAGCCCGCTGCCAAGGCGGCGTCAACAAAGTGCGATCCGATGAAACCCGCCCCGCCTGTCACCAGTATTTTTTCTTTTTGCATCATGGCCTATCGCTTGCGTTACTTTTTGCCAACAAATTCTTCAATTGAACTGAACGGATTGTATTACACTTGATTGTAGCGAAGCGAGTAATTCCGACCGCAGGTTGGTTTTTGTGCGCTTACTTTATTACGAGAAGTCTTGAGGAGCTGTCTATGACCCAAAAGAAAACACTAGGCATTGTGGCCGGCTTGAATCGCCGTGCCGCCATGGAAGTTAAAACACAACTGCTTGCTTTGGGAGATGATGATCTGAGTGTCGTCATGACCGAAGATAATTTCAAGATCGATCCTGATCCTGTTTTCGCTGTCAGCGACCGAAAGATTTTCATCTTCAATGAATCGGAACTTTTAGCTGACATGGGCGTGGACCTCATTTTGGTCCCCGACTTCAAGTGTGGCTCCTACATTCATGAAATCCAACGCGAAATTCAAACGCCGATTCTTGACATGAAGAGCGCCCTGATGAGCCAAATGGGCACCGAAATGCCCGTTATGGGTGTGCTTGATGCCGGCAATGCATCGGCTTGCGTTGACGGTGCTTGTGATCTCTCTAAGCAAATGAAGCTCGTCTTCCCCTCAGAAGAGGAAACGAAGGTGCTCGATGAGTTGCGCGAAAAGATTCGCGCTGAGGGTGCAAGCGATGAGGCGGCTCAAACACTGGCTCCTATTTGCCAGCATATGGTTGAAAAAGGAGCCCAGGTCATCGTCCCCAACTGCACGCAATTTGCTTTGAATGCCGCTGCATTGGTGAAGATGGGCTTGCCCGTCATGAATGTCTTCGAAATGTTTGCCAAGGCCGCCTTGACCCACTGCACGAAGAAGCTTCCGAAGCCCTTTAAGCTTGGTCTTATCGGCGGTTTAGGACCGGCCGCAACGGTTGACCTTTACGACAAGATCGTCAAGGCAACGCCTGCCAAGAACGACCAAGAACACTTTAAAGTGGTGATTGAACAAAATCCGCAAATCGATGACCGCACGGCTTGCCTCTTAAATGGCGGTCCCGATCCTACAATCGCCATGTATAACTGCGCCAAGCGTTTGCAAAAAGACGGCTGTGACTACATCATCATTCCGTGCAACACCGCTCACGCATTCTTGCCCAGATTGCTTCGCCACTTGGATGTCCCCTTCATCGATATGCAACAAACCATGCTCGATGAAATCCAAGCCAAGTTCGGCAAAGATGCACGCGTGGGCTTGATGGCCACGAGCGGTACGATTGCCACGGGTATCTATGGCAAGAAAGCCGCCAAGATGGATATGAAGATGTTCACGCCTGATGAAGAACATCAAAAGCGCGTGATGAGCGCCATTTATGGTCCGAAGGGTGCCAAGGCAGGCTACACCACCGGTGAATGCTATGACGATCTCTATAGCGCTGCCGAATACCTGGTGAAGACCTACGACTGCAACGTTTTGATTTTAGGCTGCACGGAATTGCCGTTGATTTTCCATGAAACGGATAATTTTGAAGTGGCCGGTAAGACCGTTGCCATCGTTGACCCGACAGCCACCCTTGCCCGCAAGTGCGTGCAGATCGCCGAGGCGACCATCAAGGAACGCGGTGTTCGTTAATCGTTAATCATTAGACAAAAGGCGCTTGAGAACTCTCAAGCGCTTTTCATATAGGGAGTCCGAGATGGACAAAGTTTATGAAGCATGTGATCCTAAAACCGTTGCTTTCATTGGATTAGGAACCATGGGTTATCCCATGGCGGGTCACCTTGCCCGTGCGGGTCACCGTGTCACGGTCTATAACCGAACCGCTCACAAAGCCCAAAAGTGGGCTTCGGAATATAACGGTCTTTGTGCCTCAACACCGAGAGAGGCCGCTGAAGATGCGGACTTTGTTTTCACCTGTGTGGGCAATGATGATGACCTTCGCAGCGTTGTCTTGGGTAAAGACGGTGCTTTTGCCGGCATGAAAGCCGGTGCGACTTTGGTGGACTGCACAACTGACAGTGCACAAGTTGCCCGTGAGTTGGCACAGAAAGCCCAAGAAATGGGTCTTGGGTTCATGGATGCTCCCGTCTCTGGCGGTCAAGCCGGAGCTGTCAACGGCGTACTCACCGTTATGTGCGGAGCTGAACAAGCCACTTTTGATGCGGCTCGTCCCGTTGTCATGGCCTTTGCCCAAGCGGTCACCCGCATCGGTGAAGTTGGTTGCGGACAATTAGCCAAAATGTGCAATCAAATCTGCATTGCCGGCATCGTTCAATCGCTGTCTGAATCCATTGCGTTCGGTTTAAATGCCGGTCTTGATATGAAACTAGTTTTGGAAGTGATCGGCAAAGGAGCCGCCCAAAGTTGGCAAATGGACAATAGAGGTGGCACGATGATCGATAACCAATTCAATTTTGGTTTTGCTATTGATTGGATGAGAAAAGATTTAGGGTTGTGTCTCGCGGAAGCTAAGAAAAACGGTTCAAGCTTGCCAACCGTAGCATTGATTGATCAGTTTTACGGTGAACTGCAAGCCAAAGGCGAAGGCAGAAGCGATACCTCCGTTCTCATTAAACGACTTCCTCATTAATCTCAGTGGCCGAGCGAGATAACTCGCTCGGTCTGCCTTTTCTTTAGATTAACTGAACATTTCTCCTCAATTACTTTATTAATCAATGCATTACAAAATTCTTTGAGTTAAATTCAGTTTTTCTATTGATTCAAATTCTTAATTTCCATTGATCATAATTTTGATATTTCATTGATATTAATTTTTAAATTTCATTTAATGAAATTTTCAAATTTAAAAATATCGGTAAGTGATACAACCCCTGTTTCTCATTAGCACCTCTAGTCCAACTGCACTAAAATGCACGAACAAAATTTCGTACAACAAGACCGTACGAAAAAAAAGCGAAAGAAAATAAAAGATGCCCGTTACCTTAAATGATCTTCCTATTGGCCAAAGCGCAACCGTTGAATCAGTGGGAGCAACCGGAGCCCTCCGTCAGCATTTCCTTGATATGGGTTTAATCCCCCAGGCAACGGTCACAATGGTCAAACGTGCTCCAATGGGTGATCCCATTGAAGTGAGAATTCGAAGCTACGAACTCACCCTTCGTGTCGCCGAAGCTCAAGCAATCACTATCACCGATATTCGGGATGAATTGCCTCAAAAAGAAACGCGAGCTGAAATTGAAGAAATCATGCACCCGGGCTATGGCGAAGGCGGTAAGTATCATGTCAAGGAACACGAGCACCCGCTTCCAGAAGGCGAAACCATCACTTTTGCTTTAGCCGGCAACCAAAATTGCGGGAAAACTACCCTTTTTAACCGCTTAACCGGCTCCAATCAGCATGTAGGCAATTTCCCGGGTGTCACGGTTGACCGAAAAGACGGCTCCATCATCGGCCACAATGAAACACTGGTGACGGACTTGCCGGGCATTTATTCTCTTTCACCTTACACAAACGAAGAAATCGTTTCGCGTGAATTTATTCTGAAGGAAAATCCTAAAGCCATCATCAATATTGTTGATGCGACCAATATTGAACGAAACCTCTATCTGACCATGCAGCTGATGGAGTTGGGGCGGCCCATGGTGCTCGCACTTAATATGATGGACGAGGTGTGGGCAAACGGAGGTTCGGTTCGCGTCAATGAGATGGAAGCGCTCCTTGGAATGCCAGTGGTGCCAATTTCTGCAAGCCGAGGCGAAGGCATTGAAGAATTAATTGACCACGCCTTGCACGTTGCCAAATTTCAAGAGCCTCCCGCGGTTCAGGATTTCTGCGACTCCAAAGATAATGGTGGTGCCGTGCACCGTTGTCTGCACAGCATCATGCATATCATTGAGGATCATGCACAAAAAGCCAATATTCCCCTTCGTTTTGCAGCTAGCAAAATTGCCGAGGGCGACACGCTCATCATTGATCAACTCGATTTAGACATCAATGAAAAACGAACCTTGGCCCACATTGTCAAGCAGATGGAAGCCGAACGCGGACTGGATCGCGCAGCCGCCATCGCCGACATGCGCTTTTCATTTATTGATAAGGTCTGTCGCCAAACGGTGGTAAAACCACGTGTGAGTCGTGAACACATTCGCAGCCTTCAAATCGATGAAGTGTTGACGGGCAAATACACAGCCATTCCTTCCTTCATTGCCATCATGGCTTTGGTTTTCTGGCTCACCTTTAATGTGATCGGTGTATGGCTCAATGATGCGCTTGACTGGCTGATTGGGTGCGCCACGGATTATACGGATGCCCTGTTGACGACACTTCAGGTCAATGCCTCCATTCATTCACTGATTATTGATGCCATTTTCAATGGCGTGGGCAGTGTGCTCAGTTTCCTACCCACCATTGTGGTTCTCTTTTTCTTCCTTTCATTTTTGGAAGACAGCGGCTACATGGCCCGTGTTGCCTTCGTCATGGATACGCTTTTGAGAAAAATCGGACTGTCCGGACGAAGCATCGTGCCGATGCTGATCGGTTTCGGCTGCACCGTGCCGGGTGTGATGGCTAGCCGAACATTGCCTTCGGAGCGTGACCGCAAAATGACTATTTTGCTCACCCCCTTTATGAGCTGTTCGGCCAAATTACCTATATACGCATTTTTTGTCGCTGCGTTTTTCCCGGGAAACGGCGCCCTAATCATGATCGGTCTCTACCTTTTAGGAATTGCCGTGGCGATCCTTTTAGGCTTATTGATGAAAAACTCCCTTTTCAAAGGTGAAGCCGTACCGTTTGTCATGGAATTGCCGAACTACCGTATGCCGGGTGCGAAAAACGTCATGCTTTTGTTGTGGGATAAGGCAAAAGACTTCCTGCAGCGAGCCTTTACCGTGATTTTTGTGGCCACCATTGTCATCTGGTTCTTGCAGACCTTTGATTTTCAACTCAATCCAGTGGAAGACTCTCAAACAAGTATTTTGGCGGTGGTTGCCGGTTGGATCTCCCCTGTTTTCGCTCCGTTGGGCTTTGATGACTGGAGAATCACCACTGCTCTAATCGGCGGCTTTATGGCCAAGGAAAGTGTCGTCAGCAGTCTTTCCGTACTTTTCGGTTCCACTGAGGCACTGACTGCTGCGCTCAACGCTCTGACAGCTTTAACCCTTTTGGTATTTTGTCTGCTTTACACCCCTTGCGTAGCCTCCATTGCGACAATCAATCGTGAGCTGGGCGGCAAGTGGGCTATTGGTGTTGCCGTATTCCAGTGCGCTATCGCCTGGATCGTTGCCCTCGTTGTGCGACTTCTCGGAATGATGCTAGGATATTGATTATTGAGAATCGTTCTTAAAAGGGATAATGATGAATGGCATCAGCTGGTTACTTTTGATTTTGATTTTACTTGCGGTAGTGTGGGTAATCGTTTTCAAAATTAAAAACCGCGACGGAAGCGGCTGTGGCGGCTCCTGCTCATCCTGCGGCTCAACTTTAAAGAAAAAAGGCAACTGTAGCGGCTCAGAGGAGCACATTATCCATATTCAAAAGATGGGACGATGATTGCCTGCATCTAAAAACTTAAACTTTTCAAAAAGTTGAACACCCTTTTTAAACCTTTTTAACATACGGCTTCTCATCCTCGTTAAACAGAGGGAAGAAGCCGTCATTGTTTTTAAACAAAAAATACCGAAAGGTTTTAAAATAAGAAATTTCTTATCGCTATTTTTGAAACAATCGTATGTCTACGACGGAAACCAAAGAAAACGGTGCACAGGTCACCAACTTTATTCGAAACATTATTGATGAAGATTTGGCTCGCAACGCCAATCGTCCGCGTTTGTGGTGCGGTCACCCCGCTCCTTACGGCATTCAGGCACAAACCGGCGTTGAAGACCCTGCACGCATTCGCACGCGTTTTCCGCCGGAACCGAACGGCTATCTGCACATCGGTCACGCCAAGAGCATCTGCTTGAATTTCGGTTTAGCCCGTGATTACGGCGGCTATTGCCATATGCGCTTTGACGATACGAACCCGGTTAAAGAAGACCAAGAATATGTTGATTCCATTAAAGAATCCGTTCAATGGTTGGGTTTTGATTGGAAGCACGGTGAAGAGAACAATCTTTACTTTGCCAGTGACTATTTCCAATGGATGTACGATTGCGCTGAACATCTGGTAAAAACCGGTTTTGCTTACGTTGATGAGCAAACTCCCGAAGAAATGCACGCCAATCGCGGCACACTCACCGAACCGGGCAAGAATTCGCCCTATCGCGATCGTCCGATTGAAGAAAACTTGCGTCTTTTCCGCGAAATGCGGGAAGGCAAACACGCCGAAGGCTCCATGGTGGTGCGCGCCAAGATTGATATGGCCAGCCCTAACATCAACCTGCGTGACCCGGCCATTTACCGTATCCGTTTTGCTGAACACCACCGTACCGGTGACAAGTGGTGCATCTACCCGATGTACACCTTTGCTCATCCGATTGAAGATACGTTAGAAAATATCACGCACTCAATCTGCACGCTTGAATTTGAAGATCAACGCGCCTTCTACGACTGGGCTTTGGAGCGTTCCATCCCCGTATTGCGCGCGCCTCAATTTGAAGAAGCCAAAGAAATCTTACTCAAAATGAGTAAGGGGGAAGATGATCGAGCCTTAGCTTTCATGCGTGCTTGCTATCAGCACCGTGAAAAATTGGGTTTAAGCGGCCCGGAAAAAGCCTTGGCTGAAATTCTTGACGCATGGAACGACAACTTAGGACCTGAAAAGGTTTTGGGTATTCGTGCTGAAGCTTTCTGGGCTTTGCTTTTAACGCAACCGGAACACTACACGCCGCTTTTACAAGCTGCGCTTGATGTGGTTCGCCCGAACTTCTTCTTGTTGTCCCACCAATATGAATTCAATCGCTTAAACCTCTCGCACGTGGTGGTCAGTAAGCGTAAATTGATTCAATTGGTGAAAGAAAATTTGGTGAACGGTTGGGACGATCCTCGTATGCCCACCATTTTCGGCTTACGCAGAAGAGGTTATACGCCTGAAGCCATTCAATTGTTCGCTGAACGCTGCGGCGTATCCCGCGTTGCTGGCGGCTTGATTGATTACTCGGTGCTTGAAGCTTGTCTGCGTGAGGATTTGGAAGGCCGTGCAATGCGCCGCATCGGTGTGGTGCATCCGTTAAAGCTCATTATCGACAACTATCCGGAAGGACAAACGGAAACGCTGACGGCTCCTAATCATCCGCAAAAACCCGAATTAGGTACGAGAGAACTCAGTTTCTCGCGTGAATTGTGGATTGATGAAAGCGACTTTGCAGAAGTGCCTCCCAAGGGTTATCGTCGTTTGACAATTCCGGCTGACGGCTCGGAAGCCAAACCCGTACGTCTGCGTTACGCCTACGTGGTTGTGCCGACCTCTGTTGACAAGGATGAAAACGGTAAAGTCGTTGCCGTTCACTGCCGCTACCTGCCTGAAACGAAGAGTGGCAGTGCCGGTTCTGAAACGGTTAAGACAAAAGCTGCAATCCATTTTGTTGATGCTAAGACGGCTGTTAAGGCTGAGTTCCGACTCTATGATCGGCTCTTTGCAGTGCCTCAACCGGATGCCGTTGATGCGGACTATCGCACGCTTTTAAATCCTGACAGCCTCAAGGTTGTGGAAGGTTATATTGAACCCGCTTTAGCCCAAGCTCAACCTGACGAAAAATTCCAATTGGAACGTACAGGTTACTTTGTGGCCGACCGCGAAGATCATACGCAAGAGCATCCGGTCTTTAACCTGTCTGTCGGATTAAAAGAAAACCGAATGAAAAAATAATCACTAGTTAATTTTCACCGCCCCGATCTGAGAAATAACTCAATCGGGGCTTTTTGTTATCAAATTCAGAAAAAACGTGAAAAATTACATGAAAACTCCGAATTGATGAAATATTTTAAAAAGATGTACACCTACTGCTTCGTTTTGTTTAGCTGGTTGGTCCACGAAATGGATCCATCTTGCCGCCAATACTCTCGGCATAACTACCTAAAGGTTTTCCTTGAAAACTAGGCCAAACTACTCAAGGGGGCAAAATTTTTGTACCTTACCCCCTTGAATATTGCTTTCAATTCCTCTAACCTCTATCCATCTCTTTCGAGATTTCAATTTTTAGAGCATAGGAAACACCATGCAACAGGCACTTCAAAATGTACGCTTCGCTTCGGCCGAGTCTTCGGTTCGATGCTTTTTGCGTCTTTTTGAAATGCGAATGTGCATGATGACGATGGTGCTCTAAGGACCTTCGGAGCACCGCGCTCCGCTCAAGTATCGTTCGGAAGGTCTCATAACGAACGATATTTCTTCCCCTTCACTTAAACAATTAAAACGTCACACCAAATTTTTTGGTTATGAGAAATCAACCGTTAGACACCGTTGATTAGACGCTCAAAAAAGTTTGATGCATTTCGCATTCGGTGTGACTGAAGGATAAGAAATGATCAAACTGGAACATATCAACAAAACTTTTGAAATTGGTGGAAAAACGGTTCAGGCCGTCAAAGACGTCAGTTTAAAAATTCGACAAGGTGAAATCTTCGGCATTATCGGTTTTTCCGGCGCCGGTAAATCCACTCTCGTTCGCTGCATTAATCTATTGGAAAAGCCCCAAAGCGGACGGATTACGATTGACAACGAGGACATCACCAATTACAGCGGTCTCAAACTCAGGCAACTGCGCCAGAAAATAGGCATGATTTTCCAACATTTCAATCTCATGCCAAGCCGCACGGTTTTTGAAAATATTGAACTTCCCCTGAAGCTGACAGCCCTAAGTAGTGAAAATCGGGCTCGTAAGGTCAATGAGTTGCTCGAATTGGTCGGCCTGACCGATAAGGCTCAAAATTATCCATCACAACTTTCCGGTGGGCAAAAACAGCGCGTTGCCATTGCACGGGCCCTTGCCAATGACCCTAAAGTTCTTCTGTGTGATGAAGCAACAAGCGCCCTAGATCCTCAGACAACGCATTCGATTTTGCAACTGTTAAAGGAAGTCAACGCCAGACTGGGACTGACCATTGTTGTAATCACCCACCAAATGGAAGTCATCAAAGAAATTTGTGATCGAGTAGCCGTCATGCAAAACGGCCAAGTCGTAGAAAAAGGCAATATCGTTGATATTTTCAGCAATCCTCAGGCACCGATTACCAAAAGCTTTATCCAAGCAGCCGATAACTTTGAGACTTTCAACGACCTCATCCGATTAAATAGCTCCATCACCGGTATCCACCCAGATCAGCCGGTCTGGTTTCTGACCTACAGAGGCAGCGTCGCCGGAGAACCTTTAATGAGTGAACTTTATCGGCGCTTTGAAGTCAAAGCCAACATCATTTACGGAAATATCGACTATTTCAAGGAATGCATCGTCGGCAAACTCGGCGTAGCCATAGAAGGTGAGGCAGAAAAAATCGCTCAAGCCAAAGCCTTTTTAATTGAACAAAAAGTCCGTGTGGAGGTCCTCAGATGAACGACATTATTGCCTTTCTTTTACCGCATATTGAAAGACTCGGCCCGGAACTTGTTGAGTGTTTCTGGCAGACCGCAACCATGGTCGCCGTCTCCGGCACCATTGCCTGGTTTTTAGGCGTTGCAATCGGTGTCCTTTTAGTCATTACTCGAAAAGACGGTCTGTGGGAGAAACGCTGGCATTTCCTATTTTTTGACAAAAGTATCGACATTATCCGTTCGATCCCTTTCATCATTCTGATCGTTCTTTTGATTCCTTTGAGCCGCTTTTTAGTGGGTACGGGATCCGGCGTCACCGGCTCCTTCGTCGCACTGGTTTTTGGCACAGTTCCGTTTTTTGCCCGTCAAATTGAATCCGTGTTAAGCGATCTGGACGATGGTCTAATTGAAGCGAGCCAGGCCATGGGCTTTTCCATCCCGCAAATCGTCTTTGGTGTCTACTTAAGAGAAAGCATCCCTGGCATCACTCGCGTCACCCTCATCACTTTTGTGAGCTTTATCGGTATCACCGCCATTGCCGGCGCAATCGGAGCCGGTGGTCTTGGTGATTTTGCCATTCGCTATGGTTACCAAATGGGTTACCGTGACATGATTTGGCTCACCGTCATCATCATTTTGGCTGTCATCACGATTGTGCAGTGTTTCGGTCAATGGATTATCCGCAAAACTTCTCACTAACTTTTTACTTTGGAGATGATCATCATGAATAAACGTACATTTTTAAAGTCTTTGGTAGCTGCTGGGTGTGTGGCCGCCTTTTCTCTGGGTTCTTTTTCTTCTGCCTGTGCTGAAGAATTCCGAGAGGTGACAGTTGGGGTTGTCGGCGACTACGTCGCGCAATGGGATACTGTCAATGAACTTTTAGCGCCGGAAAAAATCCGTGTAAAACTCATCAAATACAGTGACTACGCCACGCCCAATCGAGCATTGGCTGACGGGGAGATTGATTTAAACGCTTTTCAGCACAAAGCTTATCTTGCCAATGACATTGAAAGAAACGGCTACAAGATCGTCTCAATAGGCGACACGCTTCTGACTCCCTTGAGAATCTATAACAACAAAGAAAAAATTAAGTCACTGAGCGACTTCAAAGACGGTGATATCATCGCAATCCCCTCGGATCTGACCAACGGCGGTCGAGCTATCAAACTCTTAGAGGCCGCAGGTCTCATCAAAGTTGACCCAACGAAAGGTTACGTGCCAACTAAACTGGACATCACCGAGTACAAAGTCAAAATTAAAATCCGTGAAGCTGAATCCGGCATCCTCGCTCGCTTATTACCCGATGTCGCAGCGGCCATCATCAACGGCGGAAATGCCTATACAGCCGGTCTTGACGCTTTTTCAGACTCTATTTTTTCTGAAGACTTAAATCCAAGCACCAACCCTCAGGTCGCTCAGCTTGTCAACATTATTGCTGCGCGTGAAGCCGATAAAGATAATCCTATCTACCAAAAAGTTGTCCAGGCCTATCAAACCCACGAGACAGCTACGACTTTGATGAAAGCCTATAAGGGAGCCTATACACCGGCTTGGAAGGGTGCTGAAAAATACACCTATTAGTTTTTAAGTTGCGAAGTGCCGAAAACATTTAACGGCACTTCGACAAACTTCATTGAGCCAGGCCTGTACTAAATCAGATTCGGATACACGCTGTGAGACAAACAAATACAAAAACGGCACCGCTTCATTTTCAAACGCTTTAAGGACTAAAGTCGTTTTGCCCACACGCCGCCTTCCAATGACACTAACCATCTGAGGAACGTTCTGTCTTCTGACTGTTTTCCAAAAAGAGCTCAGAGCTGAAATGCCCTCTTTTCTTCCGCAAAAACGCATACCAACTCCTATCATTTTTACGGAATTTCAACATAAATTTCATTAACGTAAACGATGTTTACGTTAAATCATCTTAAGTTAAATCTATTTAAGTTAAATTAATTTACCGCGAGTTCCGTAAAGCCCCGCCATTAATGGCGGGGATATAAGGAACGCCAATGTCAATTGGCTACGTTGAGGCTATTTTGGGGCAAAATTGCTTTCAATTCCCGTAAAATCATGTCTCATGTTGTTCCGCCAAGGTTTTCTCTTCAAACTCAAACCCAACGGTCGGCAAGCCCGC